>BPTO01000038.1 GCA_023705985.1 Candidatus Heimdallarchaeota archaeon | reverse complement strand
AGATAAGGCCACGTGACTGGAGTTCAGACGTGTGCTCTTCCGATCTAGAATGCATAAAATATTGAAAAATGGGGGATATGGGCTATAATTGTAGGAAGAGCTGTTCCTATAATCATGTTTGATCCAGTATCTTACGCTGCAGGTCTTTCAAATATAAAATGGAAACAATATACCCTTGCTACATTTGTTGGATCAATTCCCCGTTCAATATTTTATGCATTCTTTGGTGTTCAATTATTAGGCGGTAATCCTCCAGATTACATTGCTAGTTTAAGTCCAGAACAATTTGAAGCTGCTGCAGGGCAGTTTAATCTCTATTTCTACATCATATTTGGGGTTTTAATCGTGATGCTAGCGCTGGCTAGTTTTCTTTCAAAAAGGATTACAAAAGAGTCTGAAAAAAACAGAATAAATGAAAAGAAAAGCTAATATCAATTTATTAATTAACAATTTTTAGCTTTTCTATCTTTACTTCGATTTTTTACAATAATCAAGTCTAGAACATTTTTCACTACACACCATATTCTTATATGAAACAGTGTTTCACAAGCAGTTTCTGTTAAAAATCAAGTTTTAACGACTAAAACTGCAGTATTTGAGAAAACCTATTCTCAAAACACTAGACATCAAGATACGATAAATATTTAAATGTTTCAATAATCATGAAAACGTGATAAAGCGAAAGATACTGGTATTAAGCATTTTACTATTGTTTACTTTTTCTATAGTGGCAACAAATGATCTTATCGTACATTCAGCAATACAAGAGGATTATGCAGAAAACGAACAAGTTTATTTTCTCATTGAGCAAGAGCTAACTATTACAAAAATTCAAACCAAGACAGTTCTTGATGATAGAAATGCTCTACACCTGTTTGTTCAAGTTATGTATGAGAATGGTACTTTTGTTATTTATCATGTTCATGGCAACCAGACATATTTAGTTGTTAAAGAAGAAAATGTTGAAGAAATCTTCGAAGTTTCAGATATCGATGATGGAGTTCAACTGATTTTTGCTTATAGAGGAAGCACAGCATATTATGATTTTAAATTGTACACTTGGACTTATGGTTCTGGAGGAGAAGTCACACCTATTTTCTCTACTAATCCCCGATGGCAAACAATTAGTTTTTGGATGTATAAATATGAAGAAGATTTTCATCTAATAATTGGGGAGAGTGTACCTTACAGCATGCTTTCAGAGCGGACTTATGTACGTGTATGGGATTTCTCAATAGATAGTTCTTCAAACATCGAAGAGGATAGTTGGAAAATTTTCATAAATTATCCCAATCTCCAAAAAATCTTCTGGGTAAATGGATCGATCTATGCATTCTTTCTGACACCAGCTTGGGGAGATGGATATAGGAATCACACAATCATCAGAACATCTCAAGTGGAGAATACCATAGTGAGTCAATGGGTTTCCACTGAAGGAGAATTCGACACTTTGCTAGCTATTGATGACAATAAAATGGGTCATTACGTTCTTTTGAGAAATGGGAAACTCTATTCATGTATATTTCCAATTGAATCAGATGTCAGTTTTGCTATGTTTAATAAAATCGATATAGGGGTCTATAAATATCAAGACATAATAATACAAACCTTTGATAATTATACATACGTAGGAATAAGCTCAGGTCCGTATATGAGCTATGAAGACTTCTTTTCAAATAAGGAATATAGTGCTGACATAGTAATCGTAAAAGCTAACCAAACAGACATTTCAAAAGAGTCAATTTCTCTCTCCCACGCTGTACCAGGAGACATCTATAGTTCCTTTTCAATGGATTGGAGGAATCTAGAATCTTATGTCTTTTGTAGAACAACCCTATTATCCAAGTCATATTTAGATGAACCTTTATTCTATAATACCAGTTATATTTCATTTCTTATTACTAGTAATTTATCATTAGATTTGCCAGAAAAGGCTATTTACTACTACATTGAGAAAATAACAGCTTTTTCAATATTCTGGCATAAAGTAGGAATGGCTTTAACTATAGTTATCGTGAGCATAGGCTTGATTTACTTAATCTTTTTCAAGTGGATAAACAGGATTTACGCCAATATAAAGAAATTCTTAACTAGACCAGTATACCAAAATACAAAAAAGGTAAAACTTGTTACGTTGAACTTCTGGCTTTTTATTTTCAATTTCTTTACAACGCTTTTTATTCTTTTTAAAGCTAATAAAAGACGTTATTTGGTTAGCATATTAGGTTTATCAGTTTTGTCAATCATAATAATTACCAGCGCTGTTCTATATGATTCAAAACAACAAAATATCTTAATAGAATATACTGAACAAATAGATCTGACTAGTAACAATTTACCATCATTAAGCGTATTTTATCCTTATGAAAATAGATATCACCCTCAAGAAGGAACGTTTGATTCTGATTTTCCTGGATTGGTTTTTAACGAAGTATTTGAGACTATATCAAGAAACACTGTCTCTGTAGAGAAGATGATTGTAGGTTTTGAATATTCACTATCAATAACAATGACTTTAACAGGAGATGTTATCTATGAAACTATTCAATCTTGCAGTTACGTTGGACTTTCAGACAATTATCTTCCAATCATAGAGAGTCTTCTTGTTGAAGGTAGAGTTCCTGAAGAAAAAGGCGAAATCATCTTAACATACGCTACAGCAATATCCATGGAAACAGGAGTTGGTGGAAATATCACGTGCTGGGGAACCAATTATGTTTATCATTTGGGAAGTACATATGCTAACTTCACTGTAGTAGGTATCATTGGCACTCATTCAGTAGACTTGAAGGAGTTGTGTATTGCAAACAATGTTCCTTATGATACTTCAACTAACCTTCTGGAAATGTTCTGTGCTTTTACTTTCCATGAGTTCTATTTTGATAGTATTTCTGAAATTGAACCATTAAACACATTGATAACCATGGATATTCAATTCATTTACGATTTTAATCTAATAGAACTAAATGAGTTATCCAATTTGAAAAATGAAATCAATGGATTAATTTTAGACAACCAGCATTCTTTGAAATTTGCTCCTTCTGGTTGGTGGACACAGGAAAATGAATTCATAAAGATAATTAACATTTTTGAGCCTAACCTAGCATCGTCACAATTTTTATTCTATACATTAGCTGTACCTGTACTTTTCCTAGCCCTATTTCTTGTGTTTGAAACAAACGAACTTTTTACTACTAGCTTTGAGCAAGAGATTGAAATTTTACAATCGAAAGGTGAATCAATCTTCAGGATTGGAATAAAATACACATCATTTAAATTCGTAGAATCATTTATAGCAACTTTCATTGGATTAGGGGGAGCGCTAATATTAGTACCATTACTACTAAAAATAGATAATTTGCTCAGCTTCAAAGCTACGTTTTACTCAGTAAGCTTTTCTTATGCTCAATTAGCTATGGTATTTTCTTTCTTTTCTTTAGTTCTAGTTTCTCTACCAAAAGTTATACAGATTTCCAAAGGGAAAAGAACTACAGGTAGAAAGGCACTAAGAAGACTTTCAAGTTTATTAACGAAAATCAAACGCAATAGAATCTTACTAATTCTAATCGGTGGAGGTATAGTAGCAGGGGCTATTTTTCTAAGAAGCTTTCTTGAAGGTAGACTTGATCCCGTTCAAGGAGTAACGATTCTGATGTCATTTGTCTATATGGCTGGAATAGGGATATTAATCCTGTTATTAGGGGTTGGATTACTAATAAAGGATATTCACAACATTTTCATGATTGTTTTAAGCAAGGTTGTATGGGCTATAAGGAAGACGATTCAAACGTTCTCACTTGTAGAAATAAGGTCAGATGTTGAACTCTTCAATAACATTTTCCTATCTTACATAACAATCTTTGCTATTCTAATCCCATCATTTGTTGTCCCAATAACAATCCAATATAATTATGAAAAGGATGCTTATTTCTCTGCAGGAAGCGATCTTTATGTTAAGTATTGGGATGACCATAATATAACGATTCTAAATTATATAAAAGCTCTTCCTGAAGTAGAAAGTGTTTCTAATGTCTCCTTAGTTGAAACTATATACAAAGGGAAAAGTATTAACGTTTACACAATTGCCGATATAGACGACTTCCTACAAACAGCGTATCGGATACCTAAAAAAATGTATAAGAATTGGGAGACTGATCTACCTACTCTAGAACAGAATGCAACAATGCTTGTTTCAGAACCTTTTCAAATATTTGTGAACCAAAATGGTGACAACAATCATTTTAAATTCATTTACGATGGTTCTGTTTCTGAAGGAGTAGAATTCAACATAATTAGTGAATTTGATTACTTCCCAGTTTTCCATGCATATGGTCCTTATGATGAAACAGCTACTTCAAGAAAAAATGCTCTAGTTATGACCCTAGAAAATTTCGCTTTATTGGAAGAAACTTTTGATTCTATTATAGGAACATATAGAGACAGACTTCTAATCAATCTAGATGATGACTTTGAGAATCATAAGGAATTAGCTGAACAAATCGCTGAAAAATGGGATATTAAAGTCGTTTCAGCTAAAGAAGAAGCAGAAGATATGCGATTTAACACATTCCCATTTTATTCAGTAATAGTCGCAGAGTTCGTTTTTGCCCTATTAGTTTGTATAGCTGCAATAGTTTTCATAAGTGTTACGAACCCAATCAAGCTTCTTGGAAGAAGAGCGGCTAAATATGACAAATTAATGAAAATGGGGATATCGAAAAAGCGAATAATAAGGATGACAGCTTTCGAGATTTTTATTGCAGGACTATTACCAGGATTAGCTATTGGAACAGTAGCTGGATTTGGTTTAATGCAAATCTTTCTCTATATGATAAATGTATATTTCTATGAAGGAATAAATTACATCATAAAGGTACCATTCATAGGAATAATAATGTGTTTCGTTATAGCGCCTGTGTTGTTTTACACTTTGTATTTTACAACATTCAAAACTAATTTCGCAAGATATCAACCACAGAATTTGGAGTGAAAAAAATGTTAGAATGTGTTGATGTAATGAAAATATATTTCGATCCAGTTACAGAATATAGAGTACCAGCTCTAAGAGGAATAAATATGACTATAAATGAAGGAGAGTTAGTCTCTATCATTGGTCCTTCAGGAGCTGGAAAAACCACATTAACTAACTTACTATCAGGAAATGACACTCCATCAGGTGGTATGATTACTGTTAACGGTCAAAGACTAGACATGATGACAAATAAAGAAAGAAGGAAATTTAGGTTCGAAAATATCGGTATGGTAAACCAATTCATAGGTAGAAATATCTTTGCTAGATTAACTGTAGAAGAGAATCTTCTAATGTTAAAGAAGATGTTTTACCAACCTAGAGAGAAATCGAAAAAAGAAGTAAAAGAACTACTAGAACTCCTCAATCTTTCGCATGTAAAAGACAACAAGGCAACTAAAATCTCTGGAGGAGAGGCTATGAGATTAAGCTTGGGAGCAGCTTTAGCTAAACATGATAACCCCATACTTCTGGCGGATGAACCAACAGGTCAACTTGACACAAAAAACACTCTAGACGTTATTGAAAGTATGAGAAATATCAATAAGGAAACAGGAAAGACAGTTCTTGTAGTCACCCATGATATTAGGTTCCGAAATGTTTTTGAGAAAAGCTACCTTATTCAAGATGGTCGTCTTGTTAGCATCCAAAAAGATTCTGGTAAACAAGAGCTTGGTTTTTTACATGCATCTTCTAGTCTGAAAAAAGTCCATGTTGACAGCTCAAATCTTGTCCGTATTCCAGACACAGTTAGAGCAGCAATTTCTTTAAGATCAACAGCTGAATTCGAAGTCCACCCATCTAGAAAACTAGCTGTTATGTGGAATCCTGAGAATTATAGAAGAGAAGAAATCCTTGAGACTTTGACAAAGTCAGAGGATGATCAAATGGAAGAAGGAGAAGAGGGTACCCAATTCGATGATGTTAAACACTTGTTCAGTAGAGTATTCGAACCAACTAGGGATACAAATCCAATTATAGAAATAAATGAGTTAAAGAAAGGCTATGAATCAGAATCAGGATTTCATCTTGTCTTGAAAAGTATAAATCTTACAATTAATCAAGGTGATTTCATTTTTATTTCTGGACCTTCGGGAGTAGGTAAAACTACTTTGATGAATCTTCTAGCAGGACTCTTAAAGCAAAATGAAGGAACTATCAGAATAAATGGTTTTGATCTAGGAAAGGCAGACGACGATGTTAGAGCAGATTTCAGATTAAGAAACATTGCTTTCATCACTCAATTGACGAATCTATTCAATCCTATACCTGTGAGAGATAATATGATTATTCCCTTTCTCTTCTTGAAATCTAGATACAATAAAGTTACCGCTAAAGAAACAGCAGTACAATGTATGATTGACCATAAAATGCAATATTACCCAGATGAGCTTTCTTCAGGTGAAAGGCAGCGAGCAAGCCTTGCTGTAGCTTTGAATAGATATACTCCTATTCTTTTAGCTGATGAACCCACAGCTAACGTTGATAGTGAACTAGCTAGAATAATTATAAACCTTCTAATAGATACAATTAAACTTCATAATACAACAATGATAATATGCTCTCATGACTTGACTCTACTTCGACCAGGTTTTCGTCATTTAATGATGGATGATGGCAAGTTCATTAGTGATGTTAGAGTAACAGAAGATTATCTTAAGGATGTTATAATGGACTATTTAAGAACTGAAAAAGACAAAAAAAAGGCCATTAACCATTGAAACTCCCTTTCATATTTCTTATTTCCATTTAAAGCATTGTTCGTAAGAGATGAACTACTCCTACCTTAAGGAAGGGGTTTCTTGATTCATAGAAAAGACTTGACCACTAACAATAGCAGAAGCGCTGATAGTGTACAGAGGTCTGTTCTCCACAAGTATAGAGGCACATCCCGTACCCCTTTTCAAAATGTTGATTGAAGCGTTATAATCGCGGTCTAACTCTAAGTCACAATGAGGACAAAGATGTATTCTAGTTGAAAGGTTTTTCTTAACTATTCGTCCACATCTAGAACATTCTTGAGTAGTACCTTTAGGATGAACTTTAACTACTTCTTTATCAGCATTCTCAGCTTTATAAGATAAGTAGTTGAAGAACTGCCCCCACGAGGCGTCTAAAATGTTGCGATGAAGAGTGCGTGACCGCTTGTTATTTTTGTTACCTTTCTGTGAGAGTTTTATAATATTTAAGTCTTCTACGCAAATAAGGTCATAGCTTTCAATATAAAATCTGGAGATTTTATGCAAGAAATCTTTACGTTGGTTAGTAACTTGCTCTAAAAGTTTAGCTAATTGTACCTTTGCTTTTAACCAGTTCTTTGAATCCTTATTTTTACGAGCAAGAGTCCGTTGTTTGACCTTAATTTTCTTTAATTGTTTGTCAATATTCTTAGGGTTCTCTACTCTTCTACCATCAGAGTCGACGATAAACGAAGAAACACCCACATCTATTCCTACGCTTTTATTGGTTCTAGGAAGAGCTAGTGGAGTGTTTTCTACTTGTATATTAGCGAACCATCTACCCATTTGAGTGCGCTTGAGAATTATCCCTTTAATTGTATTTTTCCTCACTCTATTATTTAGTCCTCTACAATTGATGGTTCCTATTTTAGAGAAAGTTATCTTGTTTTTGTGTTCGTCTATCTTGAATCCGCTCTGGTTATAATTTATAGTCTTATACCATCCCTTTCCTTTAAACCTCAAGTGCCCAATTTCATGTCCATTCTTTTTTAACTTTGATAGACTCTTGATATTTGCCCATAGAGTATAATTGACCATCTGTAAAACTTTAGAATAAACCCCCTTCAATTCAGGCATAGAGTTGTTTTTTAGTGAAACTATAAAAGATTGAGTTTTGATCTGTGTGATTTTTTCTCCCTTCTCTCGCGCTTTCTTGTACTCTTCTAATAATTTATTATAGAGTTTTCTACAAATATCCAACTGTTCAATGAATTTTGCTTGTTGCTGTTTACTAGGGTACAGTTGCACTTTGTAGGTTAGCATAAGTTCATCCTCTTAGTTCTTTTTCAGTATAAAAAGCTGATTCTATACTAAAGTAAACCATCTAGCATTCATCCCCCACCCAAAGTAATGGGACTTCTGCCATAACAGTTAAAATAGCTATAAATTATTCTAGAATGACAATAATGAAACAATATCTAGAAGCATCCTTTATCCTTAGCGGAATCTTACCTTCTGAAAGTGAAGAAGAACTCACTAAATTCTTTAATGATTTTTCAACAAATATCAATCAAATTAAAGATGAAGGCAATTTTAAAATCGAAAAATGGAAAATTGGAGATAAGAAATTAAGAATAGATATTTCTTCTGACAACTCTATTTCTCCCCATGTAGCGATTTTAAGGATCCGTAAACTACTTGGTCCAGCTATAGGTAAGAAATTTCGAGTTGGAGTAAGAGGTTTTGAATTCATTAAATATGTTATTGAAACTGAAATTGAAATTATACCTGAAAGTGCTTTTTCTCTTCCTCTAACCGAGTCAATAGAGTTCAAAGAGGTTGAAGGTAAAAAAATAGCTTTAATTACAATTGATCCTAAGATGGAGGAAGATTTCATCGAAAAAGGAGCAGTTGAAAGAATAATAAAACTTGTAAGTGAAAAAATATCTAAACAGATGCATGGTGCTAAAAAAGAACATCATGAAATAGTCTGGTATTCTGGTGAGAAAGAACTTCATACAGAGGATAACCCAACAACATTACTCCAAAAAGCCAACTGGATTCATCGTACAAATTATCGTAATCAATGGATTCTTTCGCCTTCTATCACAACCCTCGCAGAAGCTGTAAAGAAAATAATGGTAGATGTAGTTTATCAGCCGCTATGCTTTCATCAGATGATGATTCCTAAACTAGTTGATTGGTCTGTCTGGTTGAGATCAGGTCATGCAGAAGGGCTTTATCAAGGGGGATTCGAACCATATTTTGTTGTTCAACCTAAGGAAGCAAATCCTGAATTATTTGAAGAAATAGCTGATTTCATAACGATAACTAAGACGATACCATCAGAGATGCTATTCGATAAAATCACAGCTCCTATTGGTGGTCTCTCCTATGCCCAATGTCCACCTTTCTGGCCTTGGTTACAAGGTAAGACTTTAGCTAAAGAAAGCCTCCCAATCAAAATTTATGATTGGAGTGGTCCCACATATCGTTACGAATCAGGTTCAGCTTTTGGTTTTGAACGCGTAGATGAATTACATAGAATTGAAACATTATTTATCGGATCTCCTGAACAAGTCAAGAAAATAGGTGTTGAAACAAGATATAAAATAAGAGAAGTTTTTGAAAAAGTTCTGGAACTTGAGGTTAGAGAAGCAAGAGTTATGCCTTGGTGGCTTGAACAAGCTTCTCAAGGTGAAACAAGTGATGAAGATGAATTGATTGTAGGAACAATCGACTACGAAGCCTATATGCCGTACAGAGGATCAAGAGAAGAAAGTGAATGGTTAGAGATACAAAATATCTCAATCATAGGTCATAAATATCCTAAAGGATTCACAGTAAAAGCTGAAGGAAACATAGAGTTATGGTCTGGATGTGGTGGAGGATCTTTTGAAAGGATTCTTACAGCATTTATTGCTCAAAAAGGACTAGATAGGAAAAATTGGCCTGATTCTTTCCTTAAATATGTGGATGAGATACCTGAACCGATAAAATTTCTATGAGACCGATTTTGCCATGTAGAATAGCATAGCTGCAATAATTGTTTGGAATGATTTTATTTTCATACACATTATTACTTCACATACATCTTTGTTAATGTATCTAGATACTAAACAACCTCCAAGAACCAGTATAAAGAAAAAGATTTTCCAAAAATGAAGTTAGTGTCTTAAGGATATTGAGAGACTAGAAATATTCTCTGAATTCTCCACAAACATTTATAATTCTAATTCTAATGAAAATATTAAGTGATTCAAATTTTTTGTTTAAGTCAAGTATAATATGATTCTATTATGAAGGTGATATTATGAAAATTAATAAGAAAAAAAAGACAATATACATGATTATAAATGTGATTTTGATTGGTTTATTAATAAGTGCTTCTTCTACTAAAACAGTAAATACTGTTGCACTACAAGAGGAAGAAGAATTTCAGAAGATCATAACTTTTTCTGATAAATCATCATCAAAATTGAATGATGCTGAGTTAGACTCAACAGAAAAAACGAGTGTGTCAATGAATCCTTCTATTGTAGTTGACTCTGCGGGTAATATCCATATAGCTTGGCATGATGAAACAGACCACAAATTTACAGGGGATGGTTTATATGATATTTTCTACAAACGATGGAATTCTACTTCCTTCACGTGGACGATAACAGAGCTTATCTCCACTGAAAATAATAGAGCATCAGAGTATCCTTCACTTGCTGTTGATTCTGTGGATAATGTCCACATAGTTTGGCAGGATAAGGAAAATTATATAGATTGTGGGTACGATTATGATATCTTCTACAAACACTGGAACGCTAGTACAGAGTCTTGGTCAACTACAGAGGTTATTTCTACAAAGAGTACTGAAGATTCTTTTTTTCCTTCTATTGCAGTTGACTCTGCTGGGAATGTCCATGTAGCTTGGGATGATGGTACTGATTATTCTGGTAGTGGGGTTGATAAAGATATTTTCTACAAACGATGGAATTCTACTTCCTCCACATGGTCGATAACAGAGGTTATTTCAGTTGATAATGCAAATTACTCTTTGTTTTCTTCTATTGCAGTTGACTCTGCTGGGAATGTCCATGTAGCTTGGGATGAGTTTATTTATGGCAGTGAATACTTAGAAGACCCTAATGTGTTCTACAAACACTGGAACGCTAGTACAGAGTCGTGGTCAACTACAGAGTTAGTTTCTACAGAGAGTTCAACTTATTCTTATTATAATTCTCTCGCTGTGGATTACGTAGGCAATGTCCACATAGCTTGGCAAGATTGGACTGATTATAATGGGGCTGGGATAGATTGGGATATTTTTTACAAACACTGGAACGCTAGTTCAGAGTCTTGGTCAACTACAGAGGTTATTTCTACAGAGAGTACAGAAAGTTCTTCAACTCCCTCTCTTTCTATTGGTTCTTCCGGTAATGTCCACATAGCTTGGGAAGATTGGACTGAATATGCAGGTGTTGATGGTGACATAGGAAGTATTTTTTATAAAAACTGGGACGCTAGTTCAGAGTCTTGGTCAACCACAGATGTTATTTCCACAGAGAGTACAGAATTTGCTGGACGACCTTCACTTATCGTAGATTATGCAGATAATGTCCATGTAGCTTGGAGTGATTATACTGATTATAGTTTTTGTGGAACTGATTTGGATATTTTCTATAAACGTTGGGACACGCTTTCTTCCTCATGGACATCCACAGAGGTCGTTTCCACAGAAAGTTGTTATCCTATAACTCCTATTCTAGCTTATATCTTTCCCAATCCTAGTACAACTGGTATAATCAACTTAGATTGGAATGATCAGCTCGGTAGAGAAAACTACTATGTATATCGTTCTACTTCCTTTATCTGGTCAACAGAAGGACTTTCTCCCTTAGCTATTGTTACTTCTAGCAATTTCAGTGATACATTAACTACTAAAGGTTACTTCTTCTATGTAATAATGGTTGAGCACTTTACAGGAAACACTTCACTCTCTAACTGTGAATATGTTGAATACAAAATATCTTCCCCAGAACTCTCTATAATTCTTCCCAATCCAACTGAAAGCAATACTATTTATTTAGATTGGAATGATGTACTAGGTGCAACTACTTACTATGTTTACCGTTCTTCTACTTACATCTGGTCTGTTGAGAGTCTCACATCTATCGCAACTGTTTCTTCTAGTGAATTTATTGACACCCTACCAACAGAGGGATCCTACTTCTACGCTATTGTTGCTAGTGATGGCTCAATTGATAGTTCTCATTCTAATTGTCAATATGTTAAATATATAATACCCACACTCAATGAATTTACTCTTGCGATTAGTATTGTAGTCGGTATAACAGTCATATTCATTGTAACTGCTTCCTTAAGAAGAAAAAGGTCATAATATAATATAAGGAATTCACTATTCCTTCTTTTTTTTCATTTTTCAGAGATTACGAAATAATTCTTCTTAGCTATTGTTTGTTTTATTTCTGATTTTTGAGCAACAACCACTAATCCTGGATCTTCTCGTATTACTTCTCTAATTCTGTAACCATTCATCTTAAGATATAATCCCAACTCATCCTCAGTAAAGGCTCTTAAAATTGTATCATCCTCAAAAGTTTCTTTCTTTCCATCTTCCTCTACTTCATATAGAGCATGCCAATCCCATGTCCATCCATGCTCTAAAGTCATTCTTGTAGTACTTGTTCTTTTGTAGTAGCGATTTCCATATTTACTTTCGTGGAACATTTTTTCTTGGAAACCTAAAAAAATGATATTAGCATTAAAGTTATCGAAAATCAGCCACCCATTTTCAGCTAAAGCTTGATTAATTGACGATAGAGCTCTCATAACATCATCGTTTGTTGTCATGTAACAAAAAGATCGTCCTGTTATAATAATCGCTTCATAGGATTCTCTTAAATCTAAATTTCTCATATCTCCATAGACGAAAGAGGTTTTAGGATTGAGTTTTTTGGCAATATCCAACATTTCCTCTGCAATATCTAAACCAGTATAATCATAACCAGCCTTTGTGAAATAAGGAGCTAAATTACCACTCCCGCACCCCAATTCCAGTATTTTCTTACATTTTAATTTCTCTAATATCTTATGAAACAACTTGAAATCTTCTTCATAATCAAAAATAGATTGATACATCTCATGATAGATTTTGGCATATTTTGTATACAGTTTAGTCATTAACCACCACAAGATTTTCTCAATAATAACTATTTCCAAATATTATAGTTTCCATCAGTTAAACTTAAAACATTCTCATTTCTCTCACACACATGATTGATCTTCGTTCTGATACCTTTTCATTACCATCAAAAGAAATGATGGATACAATAATTAATGCAAAGTTAGGAGATGACGTTTGGGGAGAAGACCCTACTGTTATAGAATTAGAAGCTTTAACAGCTAAGATTTTAGGAAAAGAAGCTGGTCTACTTGTTTCGAGTGGAACCCAAGGAAATCTTGTTGCAGAAATGACTCATCTCAATAGAGGAGAAGGATTAGTATTGGAATCTGAATGTCACATCTACATGTACGAAGTTGGGGGGATAGGTCAAATAGTTGGAGCTTATCCTTTTCTTATTAAAGGTGAAGATGGATTAATGGATCCACAAGATGTTGAATCTATATTCACAAGAGATTACAATGTTCACTGGGTAGAACCAAAGTTATTATGTCTAGAGAACACTCACAACAGGGGAGGAGGGAAGATTATCCCTAAGCAGAATATTGATACTTTATCTCAGATAGCTCATGCTAATGGGGCAGCTGTGCATATGGATGGAGCACGAATTTTCAATGCTGCAGTAGCTACTGGTCTTCCTGCTTCAAAAATAGTTGAAAACGTTGATAGTATTCAGATATGTTTGAGTAAAGGACTTGGTTGTCCTGTTGGTTCTGTAGTTGTTGGAACAGAAGAATTCATTCACAAAGCTAGAAAGAACAGAAAAGTTCTAGGTGGAGGTATGAGACAAGCTGGTATCATAGCTGCTCCTGGTATTTATGCTCTTAGCAATATGATTGATCGTCTTTCTGAGGATCATAGACATGCTAAATTGTTAGAAAAATGTTTAATACAATTCCCAAATCTCAATATTAAACCTACTGATACAAATATTGTAATCGTTGATACTTCCAATTCTTCCTTCGATGCTAACACAGCAATAAAAAAACTTTCAAATAAGGGTGTTTTAGCAACTTTAATGGGTGATAATCTTCTAAGGTTTGTAACTTATTATGGAATCACAATAGAGGACATAGAAAGAGTGATTGAAATATTATCACAAGTCTTTGGTTGAATCTCCATCAAAACTTTTTGTTAAAATATGCTTTAGTCTTTTAACCAAACCTTTGTTTGAAGTCTATCATAATCATAGACTTTTTATATTTCCTTTCTAGAGTTATCATGATATAATGTCACTTGACGATTATCTAGATGGCTTACTTTCAGCTGGAAGTTCAGCATCCTCAAAGAAAGCTATCTTGAAAGTTACAAAGTTAATTGAAAGCATAGGTTCCATTATGGTTAAGTCTACTGAAAGGATGGAAGATGCTTTAGCTTCATTAGAGAATAGAGTTTTAGCTCTTGAAAGTGGAAGACCAATGGCAAGTGGAGTACCAATGGCAAGTCCTTCAGTTTCAAGTGGTTCTTTTCCTTCAGCAGAAGCACCTAATTTGTCTGCTGCAGCTCCTTCTGGTGATTCCATCGGAGCACCAAATTTATCTGCAGCGCCCTCAACTCCAAGTCCCTCAAGTGACCCTCCGCAAGGTGGAAATCCTTTCGGTGGATCAGGATTTGCTAGTGAGATAGCTAATATGGCAGGCTCCTTATCAAAAGCTCCTCCTACAGAAAGACCAGGAGAACCTGGAGGGCCAGGAGGACCAGGAGAACCAGCTCCAGCTCCTGCGGGTCCAATGGGTGGTCCATCATCTTCTATGATTGCTGGTGCAAAAGCGGGTCTTACTAAAATTGATCCTGATACACATAAAAAAGAACGACAAGCAGCGCAAAACAAGGAATCTTTAGAAAGTGGTGCAAGTGCTTCACCTTTTGGTTACCAATCTGAATTAAAACAGAAATTACTGGCAAGGAATGATAAAATGGATGATGATTCTCCATTTGAACCTGCACCTGTAGCTCCTGCAGCTCCTCAAAAATCTACTACACAAATGAAAGAAGCTCTTCAAAGCGAACTTCGTGATGCTTTCAGTGGATTATTAGAAAGCGATACAAGAGAAGACGAAGAGGAATAAATTGAATTTTCTCCTCACTTTTTTCGATTACAAGCACTAGATTTAACTGAATATCGCAGAAGTTTCCTTCCTTTAATTGGGAGTAGTTCATCAAATTAACATTGTTCCAACATTATTTAATGTGAATAATCATGATAAACATCTTAGATTTTACAAACATATTATTGCAAGAAAAAGCGAATATTCAAATAGACAGCAAAAAAACTGACATTATTTATTTAGACATAATTAAAGAGATTAACAACTATTTAGCAAAGAGCTCAGATAGCTATTACTTATGTGATAATCATGATATTATTAATACTTTCAAACTCTCTTGGAACGAAATAGATAGTGACTATTCTGATTTAATTCCTGCTTATCTCGTAGGTTTGTATCTTAAAGATATACTCAATTTTGAGACTTATCGTGCTATTTTACAAAATTTGTTTAAGGAAGAAAAAATCTCTCACAAAGATATGATAGTATTCTTTTGGGTTAATGAAATTCTGAAAAATTTATTTAAAAAACCTCAAAAGATTAGTTATCTTAGCTATCTGCATTTCTCTAGAGAAATAGGTTTCAAACCAATCTTTTACAGCGATTTTAGCAAATATTATTCTGAATTAAAATTAAATACTATTTTGGATAGAAGGGAGGAGGAATTATGTATAAGTATTGAAAGAACAAGTAAAAATCTTCTCACTAGACATCAATATATCGATGAGCTTGCTAATAGTGTTTCATCCAAAGTAATGAACTATTTGGACTTTTTTGTAGATTTCAATATTCTTTCAGATTTATCTTACAACATTACAAAAACCATCTCAAAAAAACATATACAGGAAGAAAAAACAACTATTGCACAATTGGAAAAAGAAATCGAATTATTATTTGAATCTGAAGGTCATCCTCCTGTTCCTATGCAAGTAGATCCTGTTTTTCAACCTCATTTAAGTAAAATTGAAGCTAAATCTGTAAATATAGAAGAAGTGATGAAATTTCCTAAAGAAATGGTACAAAAATTTGCTGTTATACTTGCTTATTCATCACCTAAACAAGCTCAGAAAATAAAGATTACTTTCCTAGGTGGTGGGGGAATAGGTAATATGGGTGTTGTAATCCAGCATAATAACAATGCTATTTTACTTGATTGCGGTTTTAGTGTATCTAATTATGCTATTCCTAGATGGCATCATGCTTTGAGATTTGTTTCAACAGTTCTAGTTTCGCACGCTCATTTGGATCACACAGGCTGTTTACCTTACTTTATTTCACCTGAAAATGGTAAAAACTGGTATGCTAGTGAGACAACAAAGCTTCTTACGAGTAAACTTCTCTATAATACTGCTTCTATAATAAAAGGTAACAATATACCTGATAACCAATTAACTGCTCTCAATCGTTCATTTTTGCAGGAATCAAATTTAGTTAATTTGTTTAATGTCTTTCATAAAATTAAAGCTAAAGAAACTATTGAAATTAGCCCAGGATTTGAAATCACACCTTATCCTGCAGCTCACATTTTTGGCAGTTTTGGTTTTGATATAGATATTTTTGGTAAAAGAATCTTCTTTACTGGAGATTTCTCTCTCGATGGAAGTGAGCTTTTCCAAGGAGCAAGATTTCCTATTGATAGTGATCTTACCATTTTCGATGGTACTTACTACAATAGAGAGATTAACGCTCAAGATCCTAATGTTTCTATCCTTCAAGCTGTTGAAGGATCGAAGAGATTGATTATTCCAGCTTTTTCTATTGGTAGATCACAAGAAATGTTAAAGAGATTAGAAAGATTGCGAGTTACAAAAAAACATAAAGTAAAAGTTGTAGGTATGTCTGCCGATATTACTAAACTAATGGGAGTCAAAGCTGATTATTCAACTGCTAAAACATTACATCCTGAAGATTTTGAAGAAGGAGATATCATAATTGCAGGTAATGGAATGCTACAAGGTGGTACAGCCCGTCGTTTATTGGAAGCAACAAGAGAAGATTCTGAAACAGGAGTTTTGCTATGTGGATATCAAGCTCCAAATACTTTAGGATACGCCCTAAGAACATCTAACCCAATCTCATCGCAACTTTATCAACAAAACATCTACACTGCTCAAATAAGTGGTCATACTTCAGCTCCTCTCTTAGATGAATATATTGAAAATCTAAACGGAAAGAAAATAATGGTACATACTCCCAAGGATACGGTGGTTAGGAAAGAACACAAAAATGTTTTAATCCCCAGCTATTTCCAAACTATTACACTCAAATACTAGAAGCATAGAGGCAGATAGATTAATTTTTAAACACTTTAAAAATACTAAAGTTATGGAAAAAGCTAGAATTTCTATTATTGGAACAGGCTTTGTAGGATTGGTGACTGCTGTATGTTTTGCAGATAGAGGTATAAAGACAATCTGCAGCACTCGAAACGTCAAGAATGCTGAATTAATCAATAAAGGCATTGCACCATTCTATGAACAAGGTTTAAACGAACTTCTTGAAAAAGTTGTAAAAGCTGGTAATTTGGTTTGCACAACTAGCAGAGACGAAGCTGTAATGAAATCTGATATCAGTTTAATAATAGTTGGCACACCTTTCAATCATGTTGACAAATCGATCAATTTGGATTATATGCGACAAGCTGGAGAGGATATTGGTAAAGCTTTAGTAAATAAAGATGATTATCATCTTGTTGTAGTTAGATCTACAGTTGTTCCTGGAACATCAAGGAACATGGTAGGAAAAGCTCTAATTGAAAACTCAGGGAAGCAAATTGGTAAGAATATAGGACTTTGCATGCAACCTGAATTTCTCGCTGAAGGAAGATCCATTGAAGATACTTTTTGGCCCGATAGGATTATTATTGGAGAATACGATGAACAGAGCGGAACAGTCTTACAAGAGCTGTATGAGGAGTTTTATGGTGAACATATTGGAGAAAAATGTCCAATTTTAAGAATGAATATAGAAAGTGCAGAATTAGTGAAATATGGCAATAACTGTTTCTTAGCAGCAAAAATCTCTTTTATTAACGAATTAGCTAAAATAGCTGAACTTGTACCTGGTGTTGATATAGGGTTGGTAGCTAAAGGAGTTGGTCTGGATTATAGAATAAATCACAGATTCCTAGGTTCTGGTCTAGGTTGGGGCGGAAGCTGTTTCCCCAAAGATGTTAATGCCATTATGGCATTTGCCCGTCAAAGAGGGCTTGAACCACAAATACTCCAAGGTGTAGTTGATGTCAATGATAGAGCAGCTTTACACGCTATTACTCTGGCTAAGGAGATGATAGGATCACTAGAAGGTAAAACGTTATCATTGTTGGGACTTGCATTCAAACCTGGAACAGATGACATGCGTTATGCTCCAAGTAGAAGGATAGCATCAGAAGCTACTAAAGAAGGAGCTATTGTCAAAGGTTACGACCCAAAAGCTAAGGAATCAGCTGAAATAGCTTTTAAAGATGATGGAACAAATATCACATTTGTTGAATCAGTTGAAGATGTTCTCAAAGACTCAGATTGTGCAATAATATGTGCTGAATGGGATGAATTCAAGTCCTTGCAGCCTGAATTCTTTGAAAAACACATGAAAAAACCTTGTGTAGTAGATGGTAGAAGAATATATAACCCAAAAGAATTTGATAAAAAAATAGATTATAGAATTATTGGTCTTACAGTTCCTAAATCACTTGAATAGCAAAACATGAATATCTGGTCAAGAATACAAGCTATGTTATTCAGGTATTCATTTTTTCTGTTCTTCTTTTTTCCATTGATTTATTTTTATTTTGAAAACAGTACCTTTAGTGAAATCTTCTTTTACCCTGTTTTCTAGCCAAATTTTGCCTTTATATCTGTCGATTATATTTTTCACAATGAACAATCCTAATCCTGATCCTTCCCCTTTTTTTCTGAATTCTGAGTATCTGTCAAATATACCTTCACGCTCTTTTTCTGGTATTCCACATCCATAATCGGAAATAGAGATAATGCATTCTCTGTCTTCACACTCCTCTAGTTGAATTTCTATTCGTACAATATCACGAGCATCGCTCTTTACTACATTTGTTAGAAGATTTATAATCAGTTGTTCGAATAGTATATCAGCCTTTAACAAGAAGTTCTGATCAAAGTTTATTTTCTTTATTTCGATTTTCTTTTTAGGATATAATTCTTTTGTAAGGTTTTCTGCTTTCAGAATAGTTTTTTCAAAATTAATTGGTTGATAATCATAATCTTTTGATTCTTTTAGTTTTAACAGTGTTGTAACATTTTTAATCAAGTTTTCACATTGAATCAAGCTTGATTTAGATCTTTTTATAGAATCTTTAGCTTCTTCTGATAAATCACCCTCCAGAGCAATATCTAGAAAACCTTTTGCAATTAAGAACATATTAGACAGATCGTGGGTGATAATATCTAGGTGTAATTCCGTTTCTTCCATTTGTTGTCTTAAATAGTCTTCTGCTTGTTTTTTTTCTGTAATGTCACGTGCTGCAGATTGAAGAAACATTTCACCACCAATATTGTAGAAAATAGACTTAATTTCAACAGGTATAATAGTTTCATCTTTTGCTTTTAGAACGCTTTCCACAGAGAGTTGTCCTGTATCCATCACTATCTGTTCAATATTCATTATACTTTCTTTATTCATCATTGGATATATATCAAAAATTGTCATATCGAGAATTTCATCTCTGGTATATCCAAGTTTGTTACATGTAGAGTCATTTACTTCAACAATTTTTGCTGAACTATAATCTTTTTCAATAAGCAATAAAAATATTAAATCACTTGTTTGATTGAACAAATTTCTGTACTTCTTTTCTTCTTCTATTCTCTCATTAATATCCACTACAAACACAAGCAAAAAATTCACATTCCTTGAAGTAATAGGAACTAACTTGTAGTCCAACCATACTTCTTTCCCAAAAGAGGTTTCAAATAGAATCTCTAACCTTACTGTTTCAAGATTAGATAGAGCTTTTTTTGCAGCTAATAGAAGATTAGATTTTTTCCATGATTCTATTTCATTGAAATTCTGATTTAATAGCTGCTCAACTGAAGCACCTACCATTTCTGCATGTATTTCATTAGCAGATAAACATTCTCCGGTAGAAGCATATGTAGACATTCCAATAGGTGAATTATTGAAAACTGTAATGAGTATGTCTGCAATTTCCTTAATATCTTCTAGTCCTTCAAGTCTTAAAACATGTTGAGAGACTAATCTTGCGACTGTGTCTATTAAAATTCTCTCTTCTTTTTGAAATGGACCTTCATCTATTTCCGGCATCTTTTCCTTGTAATAAACCTCAACTTGTCCAGCTTTTTCTCCCTCAATCATAATATCTGATGACAATTTCCAATCTGTCAAAACAAAATCAAGTGTAGTAAAAACCTCTTCTCTATAATTAATCCTAGCCATTGTAATTTCGGGATATTGATAAGCTGAAGGGATTAGCTCTAGAAGATTCCTAAAAGTCGATTCTAAGTCTGATGAGTATGCGATTGTTTTTGAAATTTCAAGTAAACAAGCTAACTCTTTCACTCTTTCTCCTAATTCATGAGCTTTTTTCTCTTTCTCCTCCTCTGCTAGTTTAACTTGTTCTTGTTTCTCAATTTTATGTAAGCCAAATGCTATGTCATCAGCAGCTTCTTTTAACAGTACTATTTCTTCTTTTTTTTCTAAATACTCAGAAGATAAAGAGATTGTAAGAACTCCAAACTTCTTCTCTTCATTTTCTAATACAGTTACCATACTTGCTCTTTCCTTGTAATCATGCCTTAAAGGGCAACTAGGGCATTTTATTGATACATCAATAATTGCTGATGTTTTTTCGTGAGAATATACTTCTTCGCAACCTTCAAACAATTTTCCTTTTTGTAAACAGTCTAACATAGGGTGGAAATCATCACCTATACCTGATTCAGAATAAGTAAGAAATTCCTTTTTCTCATTAAAAAGTACTATCCAAGCACTGTAAAACCCACGATTCTCTACAAAACATTTGCAAATTTCTTGAATCAGTATATTTCGATCGTTTTCTTTTGTTATTAGTTGATTAATTTCACGAACTGTAGTAAGGATAGAATAGATCGGAAGAGCGTCGTGTAGGGAAAGAGT
>BPTO01000037.1 GCA_023705985.1 Candidatus Heimdallarchaeota archaeon | reverse complement strand
CGAAATAGTTTTTTTGGGAACATAAATCAAACTTAGCGAAATTTTTAAACTATCACCTATTTTTTAATTGATGAATATTGATATTTCTGAATTAACAAAATTATTAGTTGTAAATAAAATAATTAGGTTTGGGGATTTTGAACTTAAATCTGGTAAGAGATCATGGTTCTATATTGATTTGCGCTTAATTTCTTCTTATCCCTCAGTTTTCAGATATACAATCGAATGTTATAAATCTCTGTTGAACAAAATTGATAGCTTTGATGCAGTAGCTGGAGTTGCAGTAGCTGGTGTTCCTTTTTCAGCTGTTCTAGGGTTTGTGTTAAACAAACCTTCATTAATTGTTCGACCACAATCTAAGCAACATGGACTAAAAAAACTTGTTGAAGGATTTTTACTGCAAAATAAGGAAGTAGTCTTAATTGATGATCTTATTACAACAGGAGGTAGTAAAATCCCCGGAATCAAAGCTCTAAGACAAGAAAATTATATTGTTAAGAATTTGATTGTACTTATTGATAGAAGTCAAGGAAATATTGAAGATTTGGATAAATTCGAAATCAATCTAGTATCGTTTGGAAAAATCGAAGATATTTTTGAAGAATGTCTAAAAGAAGATAGTGACTGGATCAGTGAAGAAGATAAGGAAATAATAAAGACTAATTGGGTATCTAAATAACCAATTTTATCTAACACTCTGATTTTTGACTATTTAGTATATCTCTAAATTCTTTAGCTTTCTTACCTGGATTATCAGAATATATTAATATCCTACCAACATTGACAAGTGTTTTTGAATTGAAATAACTCAAAATTGTTTTAGCATTCCCGCCTTGAGCTCCTACACCAGGAACAAGAGCAAAGATCTCAGACCCTACTCTATCACGTATCTTGCTTATATCATCCTCTTCTACATGACCAGTAGCACCAATAACGATACCGTCAGCTCTTGAATTATTACATTTCTCAGCAATGTGAAGAAATAACGGAGTCTTTTCAACTAAAGCTTGCTTCTGAATTATAGCTTGAGGATTAGACATAAGTGTAAGGACAATGATACCAAGCCCCCGCTTGTGGGCCATATCTGTTGCTTCTTTTATATTTCCAGCAAAGGGTGAAAAAGTAAAAGCATCAAAATTCTCTTCTTCAAACCAATAAATAGCTGAATCATTAGAAGAACCTATATCTCCCAGTTTATGATCAACAATTGATAACATATTATTTTCATGAATTTTCTTGTTCAAATTTAAAATCTGGTCGACAGTTAAACCAATCAAATACTGTCTATTCATCTTTATAACACTGGTATAAGGAGCTACATCCTCGATTATTTTTTCCATAAAACTTACTCGATTTTCAGTAGAAATAACATTTTTAGTTCGTTGACGTGGAATCGCTGGGTCTAACCCAACACATAATAAACTGTTTTTCTCCTCAATTATTTTGGTTAAATTGGTAACAAATTTCCTATTCAATAAACTCACAAACTGTATTAGAACAAGTATTTAAAATATCATTTGTTTATTGTCAAAGATTTCTAGCTACTAGTTCTCCATTTTTTATGATATAGTCTATCTTACCCTTTAGTGTTTTTCCTTCTAACGGAGACCAACCTGACTTTGATTTAACCCATTCTTTTGAAATAGTTGTGAACTTCTCTGGATCGACAATGATGAAACTATCACTAAACCATTCATCATCTTCAAGATTGAATAAACGTGAAGGAAACAAATTCAGCGCCTCTATTGCCCTCTCCCAATCTATCTCGTGAATAGCAACAAGATGTAACGCAGTTAGAACAATTTCTTGTACTCCGGGCATCCCACTTGGACACAGTTGAGGGTCAGTTTTTTCTTGAATAGTATGTGGAGAATGGTCAGAACTTAACATCTCAATTTGTCCTTTTGCTAGAGCTTCAAGCAATTTAGCGCTGTCTAGAGAATCCCTTAAAGGAGGATTAACTTTTTTAAAACATTCAAGCATTTCAGAAGTTTTAGTCAACATGAGATATCTTGGACACGTATCTGTAGTTAGGTTTTTTATATTTGAGATTTCAAGGATTTTTAATGACAAATGACTACTTAAGTGAGTTATGTGGAATTTAAGTTTTGAATAATCTTTTGCCCATTGAAGAACTTTTTGTATTCCTGAAGCTTCAGCTTCTGGGGGTCGTTGTCTATAATGGTTGTCACGATGCTTGTGTTGCTCTAAGATTTCTGGATCTTCAGCATGAAAAATTATTGGTTTAATTGATTCATAATTTTCAAGCTTGTTTAATGCACTTTCAATATCCTCAGAAGTTATAGATAGATTTCCAAAGGATTCAGCCATAAACACTTTGTAAGCGTCACAATTTTCATCTAATACCTTTATTTGTGACAAATTCTTACCAGTCAAAGCAACAGCAACTAGCACTTTTACATAATTCTGTTTAGATGCAATTCTTTTCTTTTGAAGTAGAGTTTCAACAGAATCAGTGATAGGATTAGTGTTTGGCATATCAAGTACTGCCAATGTTCCGCCATGTAGAGCTGCTTTACAACCAGACTCAATATCTTCTTTATGTTCATACCCAGGTTGTCTAAAATGAACATGAATATCTATTCCTGCAGGGATTCCATAGAAATTCTGGCAATCGATATGCTTATTCAAATCCTTAAATTTAGATATATCAGCTTCTATCTCGATATCCTTTCTCTTGAATTCTTTTTTAGTAATATCCCAGAATCTTATATTTTCGAGATTTATCATTTAAATCCTCTTCTTTTCACCAGTAGCTAACCTAATATATTCTCCAAAATCAGTAATCTGTTCTAATTGTTCTTTGTTGAAAACAGGTCCATCAATACAAATTCTCCAACCAGTAGGATCAACTGTACAAGCTGAGCATAAACCAAAACCACATCTCATATAACGATCAGCTAAGCTCATTTGCATATCCTTAACGTTTGGATATTTCTTACCTATTTCAAAAACAACTTTCATCATTCTTTCGGGACCTGCGACATATATAACAGATTGTCGAGAATCTTCTTGTAAAACTTCTTCTAATGCAATTGTTGGGAAACCTTTGTATCCCCAAGAACCATCATCTGTGCAAACATGAAACTTTATTTCTTCTTTATCATGAAGGTTTTGCAAGAAATCTAGATACATTAGCTTATTTTTTGTTCTAGCTCCTTCAAAAACATGAATTTTATCACCCCTATTTCTGGATTTGAGAGTGTTAATCAGTAGTTTTAAAGGTGTCATTCCGAATCCTCCACCTAGAAGTAAGTGATTGACATTTTCTAAGGGTTTGTAAGGTTTTCCATAAAACCCTCGTATTCCTACTCTTTCGCCTATTTGTTTGCTGAATAAAGCTTCAGTTCCTGCTCCCATTTTTGCTATACCCAGTTCTAAGACTTCATCTTTAAAACCTGCAACACCAATAGGATATTCATCTACACCTGGAATCCAGAGCATTACAAATTGTCCTGCTTTAACTCCTTCTATTTTTTTAGGCATTTCTACAAAGAAATTTTTTGTGTCCTCACACTCATCCTCAATCCTGATAATTTTTCCCATAGTTGGTTGAGAGTCGAAAGAAGTTATTTTTTTACTCATCTGTGAGCACCCCCAATTATATTGGCTATTTTCTCTATACCTTCATTTTTCATAAATTTCTGGATGTTATTTTTAATATGCCTTATTTTGTTTTCAGGATGTGCTATTCCTAAAGCTGTTCCAATCTGAACAGCAGAAGCTCCAGCTAAAATGTACTCAAAAACATCTTCCCACTTAGCTATCCCCCCTACACCAACCAAGGGGATTTTCTCACCAAATTGTTCATATAAATCAAAAATATTTCTTATCCCAACAGGTTTTATGGGAGACCCTGAAAGTCCCCCTCTCTTAAATCCGAGGATTGGGTGCCTACTGTATATATCGATTACCATTGCTTTGAGGGTATTTATGGCCACCAAAGCGTCGCAACCTCCTTTAATAGCTGCATCTGCTATTTCTAGAATGTCAGTTACATTAGGTGTTAACTTAACCCATATAGGAGATTCCGTCTTCTTTCTCAAGTTTTCGACAATCCTTCTTACAATTTGAGGGTCTGTTCCTAATACCATCCCTTCTTTTTCTGTATTTGGACAACTTAAATTTAATTCAAAAGCTGTTATTGATAAATCGCTCAAACCTACTAATACTTCGTTAAATTCTTCTACATCTCCTCCAAATATTGAGACAATTGTTTGAACGTTATTTTCTAGCAGAATTTTGATCTCGTCTCTGAAATGCTTATATCCAGGATTAGCTAATCCAATTGAATTAATAGCTCCATTTATATCTTTCAAAGCGAAAATACTAGGATTAGGATTTCCTTCCCTACTAACAGGGCCCACACTTTTAGTAACAACGGCACCAATTCCCGCTTCATAAATTCTCTGAAGTACAGAATAAGAAGAACCTAACACACCAGAAGCTAGAATAAGAGGGTTTCGAATTTTGATGTTTCCTACAATAGTCTCTAAACTCATATAATAACATAAACTTGAAAGTTGAAAAGTTTTACTAACAATCAATCATCACAATAATATCGCATAACAACTTTGATAAAGAATTAAATAAAATCCTCACAACAGTATAAAGGGGAACTGTAAGAAAGGGTGAACTTTGTGGGTAAGACAGCAATAATTTCAGACATTCATTCTAATATTTATGCTTTGGAAGCTGTTTTACAAGATATACAAAAACGAAAGAACATTGACGAAATAATATGTTTAGGTGATGTTGTCGGATATTATCCTTACCCAAATGAATGTATAGACCTAGTACAAGAGAACTGCTCCCTAACTCTATTAGGAAATCATGATGCAGGAGTTATTCAATCTGAACCTCAATTCTGTTTTAATCCTACTGCTTGGGAAATGATTGTTTATACACAAAAAAATATCACCAAGAAGCATTACGATTGGTTAACTTCACTTCCAAGAAAGAGAGTATTAGAAAAAAACAAGAAAAAGATGTATTTAGTTCATGGATCACCATTTAGTACTTTTGACTATTTTCATGCTGAGTCAAAGAAAAGCTATATCCCTATGTTAGAAGAAGCGTATGAGAAAATCAAAACAAATATTCTTATGGTTGGTCACACTCACATGCCAGTCATAGTTAAAACTAAAAAAATAACATTCATAAATCCTGGGTCAGTAGGACAACCTCGGCAGGGAGTACCAGGAGCAGATTATGCAATTGTTGATTTATCTTCTTCAAAAGCCACTCTAATTCATTTAGATTATGATTTCTCTCCTTTGCAAGAACACATGAAAAAATTAAAACTCCCCAAATCGCTTATTGATAGATTAGATAAGGGAATTTGAAATCAAATAAGAATTTTTTTAAATGTCAGTTGGAACGCTATAATTATCTTTATCTATAGAATCAAGCTCTGCTTCCAATTTATCGTTGTAGAGATCATATAAGATTACTAATGCAACTCCTTTGTGAACCCCTGCTAAAGTTGAGAGGTTTTTGTAATCAATCCCTGGGTTTTTAGGAAGAATATTTTGTCTGATATATCCCTTTAAATTGTTGTAATTAGGAATTTTCCTTATTCCATCGACTAGTAAATCCAATTTTCCATCAAAACCTTCAAAATTGATACTTTGTCGTGTATTTTTTCGTTCTTCATCAAGAAGTTGTTTACGAGATTCTTCTTGTTTTTTAAGTACTTCTTCTACTTCTTCCTTCTTACTACCCAAATAATCGATTAGAGACGTCATGAAAACACCAAAACGAGTTCCCAGCTCGTTAGATATATATTGTCGTCAAGTAAATAAAGAATGTGTATTGGTCAATTGCATTGAAAGTGAAAGAATTTTCGAATTTAGTTAAGTATTCCCTCAAGATTTCAATTTACAGTGAGATTCCATTCTGTTGCGATTAAGAGAGTTCTAAGAGAAAGTGTTTTTGGAAAAAGTTCTAACTCTGGTTGAAAGTTGCTTTTGTGAGAAAAAGACAAACAAATTTCTAATCTACTAGACTATCCCTATTTTAAAATCTGTTACGTTATATTATTTAACAAAGAATACAACTTTAATTGGATATTACCAGTTTTACTATGCTTTGATTTACTACAAGCTGCTTTAACGTAGAATTTCTCATAAATTACAAAAAATTATAAAAAACCTTGATTTTTCTATTTTTTTCTTCCCCCATTGTATAAAAAATTAACTTATAGATAATGAATATAATGGATTTAAAGGACGGGACATACTGTCGCAAACCAATAACATCAAATACAGAGAGAAGGAGTTTGCTAAACATCCCACTTCAAACTTCTATTTACCGCAACACGCCATTTTTTAATTGCTTCATTCCTTCTAATTTGAGACATCTTCGGTTCGAATTCTGCTTCTATTTGGAAGTTGTTTTGAATAACTTTTAGATTTTCCCAGAACCCAACAGCTAATCCTGCGAGGTAAGCAGCACCTAAAGCTGTCGTTTCTTGTGTTGTTGGCATTTGAACTGTAATATTTGATATATCTGCTTGGAATTGTAATAGAGGTTGACAACTAGTTACACCACCATCTACTCGAAGCATAGATATTTTTTTTCCTGTATCTTCTTCCATAATTTCAAAAACATCTTGAGACTGCAAACATATCGATTCTAATGCAGCTCTAATTATGTGTTCTCTTGAAGTACCTCTAGTTATTCCAATTATTGTACCTCTCGCTGATGGATCCCAGTAAGGAGCACCCAAACCCACGAACGCTGGGACAAAAACTACTCCTTGAGTATCAGGAATTTCATTCATAATATCCGTTAGCTCATCTTTATCTTGAAGTATATTCAACGCCTTTTCAAGCCACTGTATTGCTGCTCCTGTAACAAAGACACTTCCTTCTAAAGCATATGTTATGTTATCGTCTATTTTCCAAGCTATTGTAGATATCAACCCCTTCTTGGAATAAACAACCTTTCTACCAGTGTTCATTAAAATGAAATTCCCTGTCCCATAGGTGTTTTTAACTTCTCCTTCATTGAAACATGTTTGTCCGAAAAGCGCTGCTTGTTGATCACCTGCATCACCAGAAACAGGGATCTCAGTTGAAAGGAGTTCTTTCTTTGTTTTACCATAAGTTTCTTTGTCTGAACTTGGTCTCACTTCTGGTAGTATCCATTCAGATATCCCAAATATTTCTAATAATTCAGAATCCCACATCCCTTTCTGGATATTAAATAACATTGTTCTAGATGCATTTGAGTAATCTGTGACATGGTTTCCTGTCAAATTCCAGATCAACCAACTATCAATTGTTCCTACAGCAAGTTCTTCGTTTTCAAAGGCTTGACTAACTTTTGGTGAGTTATCTAACAACCATTTGATTTTAGTGCCAGAGAAGTAAGGGTCAAGCACCAATCCTGTTTTCTTTTTAACAATGTCAGAGTAACCATCCACCTTTAGCTTGTTACACATATCCACTGTTCTCCTACATTGCCATACTATAGCATTATGCAAAATTTTATTGGTTTTCTTATTCCAAGCAACAACTGTTTCTCGTTGATTTGCTATACCTATAGTACAAATTTGTGAAAAATCTAAATTGGTTTTTTCTACAGATTCTTTTACAACTTTCTTAGTATTTTCCCATATTTCTGTTGGATCATGCTCTACCCACCCAGGTTTAGGGAAGAATTGCTCATGCTCATAATAGGCTTTACTGACAGATAGACCTTGTTTATCGAATATTATAGCTCTAGTTCCAGTGGTTCCCTGATCAATAGCTAAAACATATTGCATACAATAAAAAAGATATGTGGAAATATAATATTTTGGGGAAAAACATGAAAATAAAAAGAAATTTAGAGTACAAATCTGAAGAATATTATGTTGTTTGTATTGGACCTTCAGCAGTAATGTAAACTGTATGTTCGTGTTGTGAAACAAATGCCTCTGAAACATCGCATAGAACATGATATTGGTGAAGAGCCCCTACATTTTTCAGTTCTCTAATACCCATTTTAGCTCTTGCTGTTCCAAATCTTTTGTACAACCATCGTGTAGCAACTGGTAATTTGTCATACTCTTTATCCAGCACTCTTCTTATTTGTTTTGCAGCATTTGTTCTTAATGGAAATCTTCCTTCAGCAAGTTTCACTATGAAAAGTTTTGTTCTGTCCGGCTTTGATCTTCCAGCTCCAGTTGAAGCGAAAGTTTCAATTGCAAAAGCTTCATCTTGGAGTATCAATTGACCTTTCTGACCTGATACATTTGGAATAACTTTGGGACCATGAACTTTGTTTCTCATTAAAAGATGGCCAGAAAGTTCCTTAATTGTCGTAAAACCATATCCTTCAATGATACTTTCTGTCAAATCACCGATTTTTCCAGTATAACCACCTGCTCGAATAACTTTTACAGCTGTTTCTGTGGCTTCTCTACTTGCTTTTATTAGATCATTATGAACATCATTAAATGCTACTGTGAGAGCTGTATCTGCGATATAACCATCATAACGAACGCCAATATCTAATTTAACTACATCTTCCTCTTTCAATACTAGAATATCATCAAAAGAGCTCGTATAATGAGCACAATGATTATTAATTGAAACATTTAATGGAAAGGCTGTTTTCATTCCTGCTTCTTCAATCATTTTATCTGCAATATCGCATAAATCTAATGCTTTAACTCCAGGTTTAGCCATTTCTTTTACATGTTGAAGAATATTTTTTGCTACTTCTCCTGCTTTTTGATATTTCTCAAGAATGGTTTCTTCTTTTTCTTCTTTTTCTTCTTCTTCAACAACAGCTTCATCTTTTTTTTCGGCTTTGTTTGCGGTTTTTTCTTTTTCGCTAGCCATAGTTTTCACCATAATTGATTTCCATCTCTTTTTGTTAATATTTAACTTTGCTGTTATGATGAGTTTCTATCTCCTTGTCAACTAAGACAAGAGAAGGTTATGCATATTTATTAGAGAGTCATTACTGCAAAGCTCACTCTAAAAGGATACATCTCGAATCATCTACTCCATCAACACTACGTAGGGGTAGGACTTGCGAATCGCTTTTGATTAAGATATTGAATACTACATTAACGTCAGCATTAATCAAGAGACCTTGAGCAGATTTGAAGAGTCCTCATTGCATCCTTCTTCCAGCATACTTATTTCTTTTTTGTTGACATTTATTATCTAGAAAAGCTACACTTAGAGGTATAAGCTTCAGGAATGAGCTCAACATTAATACCTGCTTCAGTAGCTTTATTACTTAACATTTGAAAGCTTCAATTCTTCACTAAAATTTACCATGAATTTGTGTTTTTCATATACCAACATATACCTTTAAAAAATCATTGAACAACTATTATACAGTGTTAGAACAACTTATGATATTCAAAAACATCAGGAGTTGAAAGTGTGGATAGATATGAAACAATTGAAGTGTGGGACAGGGCTCAGAAAATAATTCTTGCTAGGATTGAGAAATTAATTCAGGATGGTTGCGATCTCTGTAAAGATGAAAAAAAATGTGAAGAAATAGCTGACACTACAAATAAAGAAATCGTTAGAACTTTGGTCAAGGAGTTTAATATATCAGAATATGAAATCCCTCGACTAATGGGTAAATTTTATCCTATTATAATTGATTGGATTAATAGTTTGAAGTTGAAAAATTGTAAAAAATACAAAGAAGAAGGAAGGTTAAGTGAACTTTCTATTTCAATAACAAATGATTTGGTCAGATCTTTTGTAGAAGAAGAGGATTATGTTGAGCTTGCGTAGATAAAATCTATGAACTACTCCTACCTAAAGGAAGGGGACTTCTGCTATCAACAGTTAAAGAAAAGGAAAAGAAAAAGAAAAAAAGGAGATTTAGAATAACCCAATACCATAAAATATACATATTAAAGCTGCTAAGAATAGTAGCCCAATGAATATTTTGCTAAAGAAGTCCCTATTTGAACCAAATGTTGAACCATCTTTTCTAAGTATTCTTTTTATCATAACGGTAGGTCTAGGTCCTCTTCTATACCATCCAACAGCTTTCACTTTTGTTCCAATCATTTTTTCAACTCTGAAAATAGCTGTAAAGAATCTCATAAATCCAAATGCGGGATTGTAATCCAAAACTACTATACCAGATGGATCTTGCAACACAACATCTTCGCTGAAATAATATCCGGGAGAGCCTCTACCAATTATTGTTCCTTCTAAAAGAATTGGTTTTCCTCTAAATGGTGATGCTTCAGCATATCCGTCATCTGAAACGTCAGTTACAGCACCCATTATGTTAATCAACGGTAAATCCTGATCTAGTTTTGGATATCTAATTCGTAGTCTCCATAGCCAAAGCAATCCTGAAATAGCTAAACCTCCTCCTATCGCGTACCACATATATTGTGGATAATAGAAGTATGTTACAAGTCCTACTCCTCCTGGAAGTATAATTGTTAAAGCTGGGACAAAATACATTAGGAATAGATCTACAAAGAATTCATTCCATAAAGACTCTTTTATTTGGTCAGTACCTAAAGTTGGAAAAGTTTTAGGTTGCTTAAGTTCTACTGCTAAATCGTCAAGAGCGAGTAATCTTTTTGCTGCTAGAGGGTGTGTTGATTGAAGTTCAATAAAACCAGCCCAAGGACTTTCTAAATCCCATGCAGCTGCTTTTACTACTGCCTCTGCTGTAACTTCAGCTGTTTGAGCATAAGCTGTCATTACTAAAGAGTTAGCTGCTTTGATGTCAAAAATGTTTAAAGATCTAGTCGCGTTAACAAAACCATTTCTTCGGTAATAAGTAGTTCTTTCTCGTTTATCAGTTTTCTTATCATTCATTTGAATAGCATATGCGCTTTGTGATTTAACCATTCCATAGGCAATTTTAACTAAAGCAGTGGACAAACTTTTAGGATTATTTGTATTTTCTCCTGAAAATCTATCAGCATAATATTCTCTAACTCTACTCAAGAATAGTACTAGGAATTGGCTAATGAAATAGAAAACATAGCTAATTACCATTGCAACTACAGCAGCAGCCATCATAGCAGCTACTCCTCTACTATCTCGACTGCCTCTTGAAGATATAGCCATTGTACGAACAAAACCTCGACTGAAAATGTAAAACACATACAAAATCATAGGGACAGCTGAAGCTATTGTCATAAACAGAAAATCCATGTGAGCTATGTGACCAATTTCATGAGCGACAACACCTTTCTGTTCTTCAGGTGTAAGCAAGTTGAGCGTACCATCTGATAGAACTATTCTTGCACTTTTCTTGAATCTCCCATATGTCAATGCTTGAGGCATTTGATCGTGAATCATTCCGATTTTCTTAATCGAAATCCCGTGAATTTGACTCTGTTCTGCCACAAATTTAGCAAGATGTGGAGGAAGTTGATCTGGTTGAATCCATGTTAATTTGTGCATCCATCCAAAACTGAGATCAAGTAACCAAGGTGATATTAGGAATTGCAGAAAAACTATCCCTAGCGCAATTAGAACAGGAATCCAGGTGAATAATAATGTTCCTAGAGCTGCTTCTTGGTAACCAAAATACAGTATCAGAGCATAAGCACCTATTATAAGACCATAAATTATACCCCATAACAAGGCTAATACAATAAATCCGCGTACTAATAAACTTGTTCTCATTTTTATCTGAGATATTTTTCCTCGGTAGTATTTATTACTTTGGTAATAAGATTCTATGTTAAATAAACTCTAAGAAAAGAACAACTACAACCAAGATTCATCGATCTTATTCATTAATTCAATAATGTCACTGATTGTTGAAAGAGAATGTTCTATATTAAAATCACCTTTTCTACTTTTAGGAGGTTGCTCTGTACCAAAATGAGCATAATGAATTCCTGCTCTAAACCCTGCTTCTGCGTCTAACCAGGAATCCCCAATGAAGATTGTTTCGTTCGATTTTTTAGAGAATTTTTTCATCAGGAATAATAGACCTTCAGGATCAGGTTTTTTTTCTTTTAATTCGTCTCTAGTTACGACATAATCTATGCAATCCTTAAAACCAAACTTTTCTAGAGCATAATCTGTCAATTTTCGTGAATTGTTAGTTAAAATTGTGACGAAGTGATTTTGCTCTTTCAGTTTTTTCAGAGTTTCTATTACATCTAATTCAATTTCTGCATATTCATATCCCTCCGCTTCATATTTTTCTATTAATTCCCACGCTCTTTTGTAATAAAATCCTGAAGAGTCTTTCTTCTGGATCATTATCACTAATTCAAGAATTGAACGAGGGAAACTTCTGATTATATCAAATTCTTCATCGTTTACAACATTTGCGATTAGCTTTTTAATTTCTGTTTTTATAGCTTCATAGTTGATTTTAGATTGTACTAAAGTACCATCTAAATCGAAAATGATTAAGTATTGCATTGACATTTAGATATGATTTAAGTTGTTTCTTTTATATTTTCCTTATAAGAATATATTTTCGAGTATTTCTTCAAGATTTTCAAAGAAGACTTTATGAAAGCGAATCTTTTCGCATAATGTCCATTTTCCATAATATTTTTAGAAAATCAAAGACATTAGAAAATAATAGTAGCCATTTTCTTTTTTATGATGTTCTTATTGATCTAGAGCTAGTTCCACCATTTTGGGAATTAAATATACATTTTCTACAAAATGAATGAATCTAGGATTTGTTGTATCAAAAGCATGATAAATACGTACTGAATTCAGTGGTTGGAGAGCTTCTCATGGACCAAGAATACATTACTAATAATATGTCTTCATACTTCAAAACTATGAAAAGGAAGTATACTGGACCTGTGTTTGATTCACATACTCACCTCGGGTCTGTTGACGATGTTAAAACTATGGTAAAATATTCAGAGAGATTCAACATTAAGAAGATTTTCGGAATTGTAAGAGATAATAAAGCAAAATTAAACATACAAAACGAATTTCCTGATCTTTTTGTGTTTGCAATTTTTCTTTCAATTCGTGAAGCTCTACAAGGAGATATTAAAGGATCTCTTGATGTTCTTGATAAAGCATATGAACAAGGGTTTACATTGGGGAAACTTTGGTTCTCACCAAGATGGGTAAATTACTTCAATGCTGAAAATTTGAATATTAAATTCAGTACACAGGATGTTCATTTGAATGACCCAAAATTAGAGCCAATTTTTACAAAACTTGAAGAACTTAAATTCACTCTTTTAATTCATGTAAGTGATCCAGATCTCCTTTATGAAAAAATCTACCAACCTCCAAGTAAATTTGGAATTAAGAAGAATCATACTAATGCATTGAAAAACATACTAGAAAAATATCCGAAACTAAAGATCATTGGAGCTCACATGGCTTCTCAACCAGAAAATCTTAATTATCTAGATTCATGGTTAGATAAATACCCTAATCTCTATGTTGACACAGGTTCAGCTAAATGGATGGTCAGAGAATTTGCCTATAAAAAAGAAGAAACAATTAATTTCTTTAAAAAACACAAAAATCGTATCTTATTTGGAACAGATTTAGTTGCTGGTAGAACTGATAGAGAACCCCTTCCAGGATATTACATTAATCGTTTTCTTAGTTTCCAAGCATTGTTTGAAACAGATGTTGAAAACCTTCCTCTCCCAATACCTGATCTAGAAAATGATAATAAAACGAAGATAAATGGTCTTAATCTATCTCAAGATATACTGAAGAAAATATATTGGGAGAATAGCTATAAGCTATTTTTATCATAATTATCTTTTTTCTTCTATTTCCAACAAATGCTGTTGAAAAACGTCTTCACATATTTTTGCAGGGATTGATTATCACTCCAAATTGCTGTGTTCTTCGTAATAGAGGAATGATTTGGATTTCAAAGGAATTAAAAGTAGAAGATTCTTAACAAACAACAGTTAATTTTTTATTGACTAATACCCATTTATTTTTGAGTTCATTTGACCGCGACAAAACGTGATTTTAAATTCATACACTATGAGCCAAGTTATTCAGATATTAACACTACTTATGGGATTTATCATCAGATTTATGAAGACTTCAAGACAATCGGGGAAGAAAATGTAAATATCAGAGTCTTTTCATATTTCTACGAAGGGATGGTTAGCGTTATTTCTGGAGACAATTTGTTCTTTGGAAAAGATTATTCACAGGCTATTCGTTATTATGAGCAAGCTAACAAACTAATTGTACGTTCTAGAGCCTCACGAGGTAGAGAAGGAGATGATATTTTTAATGAAATGGTTAAATGGGCTAATTATGCGGAAGGAATGTTAAAAATATCTATGTCTTTCACCGAAGAAGATATTGATAATAAAATCAATTTATTAGAGGATTGTCAAGTTAATTTACAAGAATTCATTAAAGGGAGAGAATTAGAGGAACATCCTGTTGATAGGATTATTGCTATAGCCAGATTATCTTACGCACGCTATCTGTTTTTCAAATATATAGCTGAAAGAGATAGCAAAGACCTAATCTCTTTTAAAAAACACCTACTTAAATCCAGAACAGAACTCACAAAAGCTAATTTCATTTTCAGAAAATATGGAGACGAACTTGAAGAATTACAAAACAGTATTGACGAAGTAACAAAACAAAATATCGTTTCTAGAGCTGAAAAATTCTGGGAACAAGGTTTAGTAAATATTCAAGTAAGCAATTTCACTCAAGCTCATCATATCTTTAGAATTGCTTCAAAATACTACACAAGAGCAAGTGAAATATGTTCAGATTTCATGGAACAAAGATTATACCTTGCTTTGTCAAAGATTACATTAGCCAGCCAATATGAATCTCAAGCAAATGAACTGTATAAACGTGAAGATAAACCCCAAAAAGCAAGTGATTTATTCGTAAAAGCTTCTGAAATTGTTGATGATGCACTTGGTATGCTATCAACCATCAAGAGTGAATCTCTAATCAAAAGTATGACTGCACAAAGATCTTATTATGAAGCTTTATCACTGGAAACTAAAGGAATTTCTCTTTTTGATCAAGAACAATTTGATGAAAGTCTAGAAAACTTTAACAAAGCAATAAAAATATTTGAAGAGACTAAAAGATTAGCAAAAGAGAGAAATCTAGATAATTTAACAGAATTAGTAAGAACAGGATTAAGCGAAGTTGAAGGATATATATCTATGGTTAATGCAATGATGGAATGAGAATTAAAGATACCAATCAATAGAAATACTTAAACTCTTTTACTTTCTAAAAAAGCTTGAAGAATTTAGCCAATGAAGAAACAACGGTCTACGATTCTAAAGAAAATGAAATGTGATGGGCGGACCGAGGCTTGTTCTTCACTCTATTACAATAAGCCCTTCATTTTCTGGATTATTTCTTTATATTTTTCAAAAGAGTCTCTTTTATATCCTGTTTCAGCAACTAATCCAAGAGAATTAGCTGCAATTGTTTGATCCATTAATGAAAAATAAATAAAACCTTTCACTAGTGGATTATTAACACATTGTTCTAACACGTATGTTAGAGCTCCTGCTTGTATTTTCTCTCCAAAAACCATTGCTGAAATTCCAAATTCTGTAAACCAAAACTCTTTTGAAGAATTTGTAGCTAGATCTAGAAAATACGAAATATCAAAATGCTTTTCATAAAATGGATAAAAATCAACTCCAATGAAATCTAATGGAGTGCTGGTCCACAAAGGTTCAAACAAATCAGTGTCCCCTGTAATTGAATTCTCTGATAGATTTATTCCTATTTTAGTATCATTTGAAATAGATCTCAGTTCTTCAATTGTGTTGTTAATTTTATTAACCCACATACTAACAGTTATTTCTTCTTCAAGTGACAAGAAGTATGTTGAATAACCATATGGCTCAGGATATATAAGAATGTAATCAGGATTGGTTACATTAACAATATCTATAGCTTGTTGATTTATTCCTTCTGTAAAATCTTCGAAGGACACATTTTGAAGATTCCACGTTGGTCTGTCATAACCATAAGTAGCAAACATTACTTTTATTCCATTTGTTTTCAAATCATCCACAATTTGCAATATATGAGATGAATAGTTTTCTAAAAATTCAACTTTAAGATCTATTCTAGCTACAGTAACATTAAGTTCCTTCATCAGAGCCAATTCTTTTTGAAATATTTCGTTAAAATTTTGTGTAGGTTCTATTTGGTAAGAAGCTGATTGAATGTATACACCTAACTCCATATCTGTGCGTTGTGAGAAACTGGGATTGTAATCTTTTGAAGTATATTCTCCAAAAGAGATCACATTGCTAAGACTCATTATATTGAATACAAGTAACATTATCACTAAACTAGCAATAATCATTTTTGAACCATTGTCAAGAAAAGATACAAATCCACCCGAAGTTCTTTTCTGTGGTGTTTCACCAGCAGGTCGTTCTAGAAATACAGCGGCTTTTCCCCTCTTTATCTCCTCTATTGGTTTTTCTTTAGTTTTTATGAGTTCTATTTCCTCATCCTTAACAAACTTAATTGGAACACAAAGAGGGATTAAAATTAAGATAGGAAAATGATAACTGATAGGTCCAAATAACAACCCTTGGAACATTGTGTATCCAATAGTTGGCCAAACCAATATCCAATCTAAGAATCTAGGTAATCCAAATCCTGTTGATACAGCTACTTTTTGCAGTAATAAAAGAAATGTCCATAAAGCTAGCAATGTAAATAAGACATTGCCTATCTTACCAAACGTTGTTGATTTTATTGATTTCATGAAAGTAAATATTGTTACCAAAAGATTGTTTACAAAGATAAACAATGAACCTATGAATCCTAACCAACCTACTGTTGGAGCAAACGAGTTGAAGAACCATAGAAACATCATCAATGATCCTGCTACAGTCATCACACCCGATGCTAAACTCCATGCAGGTCTTTCAAATTCTTTTTTTGTTAATGTATCGTACATTAATTTTGAACCTAATGACATGTTGTAGACAAATATTAAAAATGCTAAAACCAGTGAACCCTCCATACCTATTATTGCCATAACTCTTCAAGAAAAACTATCAATGGTCTATAAATGCTTTTACTTTTTTGATTATTTGTATAAATTATGTTTTAAGGAGAGTAAACAAATCAATTAAGCTTCCTCTATAATCAGGTATATTATCATTTAGTGATTCTTCATTCTCTATGCTTTCGTCAACTAGAAACGTTTTGAAACCTAATTTCTTAGCTCTTAAATCACGGAAAGCATCATTTCCTACAACTAACGTGTTTTCTGGTTTTGTTTTAGAATATTCTAGCGCACTATACCAGTATTTGTCATTCCCTTTACAGTAGTAGCTATTTTCTGCATGCGTAATGTGGTCAAAATCTGCAGCTGTTAAACCTCCCCACTCCATCCTTTTTTTTACAGCTATATAAGGAAAAACAGGATTGGTAGTTAATAGAACAGGTATGTCTGAATAAGAATTTTTTAAGATTGAGAGAATCTCTTTAACACCATTCATTTGTTTGATTAGAGGTTGAATTACATTGAATTTTTTATGATAGAAATCTTCAAATCTGTCCATAATCGTTTGACAATCGACCTCAAATTTTGGACAAAAATCATTCACAAAAACCTCTAAGGTTGTTGTATCTGGATTATCTGCTCTTTCCATGATTTCCGTTGATTTCAGAAGTTCTTCAACGAACGTTTTAGGATTAGGTATCAAGTCGCTGAAAAATTTAGCTGCTGTACCTAGATATAATTTAATAAATTCATTTTCATTGAAATTTATTAAGGTTCCATCTAAATCGAAAAATAATGCCTTGAATTCCATCGCACATCCCTCAAGTTTCCATTAGTCATAAATATTACCATTCGTATCTAAACATGTTTTATACAACTAGGACTTGAATTACCAAAACGGATCACAGCAGCTACAAGCCTTAAACCATATTACTCTATTAGATTGTCAGGAATATCTGCTACAGAATCAATCATCTACATCTCCTATGGAAAAAGAGAAAAAAAAGTGGAATTTAAGTTTTATTCAGAGGTTGTGTTTACACTTCAATGTCTGTAGTGAATATAATCCCCAGTGTTCCGGGACCTGTATGAGAAGCTATTGTACCACCCATTTTGAATGTTTCACCTATTTTTAGCTGCGGATATTGGTCTTTTATTAATTCTTTAACTTCTTCAACTTTATCTATATATTGAGCTTCCAAAAAGTGTACAGTAATATTTTCTTGTCCTGCAAATTTTTCTAATTGCAAGTCAAATATATCTTTAATAGCAAGATCCACACCTTTAGATCTTTTCACCACTTCAAGTTTACCATCTTTTAGTACAATTATGGGTTTTAAAGACATCAGTTTTGCAGCATAATATTTAGCTCTACTTAGTCGTCCTCCTCTGAAGAGGTAAACTAAATCTTCAACTGTAAAATAAAGTTCAGAATTATTTTCTCGCCACTTAACAATTGCTTCCATGATTTCTTCCGCATTCTTACCTTCTTTTGCAAGTTGAGTAGCTTTAATTACCATCAATCCATGATAACCACTTGCTACTTTTGTATCAAAAGGATACACTTTTGCACCATCTGGATTTTTCTTCTCATACATTTTCTTAGCAAATAGAGCATTTGGATATGAACCACTTAATCCGCTTGATATGTGAAATGAAATTATTTCATCATAATCTTTGGAAAATTTCTCATATGCTTCTAATATTGCTTGTTGTGAAGGTTGAGAAGTATGAGGGTGATCTTTGGAAGTTTTAAATTTTTCATAAAAACCTGATGTTGTAATATCTTTTAATTCCTCATAATCATCAGTTCCAAAGATTATATGCATAGAGACTGACTCTACATCATATTTTTCATAAAGTGTTTTATCATCTGGACAATTCAAATCAGCACTAGTGTCAGACACAATTTTAACGGTCATAGGTTTAGAAATATCGTAGTTTTTTTTAAACATTGAGTTGTTATATGATGAGAGAACATCTAGTAAATTATGTTGAATAGAATAAACAAGATTACACTACATAGATTTTTTAGAAACCATTTTGTTAAATTCTATAATCTAAGAAAGGCTATTAAACGTAGAGCAAAAGGATTTCAAAAATAAAAGTGTTAACAACGCATTAAAAAGATAAACAATTATCAATTTTCTTCTTCAAGAGCAAAATATTTAAGCGTAGCTTCTGACACATGTTAGAAGTCTCATAAGGTTAGGACATTATGCTTACTAGAAACAAGAGTTTCATTATCTTTACTATTACAATTCTATTATTCATAAGTATATCAAATGCACAATCTCAAAATAATTCAATGGAAAATATCAACAGACTTGATTTCCAAAAAGAACCAATAAGTAACAACTTAGCTTTCAATGATGTCAATGACACTATTCCAGCAAGACCTATTCTATCTGTGAAAAAAACTGTAAATACAACTTTACTTGAGTCTTTTGAGTGGGTTAGAATTAATGTAACAATTAAGAATGTTGGCAACAGAACAGCTTACAATCTTACTATTACTGATCCTCTTTTTGGTTCATGGGTATACTCTACATCAAATTTTACAGTCCAAAAGTATGTTATAGTTGAGATAAATGCTACAATCAACTATTTTTATTATATACAACCTATTCTAGAAGGTAATTTCACGCTAGAATCAACAGAAGTGACATACAATGATCTTTCAGGTGCTGAATATCTCTCTATTTCTCATGAATTTAACATTCTTGTTTACGAAATAGAACACATTCCTATTATTGAAGGAAATTTATGGTGGAAAATCCTACTCTATTGTTTTCTTGTATTATTAACTCTTGGAGCAATCGTTCTACTTGATTATCTATACTTAAATAAATTCTTCCGTGGTAGAAAGAAGAAACCGGTAGCTCCTATAAGTTCCTCAGCAAAGAAAAGCAAACGTGACGTTAGAAAGAAGGTTCAGAAAAAGAGAAAATAGAACTTTTTATTCCTATTTTATTCCAAATCTATCAATTTAAATATAGCAATCTTAAGAAAATGTTTGATGACTCTTCGTAATTTACTTTCTATGGACTTGAAATTTCTGCTTGTAGGTGGAAAAGGTGGAGTAGGAAAAACGAGTGTTGCTTCTGCTTTAGCTATTTCTTTAGCCGAAGAAGGCAAAAAGGTTCTATTAATATCAACAGATCCAGCACATAGTATTTCTGATTCTTTTGCTCTAGATTTTTCTTCAGGTGATATAACAAAAGTTGAAGGCATAGATGGAGAACTATTTGTTTTAGAAATCAATCCTGATGCTGCGGGAGAGGAGATGTCCAAATCCTTAGGTATGGCATCTTTACAATCAGACCAGCTTACAAATCTCTTAGGAGGGCAAGGTTTATCCGAATTACAAGGTTTAGGAGAAGATCTTAAAGAGATACCACCTCCTGGTATGGATGAAGCGTTATCTTTTGCAAAAATACTCGAATACTCCCAAAATGATGATTATGATACTATTGTTTTAGACACTGCACCAACAGGACATACTTTGCGATTGCTCAATCTTCCTGAATTTCTAGATTCTTTTATTGGACGAATGTTAAAAATGAAAGCTTTCATTTCAAATGCAATGGGTTTAGTAAAATCACTATTTGGTGGTAAAAGAGATAAAGATACCACGATTGAAAAACTGGAAGCAATGAAAGAAAAGATTATGTTTTCAAGAGACCTATTAATGGATCCTCTAAAAACTCAATTCGTTATTGTTATGATACCAACTTTGATGAGTGTTTTCGAATCAGAGCGCCTTTCATCCGAATTGAAAGATCACCTAATATCAAATAAATTCTCTGTTATCAATATGCTTAACCCAGATAATCCTGGATGTAAACATTGTAGTCAACGTAGACAAGAACAGTTGAAAAATGTAGAATATATTAATTCAGTATTTTCTAAGCAAGATATAAAAGTGATAGAAACTTTCGAAAATGAAATTAGAGGTATTGATATGCTCCGCTCATTCGCTTCTGGATTACTAAACGAAGAATAATCCCTACTTTTGTTGATTTAAGGTGAATATAGCAGAAATCCCCTAACTTTATGTGGGGGATGAATGCTATAGAAACGTCTCTTAAGTATATACTCAGCTTTTTATACTAAAAAAGAACTAAAAGAATGGACTAATGCTAACCTATAAAGTGCAACTGTACCCGAATAAACAACAACAAACAAAACTTGTTGAACAGTTGGATATTTGTAGAAAACTATATAATAAACTACTAGAAGAGTGCAAGAAAGCGCGAGAGAAGGGAGAAAAAATCACACAAAACAAAACTCAATCGTTAATCGTGGGGTTAAAAAACAACTCTATACCCAAACTGAAAGAAGTACATTCTAAAGTTTTGCAGATGGTTAATCACACTTTGTGGACAAATATCAAGAGTCTATCAAAATTAAAAAAGAATGGGCATAAAATAGGTTATTTACGGTTCAAAGGAAAAGGATGGTACAAGACTATCAATTATAACCAGAGTGGGTTCAAGATAGATGAAAACAAAAATAAGATAACATTCTCTAAGATAGGTACTATTAACTGTAGAGGACTAAATAACAGAATAAGACAAAACAAAATTAAAGGTATAATCCTCAAACGCTCTCAAACTTGTAGATGGTTTGCTAATATACAAGTAGAGAACACTCCACTAGTTCTTCCTAAAACCAATAAAAGCGTAGGATTAGATGTAGGTGTTTCTTCGTTTATC
>BPTO01000036.1 GCA_023705985.1 Candidatus Heimdallarchaeota archaeon | reverse complement strand
CATTCTCTGCAGTTTTCCATCTTTCTGAGTTTTTTCATAGACTTCCTTTAGGTCTACCTTTTTATTGTTTACATCTAAAAGCGTAAATTCATCACCATTTCGTGAAAACTGTAGTTTAAACTCTTCATTGAAGAATTCTTTGAGATCTTTCTCTTTATAATTCTCTAAAACGTCTTCAAATTCAACGTAAGATTTTTCAAGGCCATCTTCTGGAGGATGAACTCCATGAACAATGAAATTAAGTACAATCTCATCTTTTTTGCAATTTGGACATGTTAAACGCTCAAATAAACTATTATACTTTCCATCGAATTTACTTTGACATCTTTTGCAGTAGAATTTCATCTAATCAGATTACAACGACATATTTATAAAGTAATTCAAAACTTTTTTGCCGCTTTTAATGTAAATATCAGATAAATTGTATAGGTAGTTTCAGGTAGATAAGACAACTGAATTATTCAGGTGAAAAAATGTTAATACTATTTATATTATTACAGTAATTTATTTATTTCTTTCCGATAATTTGCATAACTGGCTTCTTTTAAGATTGTTATTTCAGTTGTAATATTGTTCCTTAAAAGAACAGATATTCGACACAATAAGTTTATATACCTTTTAGTAAATGGTATGATTAGAGCATAGTTGAAATTTCATAATCCGGTGAGAAACTTGAAGTTAAAGGAAACCAAGACAAATAAAATCAAGAATAAATATTTGAAAAAACTCTCTTTAGAATTAATTAAAAGAGGTACTGCAAATGATCAAATAAAATCAATATTAGATGAAGTTTCTATTAGTATCGAAGACTATATTTCAGAGTTTAAACCCAAAGATTTCAGTGACATGATGGAAAAATTTGGTTCTCCTCAGAATTTCTGTGATAATAACTCAATTATTCGTTCACGTGAAGCATTAACAGGTCAAATAGTGTTTTTAGTACTGACAACTCTTAGTCTTTTGGTAGTCCCTATAATTGTGATAACAAGCATTTCGATTCGTATGGTACCTCCTTCGCTTATCTTTGTGAGCCCAGAGAAATTTTTTTTGGGAATAGAAGGAGCAAATAATGGGTATCGTTTTTTGGGGATAATATTTGGTCTAAGTATTTACATATGGATGCTTTATCAATACTTCAAGGATAAATTTTCAACTTACGATATAAGGGAGAATATTAAAATTATCATACTTTTATTATTCTGGTTTTTAGTGGTTTTCTACCTTTATCTAGTTATAAGGAATTATAACGTCTATCATGAAGTAATAGCTGATATGTGGAACCATGAAATGAAACTCATTGTTTTAGAAGGAGTAATCAGATGGTTAGCTGCGGGAATTGTATTACTTGTTATAACCATGCTTTATACTAACAAATACTGTAGGTATTATCGCAAAAGGAATCGCAGAAAACAGAAAAAATTCCTAATAGATCAAGTTGGTGCATTGGTTATCGTTTTTGTTTTAACTAGTTTTACATCTCCTGGACCAGGTATTGGAGTATTGATTATTGCGATTGCTATTGGAACTATTTTAACAGGAAAAATTACAGGGAAAACATGGATATTAGGCATGCTCGCTTTGTTAATACAATTGGGAGCCTTAATAAGTGATTTAGTTGCTATAGAGATTGAAGAAGATATAGGACACAATTATTTTGATAGAACACGAGTTATTTTTGGAATCAGAACAAGTGATGCTGGAAACATCGTTTTTCCAGCTATCATAATATCATTGTGTCTTGTTATTATTTGGACAATATTTTGTATTAGGATTTTAAAGAGGGATAAGAGACAATTTTTACCCCGTTTCAACTTACAAAAAGGAAAAACAATGTTTATTTCCATTTCTTTAGTCACTTTAGCCCTTATTGCAGTTCTTGGTTCACAACCCCATTACACATTAATTGCAGAGGATCATCATAGAAAAGTTTCAGAAACAGAAATTATAACTGACCTATATTACAAGATACCAGATAAAGGAAGATTATTCATATCATATTATACATCTATAGAAGAATCTATAGACGACATCACGCTCAAACTTAATGGTAGTTGGTTTCTTACTTGGAAGCCAGATGACTACCCTTTGACAACATTCAAACGTGAAGGAAATTTCTCAAGTGAAACTGATCCTAGTTACTCAACTACAAATTTCAATTGCACTTTTTCAATTCACTATTTATCATTGAAAATAAATAATTCTGGAATTATTCATTATCATTTTACATTAGAATTTGATAGTATTATACCACTTTTAACACCAATGTTTCAAATTCAGTGGTCACCAATAGTACCATGGTTTAAAACTTGGAACGATGTTACCATATTCATTAGTACAATAGTACTCTTTTTCTTATCCTGGAATAAGAAGAGGAACATAATTTCACTGAACTCGAAAAAAGGAGATGTTTAGATGCCAAGAGATGAGCATGAAGAAGAAGTCTTGTTGAAAAAATGGCGAGCGCAACTATCTAGAGGGATCTTAGAATTCCTCGTGCTCATCCTCCTACAGAAAGAAAGACATGGTTGGGACATCTTGCAGCTAGTTAGATCTTTATTACCTCCAACTGAACCCCCATTAGCAGATGGCACAATTTACAATATTCTAACTAGATTAAAAGAAAGAGAATTAGTATCGTCTAGAAGCAAAATCATAGAAGGAAGAATGAGAAGATATTTTAAACTATCAAAAAAAGGTAAAGTATTATTAACTGAAATGATTAAAGATTGGAAGAGTGTAATAATTTCAATTTCTGAAGCTGAAGAAATAAGTGAAATATAAAACTTTAGGATTAAGTGTGCTTCGAATAATAATCAAAGAGTAAATAAATGCTCTAATTGCAGAAAAAAGCTAGTAAAAGACTACATTTGGGGATATCAATTCAGAGTGATGATATTGCTGTACCTCATGAAGGTTTTTCGTCTGATTTTCGATATCGTACTAAAGACACCAACTTTGATAGCATTAACAATTTCATTAGTACATCTAACTCTTTTCTACAACCGTAAGAACCAATTATAGAAGATAGTGACATATATTGTAACGTTATGAAAATATTTATATTCTCGTAACGTTACTTTATTATTACCAACTAGTGTTGTGACAAAAATGACTGATAAAGAAATTAAAACACCCGGAAGACCAAAAAAATACGCTAGTGTCGCTGAAAAGCAGAAAGCGTATCGCTATCGTAAAAAAGAAAGATTGGATGAACTTCAACGCAAAGTTGGACGACTTGAACAGGAAGTAATAACTATGTCGAAAAAGGATAAAGAAATATCACCTGAAATACAAGCAATACACGAAGAGATTCAAGCTCCTTGGGTTATATATACAAGTTCAGAGCTCATGGAAATGGATGAATCTCAGCTTGAACGAATAAGGTCAGTTCTAATAAATCGCTTAAAGAATCCATTTGGGAATCCATTAATACATGCTTTAGAACGGATAATTATGCCCTCAATTGATCGCGAATTTGATGAAAGAGGTGTAGATTTAAAGAAACCTGCAAAAGAGATCGCAGAAGAGAGATTATCTAAACCTACAGAGGATGACACACAAAAGACGGACATGCAAATAAATCAATATCTTGAAAGGCTCGAAGCTGAAGGTGTGGACATCTCATCTGTTAAGGATTATGTTGTTCCTTCATCTACTCAGTATAGGAAAGAAGAATCACCTCTTCACTGGAAAAATGTAACAGCATGGAACAGAATCCAGCCTTTATTTGATACATTTCAACAGATGATTTTGCTCTATAATGTTGAAGCTGAATTAGTTAGACGAAAACGAGAAAAAGCATTAGATACAGATGTTGAACGGCTCGAAAAACGTATTGAAGAACTTGAGAAATCGCTTGTTGACGAAAAAACAAGAGAAATAAAAAGAAGTTACGCAAGAAGGATGGCGGATTACGAAAGAAGGATGGAGAAAAAAGAATTGACCGAGGAGTCTCCAAAATAGAAGACTAAAGGTGGTGAATAAATGTCCGACGAAGTATACACCAAACCTATAGTCTTAGATAACGGTACTGGCTTCACTAAAAACATTTTCGAAATTGTGGTCGACAAAGAAAGAATACCCAGAAATGGTTTCAAGGTCTGTATATAGGTGTATATAGTTTTTTCTTTTTTTTTGTTTATGAAATAAAATAAAAAAATAAAGAGAAAAAGAATCACTTTTTCTTCTTTCGTTTAATTCTTAGTCCTACACACATTAACGATGATTCTCTCTATTTATCATCAAGTGTAATCCATGTCTGTTGAGTTAATAAACTTCACAAAATTCAATAAATCGGAGAAATTGACTAATCTATTTTCCTTTCACAAAATTTTCAAGGATTGTAAACCTGAGATTATAATAAAAAAAATTTTGAAGAACTCCCAGCAAATAGGATTATGAAGAAAACTGATGAATTGGAAATTAAGTTTATATAAATGCAATCTCTTTATTTTCTGATAATATGGTATTTGCAGAATTCTCTGTTCCTGTGCCTATGCGTGATAGTATAAATCTCTCAACAATTATTATAAAACCAGAAAAGAGTGGGCAATATCCTCTTTTTCTTTTACGTACTCCTTATAGCGCAAAGAAAATGTTCACAGTAGGAAAGATGGTATCAAAGCAGTTTAACTCTGTAATTGTTTTACAAGATTGCAGAGGGAGATATGATTCAGAAGGAGTATTCAGGGTTTGTGATGAAAAAGAAGACACATTAGATACAATAAGTTGGATAAAGCAACAAGATTGGTTTAATGGCGAATTACATATTTTTGGCCCTTCTTATTTGGGGTATGTAGCATTACAAATATTGGATGAAGACATCAATATTAAAACAATTTTCGCTCCAACAGTTCTCGGTAGTCTGAAAGATTCTATCTATCGAGGAAATGTCCTTCAATATCATTGGGCTCTCCCTTGGACAATAATGACTTCAACAAGAGTCCAATCTTCTCTTACTTTAGTGAACGGAAAGTGGCCTGAAGTTTACAAAGAGGTTTATAAAAAAGATATTAGTCTTGCTGTTCAAGATTTAGGTTGGCCTGATCACATTTGGAAATATTTTCTCACACCCTTAGATAATACATCTTGGGATAAACATGATCTTACATTTAATCAACCTTTAGATACTAGAATTTGTTTAATTGGGGCTTGGTTCGATTTCTTGTTAAATGCTACACTTAAAACCTACGAAGATTTACTTCAAGCAGGAGGAAAGAAGCCAGATTTGATACTTGGACCATGGAGTCATAATGGTTATCTTGCAAGTCAAGCAGGTGTTGAGAGTTGGGAATTTGGGACTGAAGGAAAAAGTAACTTTCTTTTAGATATGAAGGAGTTATTGGAAAGAGAGAGAAATAATGATCCTCAGATAATTAAAGCGTTTATTCTACGTGCAAATAAGTGGGTGAATTTAGATTCTTGGCCACCAAATTCCATAATAGAAAAGAAATTCTATTTAGATGTAAACCAGGAGCTTTCTGAGGAACCATCAAAAGAAGATTTTACTGAGCTTCTAATAGAAATTGATCTTGAGAACCCAGTTCCGACTCTTGGAGGTAATGTTTGGGAATCTTACCATCCAATTGAACCAGGACCTGTTGACCAAAGTCCGCTGTTGGAAAGAATAGATATTTTACAGTTTTACACTGGACCACTTGAAAAAAGTTTTACTATATTGGGGCCAATGTCTGTTGAACTTTGGATAAAAACAGATGTACCTGAAACTCATTTCACTGCAAAACTAGTTGTGGTTGATGCTGAAAACGAGCATAAAATCTTTCAAGACGGCATTTTGCAAATAACTGGTCCAACTGAATCTTTTGTAAAGATAACTATTGATTTATTAGCAACAGGGATTAAGATAGATAGGAATGAGAGAATAGGTTTAGAAATTAGTTGGTCTAACTTCCCAAAATTCACTTTACCTTATCTCAATGGAAAAACAACACAGAAGGTTTTGATATCAAGGAATAAAGAATCTTTCTTGAAAATACCAATAATTAATGGGTAGATTTACCTTCTTCTCTCTTACTTCATTAATTCAACAAGAATTCTTGATGAACCACCAAGAGTTTATTGGAATAATTCGACAGGATTTTTCCAGTAAATTTTATCTAGAACTTCTTTTAGCAAAAGAAAACCCATCTACTTCTATGTTATTATTATACTCAATTTTTATTAATAAAAACGTACTAAAAGATTTAATTTTTCTTTTTCTTCTTCATAATTGAATTTAGTAGCCATAGAGTCCATATGAAAGCGCTGAAAATAAAGGGTGGTGTAGTTATTACGGAGATTGTAGATAATGAGAATTCGATTGTGTCCTCTATAGTTACATGTTCAAGATTGTTATCAAAAACTAAAGTTTCAACTTTAATACCGTTCTCTGCCACTGTAATATTACAATAATGGTATTCTGCAAAGTACTTATCTTCCTCTTTAGCTTGATCTGTTTCAGTAGGAACGTAAAGCGGGGCTCCTGCTCCTCCAGTTACTATATGAGTAACCTCTTCCCTTGTTGTCCTGTAGTAGTAATGATCATGACCCGAGAAAACCAAATCAACTCCATACTCAATTAAAATGGGTTCTAGAATCTTTCTTATCTCTATTGCGTCATTAACTCGTCCTTCACTCCGAACCGAATAGCAAGGACGATGGAACATAGCTACTGTAAAATCTTTGGAGTTAGCTTTTAAATCTTCAACAATCCAATCTTCTTGCTCTAGAGTGAGCTCAAGAGAGCCTTCCCAATATTCATCAGTATTTATTATTATAAAGTGTATTTGATTAAAATTAAAACTATAATATCTTTCATTTCCTGGCATTTCCACATTAGCTAAATAAGTCGCAAAATCCATTTCTCTTGGGCCATAAGAACCATCTGGAAGAGGGTAAGTGTACATCTCGTGATTCCCTACAGCATAATAAAATTGTATATTGTTTTGGATCGCTAAGTCTATATCTTCGTAATATTTATCCCAATCATCTTGTTCGCCCCCATTATTAGCCATATCTCCGCTATGTAATATGAATTCTAGATTAGGATTGTTTTGAATTACACTTTCAGTTATGTTTCTTCTATAAATGTTTGTAGAATTTGGTTCCCAATTACGAGTATCTCCCAAAGCTATGAAATACCAGGGATCAAAAGATTCATCTGCTGCGTTTATTACCCATGAGTTATTTTGGGTTAAAGTAAATAGAGAAGATAATAAGAACAAGTAAAAAAGATAGAAAGTCACTATTTTTCTATTCATCAATATTTTCTCCGCGATGTTACATTATGCTAGTTAGATACGAGATTTGACATCTAAAAAGATATTGCCCAAAATTGTGAAAGATATTTTCAACAAAATTTAAATAACTAATCTTTAATATTTTTGTACTTTGTTTACTATCTACAAATAAAGGAGGAATTTTATACAAAAAAAATCTATGATTATTATATCACTCTTGGTTATCTCAAGTTTTACATCTTCTTACACAAGTGTTACTGCAATTAATGGTGAATTACTTGACTTTACTTTTTCTGATAAAATATCCGTTGGAACGGAATTAAGTTGGCAGTTAACCAAATTTGATATCTCTCCTATTTCTGAAATAGAAAGCTATGAATGGGAAGTAACGACAGGTCACGCTTTGCAAGAAGGGGATTTATTCAAGATTGTTATCACCACAGATCCAGATACTCTTAACATGACAGACTTTGCAGAGTTATTTTATACTAATTTAGAATGGGCTGAATTCTATATTAACGATGACTTACTCACCACCAACGCCACAGATGTGGTATGGGGAAGTCTTGGTGAAAGTAACTTAATAATGTCATATATACTACCTGTAACCATTGAAAGCTCTATTAGTGGTGTAGAAAATACTTTTGAGGCTTTAAATGAAGAATTTGAAAGTTTTGAGTATAACGATAGCACAGGCAAATATGAAGTAACACTCAACGATAACAGTTTTGTAATCAAAGCTGAAGAACATGCTAGTGGACAACTCTTTTTTGGTGGATCATATTCATCTGATTCATATATTGAAATTGCTTACGATACCACTTGGGGGATTTTATCCAAACTAGATATTGAATCAAAAATGAAAGAAGGTTCGGTAAGTAAAAGTGCTCACTTGGTTCTCGAAAGCACTGTTGAAGGAGTAATAATACCTGCACCATTTAATTGGTTTTATGGTATGGTAGGAATACTGATTCTAGGACTAGCATATGTAGCAAAAAGGAAGTAAAGTGCAACATTTAACAATCTCTTCTTTTTCTTTTTCTTTTTGTAACATTAAAGGATGTTAGAGAAAAAGTTAAATTTAGGTATAAAATATTAAGAATGAAAAACAATGTCCATAGAAAGACCAGATAGTTATATTTGTAATCAATGTGGTTTGAAATTTAATGATGAAGACAAGAAAGTTATGAAAGAAATGGTAGATGGTATCTTTGCTTCAAAAACCGTGTGCCCCAAATGTTTTTCAGCTGATATTCGAACCACCATTATTGGTTCGAGTTAAAAGTAACAAATTGTATTACGAGGATAATCTATCTATCTTACAGATTTTTTATATTTATAGCTCGTTCATTAGATTATGCGTATTGAAACAGCACTCGATGAAAAGGATATTGTTGAAGAGATGAATCTTGTTATTTCAAGGATGGATAATCAACTTCAAAGTCTAAACAAAGAATTAGATAAGATTCTAAAAGAGTACCCACGTTATTTGAGCAAAAAAACAAGCAACCTGTCTAAAGAGCTAAGAAAATATAAGAACGCCACATAATCCTAATCTAACACTCATTTGCATGTTCTTATCAAAAAATCATTTCGTAATCTATTTATTTTCTTCAGTTTAGTGGTGAATGGCGATTGACATCATTTTGCTTTTGTTTACCTTCAATTCAAAGAAACAAGTTTATATTATCTTATGAAATTATTTTCTAAAGCACTCTTGTGAATTTAATGAAGGAAGTAAAGATCCAGATTCCAACTGAAAAGATGGAAGTTGTAGTAGAACTTTTTGATAAGCTTGGTATTAGAAGTTCAACTTTGATTCATGAAGAAAATGCGACGATAATCACAGTTGTAGAAATTAATCAAACTGCAACCTTGCTTGAAGAGTTGAAAGGTCTTGGCATTGGTGCTGTCTTTGGGAGTATTCTTCTTTCTCCTGTGGATTTAGAAATTGATTCAACGCCTGAAAAACTTGTGATAAAGAGCAGTAGTATAAGTATCGATGAAATGGTTTTCGCAACCAAGGGGTTAGCTATAATTTCACCAACTTTTCTGGTATTATGTATAATAGCCGGAGCTCTTGCTTCTTTCGGACTGATTTATGATAATGTAGTCATCATTATTGCTAGTATGATAATTGCCCCTTTACTTGGACCTATAGCTTTAGCCGTTATTGGTACAATGATTGCGAAAAACATCTATAGTAAACGTGCTTTTCTTGCAGAAGCAGTTGGTTTAGGAACATGTATTTTAATAGGAGCCTTGGTAGGTTTAATTTTTTCAGGAAAGTTAACATCTATACCTGAGGGTAGTCAGATTGGTATAAGAACTACTCCTGGAATAGGAGACATAGTTTTTGCAATTCTAAGCGGTTTAGCTGCGGGAATATTCATAGTTAGAGGAGAAAGTACGAATATAGTTGGTGTTGCAGTAGCTGCATCATTATGTCCTCCAGCAACAAACATTGGAGTCCTTTTGAGTAATGCTTACTGGGAAGAAGCATTTGGTTCTATTATTCTTCTAGTTTTAAACGTTATAGCCATTTATTCAGCATGTGCGATTATTTTCTGGACATCTCAATCACTTGTACGAGGGGGATCAGTATCAAAAAGACAATTCAGACAAATAAGTCGAAAATACATAGTGCGAATAATTTTAGCTGTTTTAAGTCTTGTCGCAATTATACTATTGATAATATTTGTATATGAAATACCAAGTTAACAATTATTCCAAAGTAAATTTAACTTCTTAAGTTAAATCATTGAGTTCTGATTTTTTTGAATATAGAAGTAAAAAGTTTTTAAATGATTGTGTTTTTATTTGCATACATAAAGGTGACATAAAGGATGGATCGTGAAATTCCGTTCAGAAAATAGTTTTTACGCTTTCAGTGAATATTTGGTTAGTTTTGTCATCCTCCAACGAAGTTTAAAAACACTTTTCTATTATGATTTGAATATAATATCAGCTTCAAATTTATATTCTCTATTCAAAACAGAAGGGTGTTCTTACGAAGACTCTAAACATTTAGGAGGAGTATCCCATGACTAATTCAAGTAAAAGCGAAACGAAGAAGGAGCTTAAGAAAACTTCTCAAGAGTTAAATAAATTCTTGAAGCAACGAGATTTTTCCAGTTTTGAGAAGAAAATAGTAGATTATTGGTCAGAAAATGATATTTTTGCCAAGTTACGTGAGATGAATAGAAGTGGTGAAAGATTCAGTTTCTACGATGGACCAATCACTGCAAACAATCCAATGGGAGTACACCATGCTTGGGGTAGAACACTCAAAGATGTCTTCCAACGTTATCAAGCGATGCAAGGAAAACAACAACGCTACCAGAATGGGTTTGATTGTCAAGGTCTATGGCTTGAAGTCGAAGTGGAAAAAGCTCTTGGTTTAAACTCTAAGAAGGAAATCATCGATTATGGGCTAGAGAAATTTGCTCAAGCCTGTAAAAAACGTGTTAATCATTTTGCAGCTGTTATTACACAACAATCTATTCGATTGGGCCAATGGATGGATTGGTCAAATTCCTACTATACCTATGATGACAATAACATTGAACATATCTGGTATTTTCTTAAAAAATGTCATAAAAATGGTTGGTTATATCTAGGTACTCGAGTTCTTCCTTGGTGTTACCGTTGTGGAACATCATTGTCTTCACATGAACAAAGCGATAGCTACGAAGAGTTAACACACAAGGCAGTATATATCAAATTACCATTTAAGGATGAAACTCAAACATATTTCTTGGTTTGGACTACAACTCCATGGACTTTGACTGCAAATGTTGCTTTAGCTGTAAATCCTGAATTAGATTATCTAATAATCCAGAAAGAGCAAGAGAAGTTTGTTCTAGCTAAAGGTACACAAGACGTTTTAGACAGACCATGGGATATCCTAGAAGTCATTAAAGGAAAGGAATTACTAGAAAAAATGTATATTGGACCTTTTGATGATTTGACCGCGCAGAAAGACGTTAAATTGAAGAAAGTTATTCCATGGGACGAAGTTTCGCATCTAGAAGGAACTGGTGTTGTTCATATAGCTCCTGGTTGTGGAGAAGAAGACTATGAATTAAGTAAGAGATACAACCTAGATGTTATTGCTCCAATAGATGGTGAAGCTAAATATATAGAAGGATTTGATTATCTTACAGGAATCACTATATCAAAAGCTTTCGATTTAATTCTTGAAAAACTAACGAATAAAGGTTTCTTGTACAAAACAGAATTGTATGAACACCGATATCCTGTTTGCTGGAGATGTAAAACAGAACTTGTATTTAAGCTAGAAAAAGAATGGTTCATAAATTGTGACGATATAAGACCAAAGCTCCTCAAAGCTGTTAAAGAAATAAAATGGAAACCAAAGTTTACTGCAAAATCGATGGAAAATTGGTTGGCTTCAATGGATGATTGGTGTATCAGTAGAAAGCGATACTGGGGTTTACCTTTACCATTCTATGTTTGTAATTGTGGTCATGTTACAGTAGTTGGATCAAAAGAGGAACTGAAAATGCTTTCTATTAATCCTCAAAAGGTAGACGACTTAGCAGAGCTTCACATTCCATGGATAGACGAAGTCCAAGTGAAATGTCCAAAATGTGATAAGAATGTTTCTCGTGTTAAAGAAGTAGGAGATTGTTGGTTAGATGCGGGAATAATACCTTTTTCTACACTTAATTATCTAACAGAAGAAGAAAAAACCTATTGGAAAAAATGGTTCCCAGCTGAATTAATAGTAGAGATGAAGGAACAAGTTCGTCTATGGTTCTACTCAATGCTATTCATGTCTATAACACTAATCAATAAACCTTCATACAAAAATGTGGTTTCCTTTCCAGAAGTGAGAAATGAGGAAGGTAAGAGACTTTCTAAGACATCTAAAAATAATATTGTTTTCGATGATGCTGTTAACGTTCTTGGTGCAGATGTTATGAGATGGGTTTACTGCAAATCAAATTTGAGACAAAACTTAAACTTCAGCTATGATCTTGGCAAAGATGCAATGCGAAAACTCCTATCCTATTGGAATGTTACTTATTTTCTTTTATCTTCAGCTTCAGCAGAAGACTTCTCTTTAAGCGAACTAAAGGAATTGCAGGAAACAAACAAAACCAATCCTATGGATAGATGGATGTTATCTGAACTAAATAAAACCGTTGAAGAAATACGAAAAGCTTATGAGAATTTAAACGCCAAAGCTGTTATTGATGAAACAGAGGAATTCTTCGAAAACATATCAAATTGGTATGTTAGACTAAATAGAAGAAGATTCTGGAAAAGTGATCTTGATTTAGATAAAAGACAAGCTTATAACACCCTTTATAGATGTCTGGATACGTTTAACAAATGTTTAGCCCCAATCTTACCTTTTACAACTGAATATTTGTATAGAATGGTGACACCTCTTGAAGATTTTGAAAAAGTACCAAGTGTCCACTTATGTTCTTTTCCTGAAAATAAGCTAAGTAAGGAAAAGGATAGAGTAAGAGGAACATTCAACAAAGTTAAACAACTTATTTCTATGGTATTAATGCTTAGAAATAATTCTCAAATAAAAGTTAGACAACCTCTTAATGCTGTACAAGTATGGTCTTCAAATCCCAGCGATTATGACGCTTTCAAGGAATATAAAACTCAAATTCTCACAGAATTAAATATCAAGAAACTAGATATATTGACAGGTATAACTGAAAGTGTTGAATTCGTTATAAAACTGAATTATTCTTTATTAGGACCAAAATACAAAAAGAGACTGAATGAAATAAAGATGAAAGTTGCTGAAACAGATCAACAGACTTTATCTGGATTGTTTAGGGAAAAAGGGGTTTTAGCATTAAAAACAGAGCCAAAAGAAATAACTCTACAGCCAGATGAATATGAAATTCTGTTACAAGACAAAGAGGGTCACAAAAGCTTAGTGCAGGATGATTTGAGTGTTACTTTAGATGTTACATTAACTGAGAAACTTAGAGTTGAGGGCTGTGTAAGAGACATAGTAAGAAATATACAAAAAATGAGACAAGAACTTGATTTGGAAATAACAGAAACAATAATTGTTGCAATTATAGATAAAACACCTGAATCTTCTTTATTATCAAAAATAAAGGATTTTAGGAATTATTTAAAATCTGAAACATTAGCTAGAGAAGTAGTTTTTGATGAAGAATTGCATGATACCATGTTATCTACAAGCTTCAACTTTGATGAGAATACTCTTACACTACAAATTTCAAAGAGATAAAGGGAAGGGACTTCTGCTATCAACAGTTAAATCCGAAATCAATTCCAATACTCATAATGTTTTTATTATTAAAAGAGAATAATATTTGAAAGGCTGCTATCTTCTGTCCTAATTGCGGAAAAAAACATACCATTAACAATAAATTCTGTGAATATTGTGGAACTAATCTAGGAGAAGCTATTCTAAGATATAAACAAAAACATCTTCCTATCAAGTACCAGCAAGGTATTACTTCTAAACCTTATTTTCAAGAATCAACAAATGGAAAAGAAAAAAAACCAAGAAAAAAAGTAGTTATTATAACATCAATTCTTCTATTAATCTTCTTAGTCTTAGCAATCTCAACGATATCAATTGCATCTTATCAGAGAATCACAGATCCATGGATCTTCATAATGGCCGGTGTCTTTGGAATACTATTTATCATTTCTTTAGCTGTCCGTTCAGCTTTCAGACCTAGAAGAAGAGGTGGGTCTTGCTCAGGTGGTTCTGGTTGTGATTGTGGTGGTAGTGATTGCAGTGGTTGTGACTGCGGAGGTTGTGATTGCAGCGGTTGTGACTGTGGAGGGTTCGATTGTTAAATGCTGAAACTAGTATTACATTCTTGATTTTTTTCAGCAGTGCTTTAATCTTTAAGAGAGAATGTAATATTTAGCATGCCAAGTTTATTCTGTTCAAATTGTGGTGAATAACATAATACATCAGCTAGATTCTGCTCTTTTTGTGGTGAGGATTTAACTGATGCAATTCTTCATTATAAAAGTATAAGATTACCAGTTAATCTTAATTCTACATCACCTGAAAATAAAGCAGAAATTGAAAAAATCGCGTATTTTCTTAAAAAATTACTTTGATCCTAGATTTCGCATATTTTTGAAAATTTCTTTACTTTCATAACGTTTTAGAGAGATTTACATCACAGAATTTCTATTTAAATAATAATCAGTAAAGGTTTATATATAGGTCATATACTCAAACTTCATACTGTCAATAATGGATTATGTCTAGATTAAAAAATATCTTTGTGATTTTTCAACGATTTATTCAAATCAATGTTTAGACTTAGTCTCCAAAAGACAGTCAAAAGGATGTAGAAAAATGACTGAACATCAAGAAAAAAAAGGATTTAAATGGCCTTGGCACTACTTCCATTTTCAAGTAAAAGGACGTGGATCTATCTTTGCAAACGCTGAAAAAGGCAAGTTTATGTCTGTTACCTTTTTTGCTGAATGGCTGATACTCTGGTTTTCCTTATTGATGACCATAATCGCAACAGCAATACAGCAAGATTGGGCTGAAGATGGCGCAGTAGGGCATTACTTCCAAAAAGTAGGATTAGGTTTAGTAGTTGCACTCGTCCTTGCGTGGTTCTTCTTTGTCTTCATTATAGGACCATTAGCAATGAGTATGGTGCAATATGATTTCAGAACAGATTTCAGAGAGAAGAGTTCAAGAGAACTTATGTTCTCAAAGAAATCGCTGAAGTTCTGGATTTGGGGTATCATAGTAGATACAATGATCATTATTCCAATAGCCACAGGAATACCATTTGCAATAATGACTATCATAAATAAGTTACCAGCTGCATTTTCATGGACCTATGTGTGGACCTGGGAAAATTTCTGGGATGCTTATTGGAAAGCTTGGCTATTAGCAATAGTTGTCATTGTCCTTCTACTAGTGTTCCTAAAATGGCAACTTGGACCTAATAAGAAATTAGTCGCAAGAATGCAAGCACAAGGACCTCCAAAAAAGTAAATCTAAACAGATAAGTGGAAACAACTTAATGTTTCCTACTTTTTATTTTTTTTAAATTAAAACTGTAAATACACTTAAGATAATATAATAGATTTATTTTCATTATTCAGCTGTTTCACTCGTAATAAATATTAATTTTTCAAATAAGAATATAAATCAATAATGTTGTATACTTTATATCAGAGAATTTTGATTGTATAATCATCTCTAAAAAAGCTTAAGAAATGATGGAACAAATATAACCGGTGGTAGAAAAAGTGGATCTTGACACTAAATCCAAAGAAGCAATCCTTAACGGCAATATATCTTTAGCAGAAGAGATCGCTAGGAAAGCGATTTTAGAGAACTATGATATTAATGCATTAATTGATACTCTCTCAGAAGCGATTAGAGAAGCTGGTGATCTTTTTGAAGAAGGAGAATTTTTCTTACCTGAACTTATGCGTAGTGCTGAAGCTATGAAAGCAGCCATGGGAATTTTAACTCCAGCGCTTTCTCCAGAAAAGGATTCTAGATTTATTGCTAAAGTAATTATTGGTACAATAGAAGGTGACATTCACGATATTGGTAAAACACTCGTTGCTTCTATGCTTTCTGCAGAAGGATTCGAAGTCTATGATCTTGGAGCTGATGTTCCTGTTGCAACTTTTATAGATAAAGCTGTAGAAGTAGATGCTCACCTAATATGTGTTTCAGCATTATTGACAACTACAATGGTTGGTCAAAAGAAGTTGATAGATACTCTAAAAGAAAGAAATATTCGTGAGAAATTTAAAGTTTTATTGGGTGGAGCTCCTGTTTCTAAAGGATGGGTTGAAGAAATTGGAGCTGATGGTACAGCAGATAACGCTATAAGTGCTGTCAAACTCGCAAAAAAATTGATGATGTTATGAGGAAGTACTTCCTTTGCGAAACAAAAAGCACATTCTAGATTTGGTTAAAGAACGCGTTGTTATACTGGATGGAGCAATGGGCTCACTATTAATTAATCAAGGATTGCAGATTGGCATACCTCCGGAGAGTTGGAACGTTACTAATCCTGAGAAAGTGCAGAAGATTCATCTTAATTATTATAATGCAGGTTCTGATGTCGTTTTAACCAACACATTTGGTGGTTCTAGACTAAAGTTAAGTGCGCACAACCATGGGGAGAGGGTTGAAGAATATAATATCAAAGCAGTCGAAATAGCAAGAGAGATATGCCCAGAAGAAGGATATGTAGCTGGAGATGTTGGTCCTTCTGGAAAATTTTTACCTCCTGTAGGTAAAGTAACTCTTGATGATTTTGAAGAAACTTTTCTTGAACAAACTAGAACTTTAGCAAATGCTGAGGTTGATTTCTTTTTCATAGAAACTATGGTTGATCTTAAAGAAGCAGAATCTGCTGTCAAGGCTGCAAAAAGGACTTCTAACCTACCAATTTTTGTTTCTATCACCTATAAAAAGACAAAAAGAGGTTATTTTACAATAATGGGAAACTCTGTAGACCAATGTGTTAACACACTGCGCAAAGCTGGAGCAGACGTTATTGGAGCAAATTGTACCTTAAGTAGCAATGAGATGATTGATTTGATACCCCAGATAAGACAATTCACAGATTTACCCATAGTAGCAAAACCGAATGCGGGAAAACCACAACTAATTGAAGGAAAAACAGTATATCTGACTTCTTCTAAAGATTTCGCAGAGGACATTTTCCAAATGGTTGAAAAAGAAGCTGATATTGTTGGTGGATGTTGTGGAACAAACCCACAATTTATTGAAAAGATTGTTCAAAGAGTAAAGAGGTAATCTTATGTCCATCATTGAAGATTTTCAAATATGTCTAAACGACAAAGAGATTCTTCGATTATTAAGGAGTGGGAATTCGACTAAAGCTAGAAATAAAGAGGCATCTCAAAGTTTACTTCATGAAATCAAAGAAATGAAAGATATTGCAATGGACCTAATCAAACCTAGGGGAATATACAACATCTTTAACAGCAAAAATTTAGTGCCTCGTTTTCTTTTTGAAAAGTCAGAAAAAACAGTTTTGGCTGTTTGTACTATAGGAGAAAATTTAGAAAAAAGATGTTCAGAGTTTATTAAAAAAGGAAAACTATCAAACGGAGTCATTTTAGATGCAATTGCTTCCCATTCAGCTGAAGAAACAGCTGAATACGTTAATCAAACAATTTTGAATGATCTTTCAGAAGAAATAATAGAAAAAGACTTTACAAGTAGATTTAGTCCCGGATATTGCCAATGGACGCTAGAAAAAGGTCAAAATATGATTTTCAAATTATTACAAGCAGAAAGTATTGGTGTTGAATTGAGTAGTTCAATGATGATGAACCCGATAAAATCAGTTTCTTTTGCATTTAATATTGGTGAAGAAGTAGATAAGGAATTGGGAACAAGAGGATGCGAGGATTGTGATCTAGTTAATTGTGTTTATAGAAGAGTTAAGTAGAGAAGATTTTACTACTGAAACAACTAAGTGGTAAAAATTATTGAAGAAAGCTAAATCACCATTCATTTTTTCAAATCGGGAAGCTCATTCTGAATTGGATTTTTCGTTATAACCAGCACCATGTGGAAAGCCAAGTATACCTGGTTTCGTCATGGGTGCATGGAACTTTCCTTTAGCCCAAGGTGCAGGAAATTTCTGAAAAATCGAAGATGCAATCAATGCGAAAGTTTGAGCAATCACAAAGATGAGATAATTTTCGAACATTACTAAAAACAAGAGACAAATTGCTACATTAGGTATATGAGAAAAGAGAGTCTTGATTTTTATGGATCGGAGGGTATCATGTTCAGGACTAACATAAATATCCCAGAAATAATCTTGAATGAAGTATTGCCACGTACCCATGCAAATAAATGAAACTAAATAAATTGCCCAACGGGGTATACTAATCATGTTCCAGAGATGATAGAAGGATAATAGGAGTTGCCCTATACTAGCACCCCACATCACTCCAAAAATGAAACCTGTTATGATATAGTATTTTCGATCAAAGGTAAGAGTCATTTTTGCCCACAAAATCCAGTAAGCGATGAAAATGAAGACAAAACATGATACGCAAAATGTAATCCATTTGGGATTTGTCAGCTGTTCTGGGGTAGCAATGGGTTGATTCAACATATATTCTAAATTACCAGTTATTGTAGATATAATATTACAAAACGCGAAATAAATTAACGCTCGTGTCCAAGCTACACTTGGTTTCCAAATGGTTGTAGGGAGCTTACGATATCTAGTGATATACAATGCGATTAGAATTATTGCAATGATTGACATGATTATGGTGTAGAGCAGCATCCCATTTCACAATTAAATAAAACCTTATAATTGTTCTCCAGTAGTAAATAATATTTTTATATACAGAACACATGTACATGTAATTCAAAAATTGAAGTGAAACTAAATGAGGCCAGTTCTTAATGTTTTGGAAGATGAATTAAAAGAAAAAGTTGTAGTAGAAGCAATTGAAATCCTTGAAGAAATAGGTTTCTTTGTTGAAAATCAGGATGCAATTGAAATATTAAAGAATGAAGGAGTTAAAATTGAACAAAAAAGAGCTATTATACCACGAGATTTAATTAAAAAGGCTCTAAAAACTGCGCCTTCCACAATTTCAATCTATGATAGAGAGGGAAAAGAAGTTTCAAAACTTGAAGGAGACAACATCTGTTTTGATCCAGGATCAGCTGCTTTGAATGTTCTTGACACAGAAACAAACGAAATTCGTCAAGCAGTTACTAAGGATTTTATCGATTTCACAAAAATTGTTGAGCAATTAGAACATATACATGCTCAAAGTACAGCTATTGTGTGTTCTGATGTCCCAGAAGATGTAGGTGATAGCTATCGTCTTTATCTTGCTCTAATTTATTCGAAAAAACCTATCATTACTGGGACATTTCGAAAAGAATCGTTTGAAACAATGAAAAATATGCTTATCTCAATCCGAGGAGATGAAAAAAGGTTAAGAGAAAAACCTTTAGCTATTTTTGATGCATGTCCATCTCCACCATTGAAATGGAGTGATTTAACTTGTCAAAGCGTAATTGACTGTGCTAAATATGGAATTCCTTCAGAATTTGTTTCAATGCCCATGACTGGTGCAAATGCTCCAGTTACAATTCTTGGATCGATTGTCCAACATGCAGCTGAAACCCTAGCAGGATTAGTGATATCTCAGTTAGTTTCTCCAGGAGCTCCAGTTATTTGGGGAGGATCTCCTGCGGCTTTTGATATGAGAAAAGGAACAATGTATTTAGGTTCAGTTGACACCATACTACTTGATTTAGGTTATACAGAAATTGGTAAATACCTCAACTTACCTACTCACACTTATCTTGGTATGTCAGACACTAAAACACTCGACATGCAGTCAGGTCTTGAGTCAGGTATGGGAGCATTATTAGCGGGAATAAAAGGTATAAACATGATTTCTGGAGCGGGGATGATGAATTTCGAATCAACACAAAGTATCCAAAAAGTTGTCATTGATAATGAAATTGCTGGAATGACGTATAAATTTGTAAAAGGGATTATTCAAAGAGATGAACCAATAGCAAAAGATTTGCTTAGGGAATTCGACAAAAAAACTCACCTATTATCTCACGACCACACGCTGAGGTGGTTCAGAGAGGAACTATTCTTACCAAGTCCTGTCATTGATAGATCAACAAATGAAGAATGGATAAACACAGGAAGAAAAACTATTGGAGATAGAGCAAATGAGACTGTGATTAAACTTCTTTCTAAAAATCCAGGAGTTACACTTGATAATGATATAGTTAGTGACCTAACCAATATTATGAAATATAAAGAAATGGATTTTTAGAAATTTATTGATTTCTGAAATAAAGTAAATCCTATCTTATGTTCAACTTGTAAAATAGAATGCTAGTACTGAATAGTCCTTTATTGCTGATAGCTTGAGACATAACGTTAAATTTTCCCACATTATTATGCATCCCTTAGATAATCTATCAAGAGTCAACGGAGTAGCATTAGGAGATCTTCTGTTCATCTGTTAGAACTCTTTAATTGCTTTCACATAGTAAGGTAGTCAGCTATCAAAAGTATTTGGTAATTCTACTCTTCTAAAAGTCCTTATTTTGTCTATAAGCATATTTTCTGCCCCTGAAAGAATCTCTTCCCATTTAACAGGTTTATACCTAACTAAGGTGGACACCATCCATACCCCAATGAATCGTTCTAAAAACGTTCGTGGCTTTGTAATTATTTCTTCTAGGGAGGGAGTATGTTTTCCATCTAGGTATTTTTCCAGTTCATTATACTTCTCATTTGGTTGATCACTATACTCTCCGAAACAAATCATTAATGCAGGAAAAACACCCAACTCTTTTATCTCTGCATTAAGGTATGTAGACTGTTGGATTTTCCTTGTTTTTTTAATTGAGGTAAGCCCATGAAAAGAAAAGAATACTTCATCAAAGTCCAATTCCAGAATCATTGAACCTTTCACACACTGAAGCAACGCATAATACTCTACTAACGGACTTGAGTTCACTGGCATAGCTTGAGACGCTTTTAACAAATCAAATCCTTGTGTAAAATAAATTGTCGCTTCATTAGCTATTGCAGGTATCTCATCAATAGAACCAAATTCCCTAACTTTTATTGTATCAAGAGGATTAACTTTTTTCCCCTTTATCTTTTCTATTGCCTTAATAATATAATCCTTTGAGAGAAAATAATCTATTTTCCTCTGATATATTTCTCGACGATGAGCTAAAAGTTCCTTTCCTTCGTCTTCAAAATGCAAAAATTCAAGGTTTTTACTGTGAAGGTAGGGGATAGTTGCTCGTTCAAAACTCCTTTGTACTTCTGTCATAGAATTGTTGCTCATTAGCTTAAAGTAGTAAAATCAATTATATAGTTTCTCATTATAAAATGAATTCTATCCATTTCGTTGATGAATAATTTCTAACTAAAGCAAGAGAAAACCTTTATCCAAACAATCACTTATAACAATAAGCTCTTTAATACTTTGACAAGTTCTCCAGCCCAACTTAACCAAGGATTTTCAGTTGCATACAAAGCAATTTGCATATATTTACTACAAACAGTACGAATATAATTTTGCATTTCATTACTATTAACTTCATAGACAGTTCTAGTTCTTCCACCAAAGGAACCTTTGGGGATAAGACCAAATGACATGTGTTTATAGAAGTTCTCCTTTGTTAGTTTTCCATATATAGCTTTATTCCAAATCTGATTACGCAATGTTTCTTCTTCTTGATTATACCAACAAATAAAGATTTCAAATAAATCTTTAAATACCAGATTAATATTCCTTCCAAGTCTTTCTAATAACCAACCAACTTCAAATTCATTTAGAGAAATAGTAAGTCCTGGACTTTTTTGAATGACTTTAGCTTTGTTTAACCTATTAACCCAGTTTTTATGCATATCTATTATTCTAGTTTTTCCTTTCTTATTCAGCCAAGGAGCTTCAAGAAGCTTGTCTTTAACAATATTAAGAGATTTCTCATTTCTAACCTTTATTTGGAATGTATAATAAGTATAATCATCTTCTTCATTTCTTAAAATAGAAGCAATGTAATTAGCTTGA
>BPTO01000035.1 GCA_023705985.1 Candidatus Heimdallarchaeota archaeon | reverse complement strand
TCAAGACCCAATGAAATTTCAATCCTCCCATCTAATGCAATCTCTATTTGAATCACTTTCTCATCACAGTCTAATAGGGTTCTGGGTTGATGATTTAAACAATAATACCATTTACATAAATGACCAGCTATGTGAAGATTTAGGTTATACTTATCAGGAAATTAAAAACAGACAAATTTCTGATTTTTTCCATACTAAATCTCAACAACTTTATCAAGAAATGTCTAACCAAAGGAAAAATAACAAAGTACCCACCAGTACTTATGAATTAATTCTCCAAAATAAAAATGGAAAATCCATCCCTTACAGTGTAATTGGATCAAATCTTTATGATACAAACAATAAAATAATTGGATCGGTGGGAATGTTCACCAATATTGAGTCTATCAAGAAACTTTCGGTTATGCAATCATTCCTGAACAAATATGTTTTACAAAAAGAAATCAAAGATCATTTCTCCTTCTGGGATTCTGTTAGGTTGGATTCAGAAGAGATTCTTGGTGCAGAGTTTAGTCTTGTATTTTTAGACGGAAAAATCATTACTCAAAAAGGAGATATTTTCAATAATTTCAATGCTGAAGAAATGCTTGAGAAAATGACCCAAGAAAATAGAAACGTTTGTTGTACCTGTGAAAGAGGAATCAGTTATTTTGAAGATTCAGTATTATCAGTAATTATTTCAGTTATCAATATAGATGATCAACCTAGTGGTTTCATCGTGCTTGCATCAGAAATCAATCAACTTTTCTCTCCTGACGATTGTGATTTATTTGAAGCATTCTGCACACAGATTTCTCTCATTTTTGAACTTCATATTGTAGAGAAAGAGAGAGATAATGAAAGAGAGTTCTATTCAAGCATACTTAAATTACTGACATATGATTTTGTTAATGCAAATACCACCGTGCAGGGATATTTGGAATTATTACAGCAAAATTTATTAGGAGTAGATATTGGAAAAACTGATGAATATCTGCAAAAGTGTATTTCCGTTGTAGAAAGAACTGAACGAATTATTCAAACTGTTTTGCTACTAACAAAGATTCAAAAAGAAGGATTCAGCAAAAAAACTCTATTAAAACCTTTAATTGAAAATGCTATCGATAGTCAAAAGAAATATCACCATTCGCGTGCAATAAACGTGAATCTAGACTGTAAATTAGATCTAAAAGTTATGGGATCAGATTTGATACAAGAGGGTATTGAAAATATTATATTAAATGCTATTCTTTATACAAATGAAAACGACGTTAGAATAGATATCTTATGCCAAAATATCCTAATAAAAGATAAAAAGATGATAGAGATTCGATTTACTGATTACGGGTCTGGCATACCTGAGGATATGAAACCTATATTAATGGCGGAAATAATAAAAGGAGATCAAAGATTTAAATCAAGTGTTGGACTAGGTTTGTCGATGGCTAAAGCTATATTCGAATTCTTTGATGGAAAAGTATGGATTGAAAATAGAGTCAAAGATGATTATACCAAAGGCACTGTAGTAATCATTCATCTAGAAGAAGGAGATTGATTAAGCAGAATTTTTATTGATTTCTTTATACTTATTGAGTTATAGTTTTAACGTCTGAAGTTTCAAAACTTCCCTCTTTTATGAACAAAAACATTAATACCCCCACTAAATAAATAGAACTTGTAGTATAGAAAGCGTATTGGAATTTTTGGGGAAAGGTATTTTTCGTCATTATTACTCCTCCGATTGGTTGACTAAGACTGTTAAAAGCAGTGAATGCCAATGAATCAATCGCACTGAAGGTTGCTCTTTGGTTTGAAGGTAATAGATCCATGACTATCGCATTAATTAGAGGCCACCCAGCATTCATCATTGCTTGTCGCAAAATAAAAATACCTAAAGCGATAGCTAGAGGTGGAACAAAGGAGAAACAGAGGAGAAGAATAACAGCAATTAATTCAATCCAAAATATTGCTTTAACTCTACCTATCTTTTTACCTAAGCGAAGAGCGACAGCGGAAAAAACAGCTGTTAAAAGTGGAGCTAAACTAAAAATCAGCGTTAATTCAGACATTGTCTTACTATAACCTTGATCAAAGAAACTTGGTAAGAACGGGATGGATATACCTGCTCCAAATGCAATAATAAAATCAGCAGCGACAATTAATAAAGGAGTTCGATAAAAAGCTATTTTTTGTTTAAAAGTTTTACAATTTCGCAGATTTTGTATTATGAGCTCATTTCTTTTTTTCTCTTCAATGCTTACAACATCATCTTTTAGTGTAGAATGGAGTAATCTTTTATCATTGATAAAAAAAACTAGTAAAGAAGCTAAAATTATCACAGCAATACAGATTTTCACAACTGGCAGAATTACTTCTGGTTCAAATGTATCTCCTAAATTTTTGTAAATAAAATATCCCGCAACACCTCCAATAGCCATGAAAACTTGTTGAATTATTGCCATTAGAGTATAAATCTTAGTTCTAGTTCCTTTTGATGTGCTATCTGCAACCATTGCAGCCCCTGCAGGCATAAAAAATGATCCAGCTATAGATGCACCTATCTGAACCACATAAAGATCTGCTATTCTACTTGCAAAGATAAGATATATCATCGAAGAGATATAAATCAATCCTCCAAGCCAGATGAAAACATCCCTTCTCCATCTGTCAGCTGCAATTCCAGAAATAATTAAACCAACTACACCAACAATACTTGCTAAACCAAAAATTAACCCTATATCTAACTCATCACCTCCCCAAGCAAAAACAAGAAAGTACATACTGATGAAAAGCGGAGTTTGGACAAGGGAAATAATTGCAGTTGTTCCAAAGTATAACTTAACGTTTAAGTTCAGATTTTTAACAGTGTTGTACGAATCCGTAGTAACTGACCTAATTTTTCTGAACATCTATTTTTTTAGAACTTAACTTGTTTTTAAATGTGTGTAAAAAAATATTGTTCATTATTCTTCTGATAATTCTAAATCCACAGTCTCTATTATCATTTGTTTCATATTAATATGCGTATCTCTGGATCCACATTTAGGGCATAAGAAATTATAAGCGAATTCTGGATCTCCCTCTTCTGTTGGTTCTCCGGTATAGTCACACTCTATGCAAGTTATTTCTGCAGCTTTTATCTCCATAAGAAGCTCAGAATCTTTGAATTTTTCCATTTCATGTGTGATAATTTTATAAGCTTCTTGAAGCAAATCAGGAATGACCATTTCGTAAGGACTAGCTGAAACTATTATCTTTTTTACTCTTATAACATTATATTTTTTTATTATTTCTTCAATTTGAGTAACAATTGCAGAAGCTAGACTGTATTCATGCATTTTTATTCTCTCTTTGGAATATCTATACCAAGAGCTGTTATCAAATCATCAATTCCTTGCTTTGTTTTTGCGCTTGTGCATATAACTTTCATGTCTGATTTAATTTTAGATGCGTCTTCAACAAGTGTCTTAGAATCAAAATCTTCTCCTTCTATATCACATTTATTGATAACAGCTATTTGAGCCCCTTTGAAAATGATAGGGTGTTTCTTAATAACATATTCACCCTCTGTTATACTCACTACTACAATGTTTTTTTCTGCGCCAACATCCCAAGCTGCAGGGCATATTAAATTACCAACATTTTCTGTAATAAATATATCATAATCATCAATGTTAATTTTATCAAACTCTTTCTGAATCAAACTTGCTGACAAGTGACATCCTCCACCTGTGTTTATCTGAACTGTTGTAGCTCCAGACTTAGCAATTCTATCAGCGTCAATGGTTGTTGCAACATCCCCATTAATGACAAATACTTTATAATAAGGTGAAAGACGCTTAGCTATTCTTTCAAGAATAAGTGTTTTTCCTGCACCTATGGATCCCATAACATTGAAGAATCTCTTGTTCTTTGTTTTCATTGTATTTCTTATTTTTTCAGCAATTGCATCATTAACGACGTAAGCCTTTTTTTTAACGGATATTTGCTTGTTTTCAACCATTCTAGTCAAAAGTAGTGAAAAAGTAGAAATTAAAAAGTCATCGCTAGAACATCAATAAACTTTATTACCATTAATATGATAACGGTGTTAGTAATCGTTAATAGAGGAAGAAAGATGAAATTCAATTTTATGAAAAAAAAGAGAGCTATATCTCCTGTTGTAGCAACTGTGCTTCTAATAAGTCTGGTTGTTGCAGCTTCAGCAATAGTTTTTACTTTAGTTGTTCCAATGCTCAAGGGTTCGTCAGATATTTCAATACTTTCAACACAATGGTTTGATGCTGTTGATGGTGATTCTGTTGCAGATATTGTATATATAACAGTACAAAATAGTGGAACAGCAGAGGCTATAATAACAGGTGTTAATATAACTCTATTAAACGATGTTGATAATACTACCTTAATAATACAAAATATTGAAGTAGAACAAGATATTCCATATACTGTCAGTATAAGTGCGAGGGCAGACTTAATAGTAAGATTTACTCCTACTAATTATGTCTCCTATGGAAGTAACGTTTTTCGAGTATCTCTAACTTATGGAGATAATAATGTTGCATTTGCAAGTGAAAATTTGAAGCACACAGATACTATTGAAGATCTTTCGTTAACAGTGATTAATCCTCTAAACAATTCTTGGTTCAGTGGTGTTATTGATCCCCAAGTTGTTAGAACTGGCGGTTTTCAACCTGATACTGTCAATTACACACTTTTCTTCCCAAATGGGACTTCAGTTAATAATTACGAAGATGTACCTCATACAGTTAACATCTATACTGATGTACCAGAAATTCCAGATGATGATGGCTATCTTATTTCATTTTATGTTTCTGATTATCTGAATTCAGATTTAGTATGGAAAAACATCACTATCAATGTAGATAACAAAGATCCAGGATTAGATTTGCAAATAAACGGTACTCAGTTCAACAATGGTGATTTCATAGATATTGAATGGACTATTACTGACATTTCTGGAGATAATTCTCCCTTGATAAGAGAAGTTATATCATTAACAGGAACTGTTTATGAAGGTGCAACTCTACTTTTAAGTGATGGTTCTACAGTAGTTGATGGCGTTCCACAAAATATTGTATTAAATTACGATGACACAAACAATCTAGCAGAAGATACATTAACAGTAACAGTATCTATAACTGATGCAGCAAATAATGATAATTCCATGGGTAAGAGTTTTGACATAATAGATAGCATTAAACCAGAAATCGAAATACTAAGTCCCATAAATGAAACAACTGTTTCCGGAATTATTTCCTTTGAAATATATGCTTACGATGCAACAGGAATTGATACAAACAGTCTTATCATTCTGTTCTTTGACACTGCTACTTCTACGACTCAATATGTTTTTATGCAGAGTGCAACTCCTACAGCTGTTTATGATCCAAATACTAATATCTGGACTTTAGATTTTGATACTGCTAATTTACCTAACACTGAGTTATATGTAGATGCTCAAATATCTGATTTAGCTGTTCCACCAAATGCAAATTTAAGTTCAATAGTAATTACTTCTGATAATTCTGTTCTTTCAGCTGAGAGTTTCTTGGTTGGTGCTAGAGATCAGTATCTCCAGTTTAATCTTAGAAATCATCTCCCTTCAGCTGTTACTATTACTAATGTTACAGTAACTTGGACATCTGCAAAAATAGATGGTGTAAAACAAATAATCAGATTACCGGGAATAGTATTAGCAGTAGAAGTAGATCCTGGTTTTACACCAAGTGGTACAATTATTCCTCTCAATGGTGGTACTGGTACTACTATCAGTGCGCAAAATATAATATCGTTACAATTTTACTTCTATTGTGATAAAAAAGATAAAGTGGAAGCTGGAATTTATACATTTGTTTTCTATATAGAGGGTTATGGAATGTCAAATGAATTTTCCTACGCAGTTTAGCTTATTCTTAAGCTAACAGCTTATTTTTTTCCTTTTTTCTTTTTATAATACCTTCTTATTTTACTTTCTTTCTAGTTAATAATGTCGAAAAGCTAATAATCTCTATATAATATCTAACAATAATGAGTGTTGTCTATGGAAAATTTCCCAACTTGAAAAAGTTTTTTCAGACTTTAGTAGAGTATATTGCTTCCTCTATTCAAGTCATGTCTATCATGCAATTTGGGGATATTGCATTAGATGATTTCTCTCCTAACTATAGTAAAATTGATGTCATAGTAATATTAGAAAAGAGTCTATGGGAAAAAGATTTCGATCTGATTGATGACATTATGTCAAAAATCAAACAAACTTACCTTGATTATTCTAGAAATCTTAATTTGTACTTCATTCCATCTCAGTTGATTGAAAATCCTCGTATATCTTATCAAGATTTCGAAGGGATGATAATCTCTTCTGATAACCAAGTCCTCATTTCAAAGTATCCATTTACAGCAACAAAAGACTATCAAATAAGAAAATACGCTGAAACACTATATGGTGATAATTTCAAAGAAAATTTTCCCATCCCACCAACGGATTGTTTTTGGATGGATTTTGTAAAAGGGTTAGAAGAACTTGAAAAAGATGTTAAAGAATATCCATTCCAATTTTCTAATGAAACATCAGATGAAAAAGCAATGAATAGATTACTTAATTTAACACAGACCGTTTATTCTTTAAAGAATAGTGATTTCATCGGAAAGACAAAATGTGCATACTGGTTTGCAAACGAACATCCAAGCGATTTAGGAGATTTTATATTGGAAGTGGGATTAAGTAGACTAAGAAACACTTCAATATCAAACATTATTGGTATAGTAGAAAAAAGTAGGAAATTCTTCTTATTTTTTTTGGATAAGGTATTCCAAATCAGAGGAATAAAAACTCCAGATTTCAAAAAAGCAGTTAAAATCAGTGATTCAACCCATGACTTCACCTATGTTTTCATGGAAATAAGAAATCTGCTACAATGAATATCAGGAAGGTGAATTTCATTGAATTCCATTTACAAAAGATTCATCGAATTATTAAAAATTGCATGTCCTACTGTATTAAGTGTCTATGAGTTTAAGAAGCAAATAGCATTATTTGATCGAATTCTTAAAGATAAGATTGGACTAGTTATTTTAGTTCCAGAAGCTGAACATTATACTGAAAATTTACTTATTATTGATCTGCTATACGATAAAATTCAAGATCAATTTGGTTGGGAAAATGGAACAAGATTCGCTAATTCTTTCTCTAGAGGGTATATAAGAACCCCAAGTAATCTTTGGCATATCAATATTCAAAACCCTCATTGTTTGTTACCTGAAGATATGATTAATCTTCTAGAAACTAGAAAATTGCTTTTTGGAGAAGAACTGATTTTAGAAGAGAATTTTCCTCATAATACAGACGAGATAATTAAGATTAATGTAGGTTTAACAAGAGATGAAGTTGAGAAAATAGCTTTAGAGTTCAATCAATTTAGCCCTTTAGTAGATCCGAAATGCTGTTGGATGAGATTCCCTTTTACAGTTGAACACTCGGTGTTCAGTGTAATTAGTAACGAATTAGATTTGTTTATGGAAAATATAAACCCAGAAAATAATATTCATTTGTATGGTCGATATGGAGGATCTGGAAAAACTCAGATAATTTACTCATTGATGAAATACTGTAGAGAACAGAATATACCTTTTGTATATAGAACAGAATTTTGGAAGGATGAAGAGGGTGAATATTATGATATTGAAATAAATCCTGACAACAATCCCAAAAAGGTGTCTGAGTGGGTTATATCTAACGCTCCTGTCTCAAGATTCGTCCTCTTTTTAGATGAAGTTGATATTGATATTAATTCATTACAAACAGGTCTTAAAAACAGATTTAATAGTTCTAATTCCAAGATTTTTATTATATCAGCTAGCAAAGAGATTAGCTCTTTTACTGCTGAAGGGTTTCTTGTCTATGACATTGTAAAAGAGTATCCTTTTACTGATTCTCAACTAGTGTTGTTATTGAAAAAAATCTTAGATATCTCCCATATTGATAAAGGAGTTTTCTCTGATGAGATTCTGGATAAGATTATAAACCAGACAAGGCTTTGGAATCATACTGCTATAAGAAAAACACCTACATCTATTATTTTAACTGCTCATTTGGCTTTCATTGAAGCGTTAAGGGGATACAAAGATGAAAAGAATAAACTAGTGGTGAAATCCGAATTTATTGAGAAGTGGGCTTTTTTGGGAACATCTCCTTGGTATCAAGAATATGGAATAAAACACGATGTCCATTCGGAGTATTTTATATTTGATGGAAATGAATATACAGCTGTCGATAGAAATTATCACTTCTCGATGCCATAAAATACTAATTAAAAGAATCGTTGTTAAGAATCTGAGAAAACTGTACCTAGGATAATGAATATCCTTAGCGGTCCTACTAAACTTGTTAGAACAGCATGTAAATTGAGAAAACATATTTGATTATTGAATACAATTCCATATCTTTAAAAACATCCTTTCACAATTAGTTTTTAGTATAACTAAGAGGTTGAAAAATGCCAGAAGTATTAGATTGGATGCTAGGTAGAGGTGACGAAATCCTTTTCCGCCATCCCAGAACTGAAATTAATTGGGGCGATACGGTAAACGTTTTGCCTAATCAAGTAGCTGTTTTCATCAAAGATTCACAGGTTTATGATGTTCTTAATCCTGGAAGACATCTCATGAAGACAAAGAACATTCCACTACTAACGAGATTGCTCTCTGCAATTGTAGGTTATGACAAAAACCCTTTCAATTGCCAAGTCATATTCATTAATTTAGCTGATTTTCAAGCTAAATTTGGTGGTCGTAGTCAAACTCAAGAATTAGCTCCTTTACAATTCTTTGGTGATTATTTCTATAAAGTCGCCGATCCCCAGAAATTTGCTTTCCAAATTGCAGGTAATCGCAATATCTACAGCACTTCAGATTTTAACGAATTCTTTAGGAATTTCGTTGTTCAAGAATTAATCAGTCTTCTTTCAAAGAAAAGCATTGTTGATGCTATGTCTGATTTAGATACAACATCAAACAGTGTCGAGAAAGTGATTAAAAGCGAACTTCTAGAAATGGGTATAGAACTCAAGAATCTCAAATTTGGTGGTATAGATACTACTCCAGAATATAGAGATCGATTATTCTGGTTACGAGCTGGAGTATCAGCGGGTGAAATTCAGAAATACGCTGGAACTGCTAAAGTCGCAGAGAAACTACCTGAAGGTGGTGCTTCTTTAGGTGCAGGAATGATTATGATGAATAATCTATTCAGCAGCCAAGGAGTAGCTCAAAAAGCTGACAATATTAAATCGACTGGAGATGTTGAATCAGCCTTTATCACATGCAATCAATGTAAAGGTAAATTCTCCCCAAATGCTAAATTCTGCCCTCATTGTGGTGACCCCTCTGATGATGAACTGAAAGGTGAGGCAAAATTCTGCACTAATTGTGGTGCAAAATCTCCAACAAATGCTAAATTCTGCGGAAGTTGTGGGAATCAACTTTAATCTTTTTTATTCCCCTCTTCTTTTTTAAAAAAAAGGTAGGTGTACTACCATTCTGAAATTATTCTACCGTTGGAATCTCTATAGCTACCAACCAATATCGTGATGAAATCTATAAATGTTCCAATCCCCCAAAAACCTAATGTAAACATATAAGCTATACCCAGTCCAATACTTCCTGAGTAGAATCTGTGTATACCCAAAGATCCGAAAAACATACACAAGATAAGAGTTACAGTTCGGCTAAGAGGAGATATAGGAACTTGTCCATATGCATGTTGCTGATAGGGTTGGTATGGTCCTTGTTGAACAATCACTTGTGCAGGTTGTGGTTGTACGGGCTGTTGTACGGGCTGTTGTACGGACTGTTCTCGGTCAGTGAGTGTGGTACCACAATTCGGACAGAATCTTATTCCTTGCTCTAAAGCAGCTCCACAATTTGGGCAAAAATATTTTCCAGACATAATTTTCACTCTCTTTTTAAGATATATAAGAGAGAGATGTACAAGTATATAATAATTTTCATATTTTTCCATTTAATCTCTATACATGCAATTGAAATTTTTTAAGAGTCTGATTGATTTCCAATTTTGTGCGCTGGAAGGAAATTGAATTTCAAAATATTTTTATTTCTTCTTCAAATAATCATGTATGTCAATTGGTGGAGTAGCTCATATAGAGCTCCTTCAACAAGAACGCACGTTATGAAACTTGGTTAAACTTGCCAGAGGCTTTGTAACCGTCGTTTGAAGGGGGTTTCACCCTTGACCCCTCACGTGCGTTGAGGGGTAGTCACGAAGACTTTTCCATTATAGTTAGTGTATCATCACCACGGAGCTAGCTAGGCTCCCTGTTTCATGTAGAGTTTACTGAGGGACAACCACTTGTGTAGTTGCGAAACAGGTAAGTGATGAAGATCACACTATCTCTATCTCTATATGTTTAAATTCATATATAAACCCGTAGAGAAAAACGTTAATTTTTACTCTCTCTCTACATCCACTCTTATCAGTTAGAGCGCGTATGGCAAAATTAGTCAACTTTTCTACACTCAGTGAACGACGGTTATGTTTGATTCAGAAGCTGAAGAAACTGTTATAGAGTTCTTCATCACACCTACCAAATGGACTGAAGTTATGAATGTCCTGCGAATTGAATTTGAGCAGAATTATAAAGTTATCAAAACTCTTGAAATACCAATAAAGATTTTTAAAAGAAAATTTGAAGCTCTTTTTGGTTTGAACATTTCAGGTGTCCAGAAATATATTCTTCTCATATATTCTGCAATTGGATCAGTAATTGGTTTATATGGTACATTAGCTAACTTTGTGGACTTCTTACCTGATTTACCTTTCTAATCTTTTTCTCTTTTTTCTTTTTCTTCAAAACAATAGAAAGAAAGAACAACTATTAGAAAATAGTTTTTCTTGCTTGTAGATACTCAGCTGCTGATAAAGCCGCTATTGTTGCTAATCCAACGGATGTTGAGATTTGTCTGCTTAATGGATTTACTATTTTTGAAGTTACATCTCCTGCTGAAAAAACTCCTGAAACATTTGTTCTACATTCATCATCTATTTTTATCAGTCCATTCTCAATCTCACAACCTAGGGCTGTTGCCAATTCTATATTTGGAATTATACCAATTTCTGCGAAAATACCATCGGTTTTCAATGATGTGCCATCGCTAAAGAAAACTTCCTCAACAGTATTGGTACCTTTAATTTCAGATACTTGTTTATTAAACAGAATTTCGATATTTTTTCTGTGTCCAGCTCGGTCTAGATAGATTTTTTCACACTTCATATAATTTGATCTAGAAACCCAATATATTTTTTCCGCACCAACGTCACTCAATGCTAGAGTTCCTGTAGCAGCTGCATCTCCAGAACCTGATACAATTACAGTTTTTTCTTTGAAGAAAGCTGCATCACATGTAGCGCAATAACTTACACCTTTTCCTATGAACTCTTTTTCACCTGGAACACCAAGTTCTCTATGTCTTCCTCCTGTAGCTAAAATTAGTGCTTTTGCTTTATAAGTTCCCATATCACTTTTAATTAAGAAAAGGTTGTCTTCAGTTTTAGTAATGGTTGAAACTTCCCCATAAACTATTTTTGTGCCAAATTTCTCAGCTTGCTCTCTCATTTTATCTGTTAGTTCAATACCAGAAATACTATCAAATCCTGGATAGTTTTCAATTTCAAGAGCTAAACCCATTTGGCCACCATAATCTTTGCCAATGCAAGCAACTTTGATTGAAGCTCGTGAAGCGTAGATAGAAGCAGTTAAACCTGATGGTCCCATACCTATAACGCCTAAATCGAATTCTTTAATTTCAGAAGTTTCCTCTTCATCGGGTTTTGGTGTTAACAACAACATATTATTCACGATATATATTTTACATTTGAATAAAAAAATGTTGTTCTTACAAAAAAGCTTCAATTATTTTTCTTTTTTGAAAACAAGTATCGAACTGATAGTAATCACTGTCTCAATTAGAAATAAGATTAAACAGTCTAAAAGTATCATTATGGTTAAGATTTTTCCCAGAAATACCTGTCGAATTCTACGATTCTTTCTCCCACTTTTTCAGTTAAAACAACATCGTCTTCTATTCGTATTCCGAATTTATCTGGTAAGTATATTCCAGGTTCATCTGTATGAACATTTCCGCGTCTTAAAAGTTCTTTGTTACCTTTGACTATGTAAGGTTCTTCATGAACTTCCAGGCCTAAACCATGCCCTAAACGATGAGTAAAGTATCTTCCATATCCTGCTTTTTCTATCACTTCTCTTGCGGCAAAATCAACATTTTCAGCTGGAATACCTACATGCGAGGTTTCCAGAGCTTTGTTATTAGATTCTTCTACAATAGAATATATTTTCAAAAACTCATTGGATGGTTTACCAAAAGTAGTTGTTACTGTAATATCTGCAAAATAATGATCACTGCTTGTTCCAGCATCTATAAGAACCACACTGTTTTGCTTTAACTTCTTTTTAGTGGCATTACCATGAGGTAGAGCAGAATGCTCGTCAAATTGGACTAAAGCCCAGCTAAGTTCCCCTGAGAGTTCGCTCATATTTTCTTGAACAGATTTCATTGCATCTATCTCGGTAGTGCCTTCTTCTAAGGATTCTATCGTTTTTCTTATCCCTTCTACCGTAAAATTCGCTGCGTCTGTCATTCGTTCTAACTCTGCATCACTCTTGATACTTCGCATTTCACTAAGATATTTTCCACCATTAACAAAATTTGTCTCAGGAAAAATTTTCTTCAATTTGTTGTAAACTTCAAAGTGTGTTGTGGGTTCAAGCGCTATCTTGGTTACTTTACAATCAATAGCCTCTCTTAGAATGTTATATGGATTTTCTTCTTCATTCCAAGTAATTATATTATCAAAAATCGTTGAAACTTGCATCCTTTCTTTCTCAAAGTGCGGAGCAACCAAAATCAGATTTTCATCTAACGTTATAACACCGCAAATTAGCCTTTCTGATAATCCAAAAAAACCTTTGAATAAGTATCCAAAATTCACTGATGGAGGTAGAAGAAAAACATCGATTTTTTGTTCTTCTAGAACCCTTCTTACTTTTTCAATCCGATTTTTGTAGTCAAATGGTTTCACATTTTAATAATTTGATTATTCTTTTTTAGGTTTTTTGTATAGAGTAAGCATAACATTTATTGATTATTCCAGCTACACTAGAATTATGTTTGTTCTTCATGGTTATACTAGACCTTTTAACACTTTTGTAGAGATGGAATTAGAGCGAGATTCACTTTATCAAGCCTTTACAGAACTTGATGAACCAAAGGAAATTTCAAAAGCTTGGATAGATTTTGCTGAATCTTGTTCAAGAAATCTATCAGCGATAAACGGTCTTACTACTATGGCGTTTGAGAGAATAAGCGAAGTTTCAAAAACTCTTCGTGAAAATGAACTTGCTGAAAATCCCATTCCATTATACGAACTTCTTTATGGTGATTTGGATAAACAATTAGTAGCTTTAAATGAATTTCAAATTCGACTGAGCGTCCTAACATACGTTTATTCTCAAGTAAGAAATAGAGGAGTCTTTTCATATGCTCCAAAAACCTCTCAGTTTAAATATTACATTAATGCAAAAGAAACTCTAGATTTAATCTTATATAGAATTTTAAACGATGAGATTCCTGAAGAAGAATCAGATGGAATAACATTGCATCCCAATTTATCCGATCTTTTGAGAGATCTACAACCATTAATAAAACTGGAAAACATGAAAAGGTTAATTCCTAAGCTTTTAAAACTTCCAGACAGTTCAAAGAATCCCAAAATTCTTCTTAAAATAGGTGAATACGACAGATTACAAGGTCAAACATTACTAACAAACATTCTCGATATTTCTGGACGGGCTTCAAAAGACTTTTGGTGGAATGATCCCATTTCACACCTCTCAATCTTAGCTCACTCTAAAGAACATTTTGAAGCAGCTATCAAACTATGGGAGGATATTCCTGGAGAATTAGGAAAGGGTGCATTGATTTTAAAATCAGATTTTCTTCCTATTGTAGATGTTCAGAGTACATTGTCTCTAGCAGAACACTTCAAATTATTATCTAAAAGCGCTATGGAAAGTGGGGATCTTAATCATACGTCTAAATATCTAGAAGAAGCAGTAAAACAACTGAAAAGCGCATCAAAGATTGCCCATGTACATGAAAACACCCAACAGGATGTAATATTGCAAGAGATTGATAAAAATATAGCAGAATTAGAAATTATACAAATATTATCCAAACTAGCCTTAAGATATAACGAAATAATCAATTCTCTCTATAATAATGATTTAGAAGAAGCAACAAAGATTTGCATTGAAATGTCTAGTTTACTTGAAAAAGCTACTGGTGCAGGCTCATTACCCTATGTTTATGGTGTAAGTGTTATATACGCAACAGCTTCAGAAATTATTAATGAATTACTAGGACAAGATATATCCAACCTTAATATTATTGATAGATTAATGTCGAAATTTGATTTTCCTATGAAAGCTATGAGTCAAGCAATTGCCGATATAGATTTATCTAAAATACATATTAATGATAATAATCCTCTTGAAAGTTTCGAAGCTTTATCAGAACTAAATGAAAAATTGTTTTATTTAGAGAGAGCTATCGAATTATTACCGTCATTCTTACAGGAGAGAGATGTCCAGCGAAATATCATACACGCAATAAAATATTATATACAATCTTTACTTATAGAGAATCAAATTTACCTATACGCTGATAATAACATAGTAATGGATTTGACTCTTCGAGCTAGAGCCCATTATTACTCTAAAAAAGCTAATCAATTTCTTTCTTCTATTAAAGGAAATCCAAAATACAAAAATATAATAAAAGAAAGAATGATTACTACCAAAGTTCTTGGAACAATTACAGAGTCAAATTTAATTTCATTAGGTTTACAAACATCATACAATAGAGATGTACGTAATATGATTACAGGTTTCATAGAATTTTATACTAATGTAAAACAAACTCCGGAATTTATAATTGATTCTGTTTCGAAACAATTTGAAGGGATGCAAGAATTTCAAGAATTACTTAATCTCATCAGTATTGACACACAAGAATTACATGCAATACAAAAAGATGCGTCCATAAAAGGTAATGAGATTAATTGGGATTTCGTGAAGAGACGCTCTAGTTTCATTCCAGCTTCAAAAAACATGTTTGAAGTTATTAAATTGATTATTCTTGGAGAACTTCATGCTGAACACAAACAAAAAGACAAAGCTATTGGGAGTTACAATAAAGCAAGCAATTTATTAGTTGAAATAAGTAGCGAACTTGAAAAAGTAGCTCAATATATTGAAGATGAAAAAGAATTACCACAGTTAGTGTACATTACCTCTCTTTTTTGTAGAGAAAATGCTTCTGCATTGCGTTCTAATAGGAAGAGGCAAAATGTTCCATACCCAGAGTTAATATCAATATTAGACTATCTTATACTCAATTTGTGAGAATTGAAAGGATTAGTAGATATGCGAGATGAAAATGACATTTTAAGATTAACAAAAAAAGGCATTCCTATTGTTATGATTGGTTTACCTTATGCAGGAAAAACTACTTTTGTAAGATGGTTGAAAGAAAAAAAATTTACAAGACCAAAAACTACTATAGGTTTAGAATTCGAGCAAGTTCAACTTGGTGATGCTTCTTTTAATATCTTTGACCTTTCAGGACATGAAAAGTTTAGAGAATCTTTATGGCAATCATATGTTCAAACATCTGCTGGTATTATTTTTGTTTTAGATTCTTCAGATAAAAAAAAGCTGAGTGAGGCTTCTAAGTGGTTTTGGTTGATGATTAAGGATTGGCTTTCAGATATTTACACTAATAAAACAATTTTATTTCTAGCCAACAAATCGGATCTTAAAGATTCACTTAATTTAGATTTTATCATTGACGAATTTCAGCTCAATCAAATGTCATTGTATCCACAAGTATCGTTTCAATTTTTTAAAACTTCTATTAGAACCGATTCAAACCTCGATTACGCAATGAAATGGTTTGTTTCAAGATTAAAAAATAACATAAAAAATAGGACTATTCAACTTAAAGCACTAGTTTTAGCTAATTCATTAGGAGAAGTAATTTATGAACACGATCCCGAAAAAGTAACTCATGATAAGGATAAGTTAATCAGTTATTTTAAAGCCTTGAGTGAATTTGCAAATGAAGTTTTAGGTTACGAGATGATAAAAGTAATCAAAATAGAAAACGAATATTATTTATTAAGTGAAAGAAATAACATTTTTCTCACGGTTGCTGTTTCTAATAGTAATGATCTCCCAGAGGCAAGGAGATTTTCGCTTCTAATTCACGAATTTATTTCATCAAATTCCTCTAACTTAGAGACAAAAAAACTCAATCGATTTATTGAAAATTTGCTTTCTTAAGGTTGATATTCCAACTAGAGAGGTGTTATTTCAATATCTTCAAGCATCCACAAAAAAGTATATAAAGACATGAAATCACTTTTCGTTATAATTAGGTGATAAAATGGATTGTAGATTCTGCAAATTAGAAGACATTGTTCATGAAGAAGGTTTGAGCTATAAGTGCCAATATTGTGGTTACTCATTTTCGGTTTCTAAGATGGGAGTTTTTTATGATAATATGATGAAGATGCCTCTTTCATCATGGTTACTTGCATCAATTCTTTGGTTTTCAGCCATGCTTACTGGTGTATTATTTGGATTAGGTTTTACTAGTTCTTCTTTACAAACTACAATACTTTTTCTATTCATCTATGGAGGTTCAGCGTTTTTATATGGTGGATCAGTTTCAATAGATTTCTTTGAAACTATGGGGAAATACTTATTAAAACTAATAAGTGGTAAAAAGCCGAATTTCGAAGAAGTTAAAAAAGAAATTCAAGTCAGTCGAAAAGAAAAAATTGTCAAGGAAATGTCTCAAGGATTAGCTGCTGAAGTGGGCACGAAAAAACACATAGTTACAGATATCCGTCCAGGAGAAAAGAAAATCCCAAAAATAGCATCCTCATTTTTAGCAGGATTATGGACAATCCTTCTTGGAACGTTTTTTGTGATCATCTTTTCAAATGTGTTCCCTACAATCAGATGATTGTTTCAATTCCTTTTTCTTTTCATTAAATTGATAAGGTAAGATATGTTTTCTTCATCGTTTCTTATATCATTAATTGGAGTTTCTAGAATCCAGATCTTCTTTTGTAACTCAGCATTATTAATGAGTGTTTGAAAACCCAATCTACCAATTTCACCTAAACCAATATGTTCATGCTTATCTAGATGAGAATTTAGTTTTCCTATTGAGTCATTAGCATGAATTACAGGGATATTCCCTATTCCCACCGTTGAATCTAATACATTCAGCACATTATCTATACTTTGTTTTGTTCTTAAATCATGCCCTGCTGCAAATGCGTGAGCTGTATCAAAACATACTTGAACATTCTCATTATCATTAACTTCATCCAAAATGTATCCTAGATTTTTGAAACTCCCACCAAAAGAATTTCTCCCTCCTGCAGAATTCTCTATTAGAATTTTAGTTTTTCCATTTGTTATTTCCAAACCCTTCATGATTGAACAAATAAATGTCTTTAAGCCCTCTTCAAGAGTTCCACTTTTATAAGAACCACAATGAACTATAAAATAAGGTATTTCTAAAGCTAAACATTTTTTCAACTCTATTTCAAAGGAATATATGGATTTTTGGTAAATCTCATGATTCAATGACGTTAAATTTGGTAAATAGGAGATATGTGCAATAATTGGAATGTTTCCATATACTTTTTGTTTATTCTGGAACTTAGATATTTCTTCCTTTGTTAATTCTTTTACATTCCAGCTTCTTGGGTTTTTGGTAAATATTTGAAAAGCTGTGAATCCATGTTTTTGCGCTCTTTCAAAGGATTTTACAATAGATTCCGCTATTGAAACATGACAACCAATTTTAAGAGTAGTATCCATTTCTCTCATACATCCAAACTAGCTTTTCATATTACATTCTACATGTTATTAAACCTAATTAGTTTTATCAGAAACTTACATAACAACAAAGTTAGCTTAAAACTTATATTGTTTAGATAATTCGTAATATTTTAAAGCCAATTCTTGCTGTTTCTCTCTCTTAGCATTATCTGTTTCGTGTAATGATTGTGAAAAAAACACTTTCGCTCTGACGAAAGCTCTATATGCTTTATAAAACTGGATGATTGGATCAACGTAACTGATACTTTCATTAACAGCTGCTAAATACTGTTTGATGAACAAATCTGACAAAGATGATAATCCATAATTATCTAAATCCATTGCAAGGAATGAAACTTCTTCAAGAACATCTTGTATTCTAAGCATCTTATTAAATTCTATACAATCAAAGATTACCAATTCTCCTTTATGATAAAAGATGTTTCTTAGAATCAGATCACCATGTCCTTCAACAATTCTACCATTCTTAGCTCGATTTAACCAAAACTGTTTGTTATTGCTTAAGAAATCATACACGCGCTTTTCAAAACTCATGTCTTCTGGAAAACCGTCATAAGTATGTGTTGTTCTGAAATTTTCATCCCATTTCTCATAGATTGCGTCAAAAACAGAGAATTCAGGATGATAAATATTCTTTTTATGAAAAGAAGCGATTTTTTTTGCTAAATTCAAAATTATTTTCTCATCTAATTTACCTGTTTCATTGATGATATTTACTAATAATGTTTCTTGAGGTAGTTGACGCATCTTTACCAAATATTCTATCGGTCTCCCTTTTCCGCCAATTTCACCATTTTCTGAGAAATACTCTACACTTAGATAGACTGTAGGAGCTAATCTTTTATTAAGAAGAATCTCATTATTACAGGCTTCTAATCGTTTTTCTAGAGTTGAAAAGTCTAGAACATCCCCAAATTTTACTGGTTTTTTCATTTTGTAAGCAAAATCACCAGTTAATAGGACCATACTTACATTGGTTTCAATTAAGTTAATGGTATCTCCAGTTGGATGAGGATAAGTTTCTGGTGACAATAGTTTATTTAATACTGTACTTTTTGATGACATTGTCTATTTTCCTAACAATTTCTCGATAATCATTTGTTACATTAACATTTATGTGATGTAATTTTGTAGGTTCAAAAATTTGCTTGAATTTTTCGTAAACAGACCAATTAGCGTCACTTAACGTGCGTCTGTTCTTTTTGGCTCTTTCTTCAAATCTTTTCTTTGATATACTATCAGGGCATTGAACTATTACTAAAAAAAAGCGAGCATCCCATCTATAGCAAATCCTTTGCACTTTGCTTCTTAGTCTTTCTAAATAATATGTACCATCAAGAACACAACCTTTTCCATATTTCAGCAAAGTATAAAGGACGTAATTTATTGTATCATAAACTACTTGCCTTTGCGTAGCACTGTAAAATCCCTTCCCGAAATCCTCATGTTTTACATATCTGAATATTCTCTTCCTTACAGAGTCAGTACTAATATGTTCTAGAGCATATTTGTAAGCTAGATTTCGAGCTAAAGTTGATTTCCCTGTTCCAGGTAATCCAGCTAATAAAATTACTAAAGGCTTTTGTTTAGGTTTAGTGTTCTCTATCTTTCTCACTTCCGTTTTGAGTGATCTGGGCATAAAAGAACAGTTTCAGTTTTAAATAAGCTCTTTTTTTCTGCTTTTTTTGCATGTTGAACACATACAACTTTATTGCAAGTCGAACATTTCTGTAGATGTTCAGTACATATCATTTTGTCACAGAAATCACATTTCTTAGAAAATTCTGTTGAAATTACGTTCTTGCAGGTTGAACATACTATTGCATGATCTGGACATATTATGTTTTTAGAATATGAACAATGAATGGTATGATCCTGGCATAACACTTTCCCACAAACACTACAAACGTTTGAATCAGAAACAAAAAGCATCTTATCAGAGTGTTTACCAAAACAAATATCGCATACTAAGCTCATCTTGGTTCCAAGAGCTGATTCTGCTATTCCATGTAGATTCAGTTTGTTTCCTCTTTTATCAGCTATTGATATTTCAGAAATTGAAACAGGTATATAAATAAAAGTTGTGTAGATATCCTTTATTTCACTAGCTTTCGGTAGACAGAAATCCCTTCTATTAACAATTAAATTGATTTCGTCAATCAGCTTTACTCTAGGTAAACTTTCCTTCAGTTCATCAATTGCCTTAATTCCTGAAATTCCTGTTTCTACATCTTTTACATAGTTTTGAATAACTTCTGGACCAAATTTTATTTTCTCTACTGCTTTTTTATACGATGTAACATCTCTAGAACCTCTATACGCGTATTTATCCTCCATTACAGGTTTAAGTGTTGCATAGATACTTTTTGCTTCTTCTATCTGAGCTTGGAATTTCTTAGCCTTTTTCCGTTTAGTTAATATATCACTAAAAATATCTCCTCGCTCTTTTTCTAGATTTTTTAGCCATTCCTTTATTTCTTTTTCATGTTCTCTTTCAAAAGAGGGCAATTTTGATTCTATTAGTTTTTTCCATTCATTGATATAGAACGTTTGATCATTTAATATTATATCATGAAAAGAAGCTAATATTCTTGCAGGTTGTCTTTGAATTGCTAATCTATCAATTGTAGAAGAAGGAGCAGAAACTAAAGACCCCAAATTTTTCATGGGAAGGATGGAAAGTATTTCCTCAAATACTTCTTCAGATTGGATAGCTATTGAGGATTGTCCCCATATCTTCTCATTATCTTCAAACCTTATTTCGTCTATAAGTGGAAAAACCCTCTTTATTGGAAGTGCTAATGCTATTTCCTTTTGTTTTTCAGTATCAGCGATTGTAAGGTTGACTTTTCTTTTAGCATTAATTCTGAACTCTACATATAAGAATGGAATATATGCTAAAGAGAGATTGTTTGTACCTAAGTAGCTGATTTTCTGCTCTGCAAAGAATTTTGATAATAAATCCCGAAAGTCTGCTGGTTCATATTTAAGAAACTGTTCTCGTTTTTCTTGGAATGTCTTCGAAAAATCTAATTTTTCTATAACAGTATCGTCTTTTAATGATTCTGAGGTAGTTACAATTTGTTGTTCATCAGTTTTTTGGGGAAATTTCTCTTCATCTTTGCTAATATCAACAGTAGGAAACGAAGCTAATTGGTCTTCATCAATTCCTGCTTGCTTATCTAGCAGACTAGGAGTTGAAGACAACCTTTTTATTTTGTTTAGATCCTTTTCAAGATCTTCTAATGTTATTTCTTTTTCAATATCATCAAGATCAATAGCATCTATATCTCTATCATATTCTCCAACTTGTTTAGTCATGATAGGTGTTGGATTTGCGTACATTCTAGAAATGTTTTCAGCTGAAAGAGTTTCATGAATAGTGTAAAGTCTTCTAGTATGCATTCTTACAGGTTCAGGAAAATTGTCTGGTGATAATAAGTAAAATTCACCTGGATTGAATTTTCTCAATTTTCCAACAATAAATCTAGCTTCAGCATTTGATTGAAGCATTCTGTCTATTATTTTGAGATCTTGAGGTGCTACAAATCTACCAAATAGAAAAGTACTAACTTGTCCGAATGCTTTGTAATCAACATCACTAACATTTTGTGTCGCTACAAGCATAGACAACCCTAGAGCTCTTCCTTGCTTAAAAAGCAGTTGTAACCACTGCTTTGTTGGTGGGTCTTTTGGATGTGGGGGGATAAGTTGAGGTGGGCCAGCTAATTCGTCTATATAAAAAATTAATTGAGGGTCTGGTGATGGATTTGAGCGAAGATAAGTGTAGATATTTTGAGCTAAAGTTGATATGTATAATTCTTTTAGTTTTTGACTTGTGAGAGTATTCAAGAAGATAATAGCGACACGAGTTTTTTCTGGATTAGAAGGAGTAATTAACGTTGGAATGGATAGTTGAGGACCTAAACTAAAAACGAGAGAAGATGCACCAACTGTTTTTGCTTTGATTCTTTTAATTAGAGAGTTTTTTTCACCATCCGTAATCATTGAACGAGCAGCTTCCGCTAAAACTTTATCTTCTACTTGAAGCAAAGTAACTAACATATCCAAACTCGTTATGTGAATATCCTTCTTCAAACAGTGCTCAAAGAAAGATATAAGATAAGCTTTAACAGAATCTCCTTTAACCCTGCCAATTTTATAACCTAAAAGGTTTGCAAGATTTGTTGCAATACCATCAATAGCAAGAATTTTTTCTTCACGATCCAATTCTTCAGGAGGCATTATAAGAGGATTAATCGACAATGGAATTCCTTCTCTGAAGCAGGAGTGAAAATAACAACTTCTATTTTATCTTTAAACTCATTGTGAAATTCTTCAGAAATACCATATTGCTCCAGATTCTTATAATCCTCTAACATTGCTAGACTGCTTATATCTCCTTTAATATCTAAAATAATTACAGGTATGTTA
>BPTO01000034.1 GCA_023705985.1 Candidatus Heimdallarchaeota archaeon | reverse complement strand
ATCCTTTGTAAGCACTTGTTTTATTTTTCTTTCATTAAGGAAGCATTTGAGTGCTAAGTCGTATTTTTTGAAAAAACTTAAGATTATGCTTAAAGGAAAAAGTTCTTCCCAGAGATTTTCTATTAAGAGAAAATCTTGAAGACGCATCAAATCTGAAACAATCGATTCAATTATTGCTTCTTCTGTTTCTTCAGAAGGATAATCTTCGATAATTACTTGAACAACAAAATCTCTTATAGTTATTCTACCCTTTATTTCTTGAATGTATTTTTTATCAAGTATTTCTTTATAATGACTAGTCCAATCACCAGTATACGAAAATATTTTCTCAGCAACTCCTTTAACCATTTTTACTTTTGGAGAAAAATTACCTGAGAAAAACAACAGTTTAATAGCATACAGAATTTTTTTCACGTCAGTTGAGAATTTTGAGTATTCCTCCAATTTTCTTACTTGGCCTAAAACTACTTCTGCTGCAGTTCCATTAAATTTTTGGGGAAATTCAATCTCAAGGACTTCAGAGATTTTCATACCTTCATCTCTTGTTAACTTGGGTATTTGTACTTCAGTAGAGAAAAGAGCTTGAATTTTTCTTGATAATTCGGTGTTTCGGAGACTATGCCAGCTTTCGGTTCTATACGTGCAAACTAATTGAACGCTTTTTGATATTTTGCGAATTCTACTGATAAACGATAGTAGAAACGGTTGTTCTATATATTTATCTACATCATCAAAAAAGAGTATAATTGATTTATATTTCCAAATTAAAAATCTTCTGTAAATTCTTATCTCTTTGAATATGCTACTTGAATGAATAATTATCATATTTTTTTTTCTGAATTGAGTGTTTTCTTGAGCTAGTTTACGTATAACCTCAATAGCAGTTCTTGTTTTTCCTACACCAGCTTCACCAACAAATCTAATATTCTTATTCTCACGTAAAGCTGCTTCTAAGGCTCTTTCCCTTGATTCAAAATGAACATATTCCTCTCTTATTTCAGGATCAAGGAGATTTAATTTCTCAATGATTTTTGTTTTTCTTTTTTTGTCTGGCTTGTATATTTCTCTTATTTGCTTTCTATTTATGAATATTCCTAGATGTTGCTCAAGTGATCTATATTTTGCTAATTTGGGAAACAAAGCTAAAAAACTAATAATAAAACTAAGACTACCTGCAATACTACCTATAACTACCCAAATTTGTAACATCAATTGTTCCCTTTCATGTTATTATCAATAGGAAGCAATTCTAATATTATAACTTTTTCCAAGACACAGTGTCTCTTTTTTTGCAATAAAGATATTAGATATATCCTCCCTAGATTTCTTTGAATCCTGAAGTTGTATGTTCCTCTAATCTGTAATAGGCAAGATATACAGAAGCTAAGAGAAATTGGCTTCTAAAGGATAGAAGAGTTTTTTATTAAAAGAAAGGAAAAAAGGATAGCTAAAAAAAGCTAAGCAGGGTTAGCAAAGCGGTTAATGTGCTGGTCTGCATAACCATGAACCAGAGTTCAAATCTCCAGCTCCACTTCAACTACTATTTTGGATATTTCAGTCGTTTTAACTCTTTGTAGCTGAGTCGTTATGCAACGCATATTATGAATCTTTCTAAACTTCTGCAAGATGTTTAGACTCGCTTGATGGGACACTCATCATGCTCCCCACGTGCGGAGAGGAGGTGTTTTGTGATTGTAATATTTCTATTCCTTTATCTCTGACGATTCTTTTGATATTTACGCAAAAGCTCCTCCTGATAAAGGAAAAGCTAATCTTACAGTTCTTAAAACTCTTTCAAAATTTTTGGATATTTCTTCATCCTCATTGAAGATTATTAAAGGTAATACTTCCAGAACTAAGACAATTCTTATACAAGGGATATCAAAGGATCAAATTGAAAAGAAAATAAAGAATCGATGCTACTAACTATCCCCCTCTAAAGAAAGTTGTCTTCTGATATGTTCAGTTACAGTTTCATTTTCTCAAAAGCTCTCATAAGCTCATTTCTCTCATGAAATCTGCCAAATAAATTATTACTTAAAGTCATCAATCCAGTAATATTATCTTGAACTGTATCCAACATCATCTCTTCTAGATTGGTTTTTACTTCAAAAATTCTGTCTTTAAATTCTTCTGCATTATCTAGTATCTCAATTTCTAAGATATAGACGATTGAGAGATCTATGCCATTATCCCCTTCTACATCTTTAATGTCAAAAAAAGTTGAATATTTATAATCTGTATTCGTTGCTTCTTTTCTCAAATCTTCAATTTTTTTCGATACTATCCCTGCCGGTCCCCAACATGTTAAAAGTTGAGAATGAATTAGAAGCTCCTGAACTTGCGACATGGCATCTCTGGTATCCCTAACTAGATTTACTAACTTAGTTCTAAATGCAATATCTGAATCTCTTCTTATATCTAAATTCCTATACCCAAGATAACCAGGGATGTTAGCTGTAAGAATCTTTAAAGCTTCACTCTTTTCTTCAGGAATGAAATCTGTATCTTTCTTCTTTCTAAACATTGTTACTCACATCTATCTTATTTCTTTGATTTAAATATATCGTAAGTATTTCTTCAACACTAGTTATTTCTTCTGGTGATTTATCTTCAACAATTCTTCCTGTAAAGCGAGGAAATCGTAATGCCAAACCATTTTGTGGATTTTCGAGATGATTTTGAGCACAAGTGTGTTTTTGACTGACTGTGATTTCTGCTCCAGAGACCTCGACAACTATTTTAGGTTCGAACCACACTGAAGAATTTAAGGAGCTAATTACATCTTTGGTTTTATCTGCTTTTAAAGAGCTTAGAATTGTGTAAAAAGAATCCAATTCATCGTCAGAAAAACCAGTAGCAACTCGAGTAAACGTTCGATAAACACCTTCATCTATGTCAAAACAACCAAGTAAAAATGTCCCATATTTTCCCGCTCTCTTCCCTTTACCATATTCAGCTCCTAGAATAACTAAATCAAAAGAATCTGAAAGATTATCTACATAATCAGCTTTATACTTGACCCAAGAAAATCCTCTAGTACCAGCCTGATAAGAGGAGTTTTCATCAATACTTTTCCCCATGATTCCTTCATAGTTATCTTCTAAAGCTTGATGAAAGAATGCTTCTATCTCATCAGTAGATGATACAAGTGTTTGGTGTGAAAACTGTATGTTCTTTGTTTCTTCAATAATTTGATGAAGTGATGATCTTCTTTCAATGTAGTTGGATTCAAGTAATGATTTACCATTGAAGAAAAGAGCGTCAAAAAGAAAAACTCTCAGTGGAATTTCCATCATTTTCTGTTCGATGTTATGCTTTCTTTTTCTTTGAGATATATGTTGAAATGGTAAAATCTTGTCTTTCTCATAATCATATGCAACAACTTCCCCTTCAACAATAAAATTATCTTCCTTTAAAGCTTCAAGAATATATTTACAAACATCAGGGAATTGATTTGTTATATCTTCAGATCTTCTAGAAAACAGTTTTACCTTTCTATCTTTAACATGTACTTGAACTCTCAACCCATCATATTTGTACTCAAGTGCACTTTTCCCCCCGAATCTCTCTATAAGTTCATCAGAACTGGAAACTCTTTGAGCAAGCATGACCTTAATAGGATTAAAAACTTGGACATCAATCTTTTGTACAGTCTCTAGCCCCTCCTCATAGAGTGTTTCAGCAACTTTACTAATATCCGCACATCTATTATATGCACGTTCTATAATATGCTTATTTTCTCTGCTTCCTGTAACTGCCTTTGAAAGCGCTTCCATTAGTAATTGAGTTGCGACTCCTAATCTTAATTGACCACATACTATTCGCATAATATACCGTGCTTCTAATGGCTGAACTCTAGAAATTAATCCTGAAAGAGTTCTAATTTTTCTATCAGATGAACCGTCACCTGACATTTTGGCTATAGAGTCAAGTAAATTCCAGATTTCTAGAACTTCAGGTTCATATTTCTCTTCTTGTTGTGTAAAAACCAATAAACTTGACTGAGTTTTTCCTTTCAATAATTTCTGTGAAGTTTCTCCCAAATCTCCTATCTCTTCCAAATATTTTAAAACTGATTTCTCACTCCTTCCACTCGCCATTGTAAGAGCTTTAATTGCCATTCTTTCAGCTAGCATAAGTTCTATACCAATAAAGTCAGGGTGAATTTTTCCTAAAGTAAGAAGCGAAATCTTCCCTATCTCTTTTGAACTTGCATTCTTTAACGTGTTTGAGAGGATATCAACCATTTCTAACTTTTTTCGAGTTTTTTCAAGAAGATTGTAGCATTTGCATAGTTCGTAAAACAACATTTTAACTGAAATCCTACTTGTTTTTACCTTTTAAATCTTGTAAAGCAAGAACTATCTCGCCTAAAAGGTTAACAATATTTGCACTTAAAATGTCGACACTTTTCTTTAATGAGTTTACAGATTCTACCATCTCGGACAAATCGATAGTCCCCATAAGAGTTTCCATAGTCTCTGTTGGGTCAATTATTCCTGATGCAACTTTTTTAATTTCTCTTATTGTATCTCTTGGAACTTGATATTCAATGGTTCTGTCTATAAGATCTTTAACTGATTCTGGAATAGGAATAGACATTGGTATATCTTCTTCATTTACTTTTATTTCTTCACTAACTTTTATTTCTTCACTTACTGCTATTTCTTCTCTTTCTTTCTCATCTTCTATTTTATCAAGAAAAGGTATGATTTTACCATAATCAACACCTCTTCTCCTCGCCATATCAGTAAGTAAAATGTCTCTGTATCCCTGATCTTCTATATCTAAAGCTTCCACTTGTTCTTGTAACTCTAATACAATTGCAATTGATTCTTCAATTGAAACCTCTTGAGTAGGTATTTCAACTCTCTCATCTTCTATCTGCTTTTCCTCCATCATAGGTTGAGGAATTTCTTCAGAAACCACTCCAGCTATTGGTATCTCTTCAGTTTCAGCTATTGGTATCTCTTCAGTTTTCTGAACTTTAATAGTTTTTACTTGATCAAGTTCTATTTTCTTTCTTTTTGTTAATTCTAACCACTTGAACAAATTCGTAATTAATGATTTATTATCCCTTAAGTTGATTCCTGCTTTTCTATCTGAAAACATTAAGTAGGATCCTGACACGAAAACTTTTCCTTTGCCTCTTTGTGCCAATGCCATTACTGTAGCACTTGGCGGGTCACTAGATTGTTTGGTTCGAACAAGCTCAATAACATCTGAACCAATATTTAGAGAACAACTAGATACTAATGTCAATTCCTTGACATCTTTTGTTATAGGGTGTTTGAATATTCTATCTACAATAGGACACCTTTCAAGCTCAGAGTCAAACTCTTGATAGTCAAAAACTTGATTTGAAATAATTTCTATATCAAAATGTTTAAGCAATGTGTTTAAATTGGTGTTTAATCCTTTATCTCCACCAGCATTAGCGAAAATAAACAAAGATCCTCCTTCATCAATAAACCTGAGAAGAGCTTGAACTTCATATCCATAAAGTTTGGATCCATCTGGACAAAGAAACACCATAATATCAGCATTATTAATTGAACTGTATTTTATAGGGTAGCTATCATAAATAGCTATTTTATTGTCTACAGCTTCTAAATCTTGTGATAAAATTTTGAAGTTATCGAAGATTTTTCCTCTCTCTTTTTGTGTTTCATCAAATAGTATATTCATAATTTCACCTTTTAATATTCTAGATATCCCCTTGCTAGATAATAACTCAGTATATTAAATTGCATGTTAGTTATTTTAATTTTATTCATTTTCATGTTTATAAGCCATTTGTTAGTGTATTATCCATCATATTGTTGAAAATCTTCTAATATAAGGTTGCTGTTTTGAAAATGAGACCATTTAGAAGCTAATTAGAGTACTAAGAAATTATAACTTTCAATCAACAGAAGTAGAAATTATTAGGTTTGAATGTAATTGAGATGAAAAGAAATGATGGAAACAGATCTGAAGAAAGTAATTTCCTCAAAAACTGGAGATATAGATGTGATTATGCTACATAGTCAGAAAGGAGGTCCAGGAAAAACTACGCTATCATGTAATATAGCTTATGAATTGGCAAGGAGAGGACACAAAACTGTTCTAATTGATTTAGATATAGCACAACCTACAATCCATCAAATATTTCAAATTCCAGAAGAAGCAATAGAGTACACTATAAATGATATCTTGTTAGGTAAGATACAGGTAATGGAAGAAACATTAATCGAAACAGATAATCCTAATCTTTCACTAATACTAGCAGAATCGAGGGTAGATTATGGAGAAGGATTACTCTCGTTAATGAAAAGTATTCAAGATCACGCTTTCTTTATCTTACACGAGATGGTAAAAAGTCTTCAGAAATTTGGCTATCAATACGTTATTTTTGATTGTGCTCCAGGATATAGATCTGAATCAGTACATGCTGCAACAGTAGCAGATGCAAGAATATTCGTTTTAAGGCCTTCAACCTTTAGTTTTGAAGGCGCAAAGCAGATGTTATTGGATATTTATAAAAAAATGAATATTTCTTCTATGAACTTCTTTGTTTTTAACCAAGTTCCACCTGATTTAAGCGAAAAAAATAGAGAATTACTTGATCTATGGATAAAAGAACTGATAGAAGAATATAAACCACATTGTATCGAGTTTCTTGATATTCTCCCAATTTCTTTTGAAATTATGGAACTTAGCATGAATGGGAAATACATTTTTCCTCAAAAGACTGAGCTTTTCAAGAAAATGTGTTACATCCTGGAGACCGTAATCTCAAAAATACATGATGATAAAGGAAAATAGTACAATTATTTCTTTACTGTTGAAGTTTGTTTGTGAAATTTTATATGTAGGTATGTAATTCTAATAAGTTAGGTAATGTAGATTGAGTCAAGTAATAGGTTTTCAGTGTCCTCACTGTAATGCACCATTAGATATAAATCCAGAAGATGCTATTTTTAACTGCGAAGCATGCGGTCAAGCATTACTTTCTGATGGTTCTATTTTTGATAATCACTATATTTTATCAAATAGCATTTCAAAGGGTAATATACAAGATATAGTAAAGAATTTCATCAAAAAGAAAGGAAAATTAAGAGGGATTAAAAAATATAAAATTACCAATATATCTCCCATTTTACTTCCTTTTTGGAGTGTAGCTGTTTCTGCTTCTACTCATTATATGGGTTATCGGCAATACACCGAAACTAGAACAAGAACAAGAAGAGGTTCTAAAGGTCAAACAATCACAACGACAGAGCACATAACAGTATATCGACATGTTGAGAATAATATTAATGAAAAACGATTAGTTGTTTTAATAGGAAGGCGAGGAAGTTCGATGTATGGTTATGAAAATGCGAAAGAGATCATTAGACGTGATTTCAATAAAGCTGTTCCCTTCAACCATAATCAGCTTGTTAAGACCGAAAAAGACTTCCAATATCTTTCATCAGAAATAGCTGCTGATGCAGCTAATCAATTAGCAAAAACAGTTGTCTTTGATGATCACAGAGCTCAAGCTGAAAAAGCTTGTACAAAAGTTTTCGATTGTGCTACACAAATAACATTTGAAGGAGTATATTTTGTTCATATTCCAGTATGGAAAGTGGATTATCACTTTAAGGGAGAAACATACAGAGTGGCAATCAGCGGAAATACTGGTGAGATAATAATAGGGGAAATCCCTGTTACAAAAATTTTCAGAATGATTTTTCTATCGTTGACATTCCTATTCCTTATTGGAGGGGGGACATTCAGTTACTTCCTGGGATATTCAGCAGTTGCAACATCTATTGCTGGTATAATTGTATCTTTACTAGGACTACTGACTCTCAGGAATGTTTTCAAGCCTATGACGGTGGTGGGCTGAGATGAGAAGTATTTTATGTCCAAATTGTTCTGCTCCTCTGGAAGTTGATGAAACCCAGAGTGTTGTAAAGTGTCCTTATTGTAAAGTTCAATCAAAAACAGGTAAAAAAGAGAAAATAATTGAACACTTTATGCTACCTGTTGCTTATGATATATCACAAATTAGAACTGAACTTGTTGGAGATTTATTAAAGCAACCTGGAGCTCCTGATGATTTACACAAATCTCTTAAGTTTACTAAAGTCAGTTTGAAGTATTATCCCTACTGGATAATTACTGTTCATAATCGATCAAATTATACTGGGAATGGAGAGTATGCAACTTATAGCTGGCCTTACAGATCTGGTTACAGACAAATCAAATTCCATCTGAAACCTGAAAAAGGTGTTTTTGATGATGAACGTGAATTCATAATTTTCGCTGCAGAGGAAGTTAACCAATACTTGCTTGATTTTCAAATTGCAACTAGAGGAAAAGTTTACTATGACAAAAACGAAGCAAAGAAAATAAAAGCTGATGTAGTTCAAAGTATATTTAACTTGGATCAAGCTAAACAAGAGGCTGTTAACTCTATGAGAGATATTCACAAAGGGTTAATTCTTAAAGAAATAACACAAATTATAGAAGTAACGGACAATCCTATAGTTAAGAGTGTCTACCAGCTTCACATTCCTTTTTACTTCCTAAATTATGAGGTTCATGGACGAAGCTTTGACGCTATAATGGATGGTGCTACTGGAAGGACTGTAATAACAAAAACCCCTCGCTCTGCTTCATATTGGGTTCAAATTAGCGCTTTATCAGTCTTTTTTGGCTTACTCTGTTCAGCTGGTATCTTTCTTGCAGTACAACAAATCTTGGGATATTTTGGTATCTTCGGGGCAATAACTGGGGGACTATTAATTATTCGAACACTACAACTAGGATTCAAAAGACGCTATCAAGAAACAAGACGATCTAAAACAAGAAAGAGGTTATTTGGAAGATCAACAAGCTGGTACTAAGTTTTCCTTTTCTTTTCTTTTATCAAGAAAATGCTCTTTTTAAACGAAGAGAAATATAATATCCTTTTTATATTTAATATCTAACGCTGAATAGGAAAATTGCTATGTCTCTGAATCCTGACTACTATACTAAACAGCTAAAAGAAATTCAACAAGAGTTACGAGAGGATTCATCTTTTCATTACGGGTGTAAACGCTTCTACAGAATAATTGGAATATTGAAAAGAAGACCTGAATTGTTATCTTCAAAGAGTTTAGTAAATATCTGTAAAAAAACAAGCGATGAAATTTTTAAGAAAAAGCATGGTTCTTCTTATTCGATAGTTTATGGATTGATTTGGTTTATTCTCCTAATGGGTCTTGGCGCTACACTATTCTTTTTTTCGCAAACAAGTGGAACAATCACGTTCTTTTTTACCTTCAAACCTAGTATCAAATTTTTTATTGATAATATTGCAATGGGATTTTTATCGCAAATTATCATTTTAGGCGCTGGTTTCCCTATTTCACAGTTTGTAATAGGAGGAGTTCTAGGGATAAAGTTAGAAGGATTTTATATAGGACACATGTCTCAACCTTGTCTAAAAAAGGAATTCTCTTCCTATTTGTTAGCCGGAGATAAAAGGATACTTTTTTTTGGTTTAACTTTTATATCAGCAAGTTTATGGTTACTGATACCAGGATTGATAATGATATTCCTTTGGGGGAATCAGACGGGACTCATAGTAACTGCTATTCATTTCTTCTTCTCAATTATTATGGGGATTTTTTATAGAAAAGGGGAATTTTATAGGATTATTAGGGAAACAAAAATATCAAGAGAAAGAAAAATATTAAAACAAATGTACAAAAGCAAAACTTGAAGTGAAATAAGGGTTTCTTTTTGTCGAAAGAAAAATGCGACTTAGTTTAGGTTAATATGAGAAAAGGATAAAAAAAGTGAGTAAAAAAGGTTGAAATGGAAAAATTTTGATGAAAGATTTTTGTCGAGGGAAAGATTAGACTAAATTGTTGAATTATTATAGAAGAAAAACTATTGAGTAATTAGAGGGCGTAAAAACACCTATTATTGCTGTTGTCGTATGTTAGAGACTACTACTAATTTATCTAGTCGTTAGTCAGAAACGACTTAAGGTGTTATTGCTTACGAAAAGGGTTAAGAAGGGTGAATTCTCTAGTATAAATAGTTGTTAGTTTGTAAATATTATGTTAAACTATGGAATTACTGGAGGAAGGAAAAGAGACAATAATATACACTTTGCTGAAAAGTTTGGAAGTCTTCTTCAGTTGTCTTTTTACCCACTTAAGGTAACACCAGAGGTTACTGATAGTGATTTAAACTCTGAACTGTCTACAACACACTCCGAGTCTTCCCATTTTACAACAGTGTTGTACCCCATAGCTCTTATCCAACTCTCTGATGATTACTCTCTTACGCCTTGCCATACTCTGTGAAAAGTCGTTTTCGAAGGTATAGTCCTAAGGCACCCTTCTCTTATCAGAAATTCACACAAAGACAGTTTTAGAGGTAGTGTTTTCCATGTACTCCTTCCATCCTTCCAATCACACAAAGTAAGACTATTACCTACCTTTCACCTAGCCTTGGTGCTCCCACCTTCCTTCAATCTTCTGCTCTTTTCTCTGTAAATTTCCTTTTAACCAAATCTTTATTCAACTCAATAAACTGCTTGCTACTTGAGAGTCTAATTTTTGTAGTATTATTATATTTAAAGCTTTGACCCTTACTTCTTTGATTCTTTGGTCTTTGCGTTTTTTTCCCCTTTTCTCCATAAAACGCTCTTTCTCCCTTAGAGTGTCTCTAGTCTATTCAGATTTGTTTTAGGGATGTGCTTTACTAACTATGGCATAATGTTTATAAATGTTAAATTATACTTTTATACAAAAAAGTAGCTGAAAGAAAATATGAAAAACAGAAAACAAAAAGTGTATCTTTCATTAATTATGGTTTGTTTAGTGTTGAATTCAATCTTAATCACAGAAATATTCGCAGCAACTACTGTTTTGATAGACTTACCAAGCTCAGGACAAAACTATAATGATTTACTAAATCATGAGTATATTGTATTTAAATTCAGAATATTAGGTGGTTATCAATCGTATTCAACATTTATAGATGCACAATATGACCCAGATTTAAAGCATGTAGGGTTATACATATATTATGATGTTAATCTTTTCATCAGTAAATATGGTCGAGGAGTGCATACTTTTACTGTGTCAGTGAAAGCTAGTGGATTAGTGCCTGAAGGCATGATAGAGGGTGGGAGGAGTACCATAATTAAAAGTGTAGAATTCACAGTAATTCCAGTATTGTGCCATTTTGTTGGTTTTGGATTTGATTTATATGATGAATATTCTAATATGCCACTTAAATGGAGAAGTAATATTGAACCATTTAGGGATATGCTTCTAAGTGATAGGGCGAAATACATCCCTGGTTATTTCGCTACTCATTATGATTGGAACGATGGTCATGTAAGTGGTATATTAGATACCTTAGTTATAAAAGAGATAGAAAAAGACGTTGTAGTAGTTTTATTTTCAGCACATGGACATGCTGTGCTCGCACCAGGATGGGGTGATGCGTGGATACATTCTCATTCAACCACTTGGTTTCCCGAATATGGGTGGACTCCACTCTTTATGGGTATTGCGGATATAGAATTGAAAGGTTGGCACACAAATTTAGAAACGAATAACTTAATTTATATCGTAGATAGTTGCCATTCAGAAGGTTTTCTTGATGAAGGGGAAGATTTAGATAATAAAAAGCATTTAATGGTAGCTTGTGAGTGGGATGAATCTGCATGGCAACAGGATATGGGTTATAATCCTAGTTCGCCATTAGATGTTAGAATAGACGCTATGCACAGTCCTTTTCTCCGAAAAATGTGTCAAAGTTACTATTTTAATTATTATGATACAGAGCAAGCTTTTGATGCTGCTTATAATTGGATTACAATAAACTATCCAGGTTGGGATCAACATCCAATGGATTCTTGTGATTTACAAACAACGCTTTACTTATGTCAACCATAATTGAAAAGAAGGTTTGATAATGAAAAGGAAAAAAACATCTCTCATTTGTTTGTTCATGTTCTTACTTGTTTCTTCTTTCTCCATTCCTAATATAAGTCTAGTGAACAGTACTGATATTCCATCTATTTATTCTTTAATTTCTATAGAACTAAATGGATTGACAAAGGACAATCTTACTGCCCAACTACTAATTTTCAATGAAACCAGTCAAATATATAAGGAGAACGAAATTCTAAGAAATGAAATTATAGAGGATTTGAACTGGTTATCACATCAAATTTCTGGTTTAGATGGCATTTTAGTCCATAATTTTAATGATACTGTGTTACCTGGAAAAGTAGATTTCTTGTTAGCAAATGTCTCTTATGATAACAACACTATGTATGAACAACTATCTAACATGATAGAATCTGATAATGATCGTTGGTGGTATGTAGAGACAGTAGCTCCTTCAATTATCCCTCCAGATGGACTTAATTCTGGCTATGCTTTTGCAAATCAAGGACCGCTTGATATCACAGAATTTCAGACATTTAATATAAGCATACAAGATAACGGTAATGTGACTATTTTAGACTTCAGATCAAAGGATGGGATTATTGCATCAACATTCATAAATGATGGTGAAAAATGGGTAGAAAATAACGAATTTCATGACATCCTTATTTCTAGCATTCTTTCACTAAAAAACATGATATTTGAAATTGATAATATTAGCATGAATTGGCCAAAATCAAATTGGGCTGAGGAAAAAGATTTACCTCTTCTTAATCTTTCAGAACCATTAGTTTTTAATAATTCTAATGAAACGTTTCGTGCTTCAGATTTTATGGATTTAGGGTGGATTGATCTAAAGATTTATTGTAAGGATGGTCTCACTGAAGGTGAAATTAGGATTGTTCATAAAGTCTTTGACATGATCATTGCTAGTAACTGGTATGTTAATAATTTTGTATTGCTTGAATATGCTGGTAATAATATTGACTTCACATTTATAGTACTTGGTTTATCTACTCTTGTTTTTGCATTAGTAATACTACGTAGAAAAAAAAGAGAGTAAAAACTATTGAAATACAATAAATCACTACACTAATCTTAACAATGCTCCTAAAATCGAATGTTATACTAAAAACGTATTTAGATTTGATATTGAAACAGAAACACCAGTAACTGAAACTATCTTCAATCCTTTTTATCTTATTTTCAAACAATGTAATGTTATAGATACGTCTGTACTCGACCTTAAAACAGCTATTAGTCTTTATAAAGAGAATATAATACACTTAACTGAGGCTTTCAAAAACGGTGAGGATAACAGAAAAATATTTATGGGTGACGGTGGAACTTATTTAAGACTCAAAAAGAAAGCAAAGGATGATGTTGACTTTGATTTTGATGATGACCTTTGGCGTTATCGTACAAATGCTATAGATGCTGTAGATTACTTCCAAAGCTCATTGATAACTGATGTCTATACACGTTATTTAACTGAAGAGATTGAAGTAAACTTTAAAAACAATGTTTTAGCCTAAAAGTTGAGATTTATGCTGAACAACGAAAAAGAATCCCTTATAAAACTATCTGTTGTTACTGATAAGAGAATTCCCGTTTTTTTTGATTTTGGAGGTACTATTGCAGATACTGTAGGAATAGTTCAAGCAGTATTTAAGCAGTCAGTCAATAAAGAACTGTCACGAGATGAAGTTATTCAGATGTATAAAGACGCTTCAAAAAGAGGAGTAAGCATGAAATTGTTCTTCAAATATCCTGTTAATCCTATCAAACTTCTGTCAAAAAGAAAAAAGATGCGAACTTTACAACGGGAACTCTTTGCTTCAGAAATTAAATTACACGAAGGGATTATAGAATTTCTAGAAAAAGTACAAAAAATAGAAGATCTTCAAATGATTCTAGTAACTCAGAACCCATTATTTGAAAATGAAGAGACTTCAGAGGAAATACTCGAAAAATTGTTTGGTGACAAAGTTCCCTTTGAAAAGGTGTTGGCTGGTGAAGATAAGATGACTGTAATAAATGAAAATTGTGATTCAGATAGTATATTATCAGGTGTTTTGGTAGGAGATCTTCCTAATGATGTTCAAGCAGCAGATTTTCTAAATATTCCTTGTATTGGAGTAACATGGGGTTATTCATTAGAAACAGAGTTAGATACTCCATATATTGCAGATACTTATGATGATTTATACGAATTGATTAAAGATCATGTAGATGATATAAAGGAAGATAGAGCTAGATTGCATAAAGACGAGGACGAAATTGAATTCACTGAAGATGTTGAGTTTGAGGACTACTGATGTCTAATTATCTTTTAATTCCTTTTCAAAAACATCTAAGAAGATTCTGTAATCATGCTTGTCAAAAAGGATAATAGCTACTTCGTCAAAAATATGAGGTTCAGTTTTAAGATATGAAAATAGAACTTCAGTAAAATTTTTTGCACATATTTGCTTAGAAATACCCCCAATACCAGTTCCTATCGCAGGGAAGGCAATAGACTTGAGATCCTTTTCAGAACCTCTTTTCAGACTGTTAATTATTGATTTTTTAAGAGAATCCTCATCTGTACTTTTTCCTAGATGCATAGATGCAGCGTGAATAACGTAATCAACCTTAAGAGTTCCCCCTGAAGTTAAAGCTGCTTCTCCTAGTTCCACAGAACCTATCTGATAACATTCTTTTTGCACAGAAGGTCCCCCTTTCCATTTTATTGCGCCTGCAACACCCGCGCCAAGTAATAATTCTGTATTTGCAGCATTTACTATTGCATCTCCCTCATATTCAGTTATATCTCCTTGAATTAACTTTACTGTAGTATCGTTTATCTTCCACATATCGATGACCTGAAGTTAGGTAACAATTATTTTACTATTAAAACTTCTCTTTTTCTAGATGATATATATTTCCTAAAACTTGTTCTTTAGCGAGGAATCCCATCTTATTATATATCTTTAACTGCTGGAATATTACTTTTTTCAACCTATAAGAAAATTCTCTCTATGTCTTGATTGAAAATATGCTTACATAAATGGGCAGTTAAGTCATAACGCTCTGTTGACCGACTTACTTATTTGGATTTCATAAAGATAGGAAGATATCAGAACGGATGGGTTTACCTCATTATTCCCAAATTGGTATATAAACTAAAAAAATATACTCGTTAGGATTATTATCATAAGAATTCATTGCACAAAGTATATATTTGAAAAGAGCTTAAGCAAGTGTGATTTCATGAAGAAGAGAACAATATTAATTCTACTAACACTGACATTATCAATCTACGCTTCGAATATCAATGTACAAATAACTGCTGAAGAGAATGATTATACTCCTACTTTACTAGAGTTGACACCGTATGATCCAATTGAAATAACAAGTGATAGCGATTTTGAGGTTTTTCCAGGAACAGGAACAGCGGAAGATCCTTATGTTATTGAAGGATATGACATTACAACAACGAGTACATTTGGTATTTATATCACTAGTACAACTAAATATTTCATTATTCGTGATTGTTATGTTGACGCAAGCGATTATGGAATTTATATCTGGAATGTAACTGATGGAACAGCAACTGCCATTAACAACACTTGCAACAACAATGGCTATGATGGCATCAAGATTGACTCTTCTGGGAGTTCGACTGTCATTAACAACACGTGCAGCAACAACTTCAGAGGTATCTATCTTTACTTTTCTGGGAGTTCGACTGTTACAAACAACACGTGCAGCAATAACAACTATGGCATCTATCTTTACTATTCTGGGAGTTCGACTGTCATTAACAACACGTACAGTAACAACTTCAGAGGTATCTACCTTGAGGATTCTGGGAGTTCGACTGTGGAAAATAACACTTTTACTGATTGTGGTTTGGATATCTTTGAATATACCATTGATACTTACCTCTCATATACTATCGAGAATAATTGGGTGAATGGTAAAAAATTAGGTTTTTACACTAACCTTGACTCTACGATAATTGATGAACCAGTTTATGGTCAATTAATATTAGTCAATTGTACTAATGTGACAGTACGTGACCAAATATTAAATAACGCTACAATTGGATTATCTCTTGGATTCTGTACATATTCAACTATTATTAACAACACGTGCAGCAACAACATCATAGGTATCTATCTTCACTCTTCTGATAGTTTGACTATCATTAACAACACGTGCAGCAACAATAACTGGAGCGGTATCTGGCTTGGGGTTTCTAGTAGTTCGACGGTTGAAAAAAACACGTGCAACAACAACAACATGGTTGGTATCTATCTTCACTCTTCTGGTAGTTCGACTGTTAATAACAACACGTGCAACAATAACAACTATAGCATCTATCTTTCCTCTTCTAGTGGTTCGACGGTTGAAAAAAACACATGCAACAACAATAACAACTATGGCATCTATCTTGACTCTTCCGATTTTTGTGTCGTTACTTACAATCTTCTGCAAGAAAATGAAAACTATGGAGTATACTTAGAATCTGATTCTGATAATAATCTTATTCACCATAATACCTTTGTAGACAATAATCTAGGAGGAACTTCTCAAGCGTATAATTCTGGTACTAGCAACTATTGGTATGATACTTCAAAACAAGAGGGCAACTACTGGTCAGACTGGTCAGGAACAAGTTATTATTCTATTGATGGTGAAGCTGATTCGGTTGATCTCTATCCTCTTGCTGAACCTGTTGAATCTACTACAACTGAACACACTTCAGTTGAATCTACTACAGACGAAAATCCTTTAAACTTCACATTTGCTCTTCTAATATTAGTAGTCCCATTATTGCTCGCAAGGATAATCTCAAAGAAAGCAAAGAAAGAATAGACTAGTGGTCAGAAACTGCATAGAAGCGGAGTAATAGGAATAAAACCTTCAACACTTCCTCTTTATTCACCCTTTATATTCAGATAATGGATATATACCAATCTCTCATTTAACTCCTCCAAAACTACCTTTATCAACACTTATTTGCTTACTTCACACTCATATTACAGATATATCTCCTTGAACTAACTTAAGTGTAGTATCGTTTACCTTCTACATATCGATGACCTGAAGTAAGTTGACAATAATTTCCATATTAAAACTTCTCTTTTCTTAGTTGACATAAGTTTCCTAAGACTTGTTCTTTTGCGAGGAATCCCATTTTATTATATATTTTTACTGCTGGAATGTTGTTTTTTTCAACCCATAAGAATATTCTCTCTATGTCTTGATTGAAAATATATTTACATAATGATGCAGTTAAATCGTAACCATACCCTTTGTTTCTGTGACTCTTATCCACCCAAACATCTCGTATGATAGCAAATGAAAAATCGTTCTTATTTACAACATGTGGAGCAAACGCACATCCAATAAGTGTGTTTTCCTCAACTATACAAGTACCACCAAATCCTTTTTGCACGTGAATTTGTTGTTTTAGTGATAGTAAATCAAAGTCTTCATCAGTTATTTCTCTGCTTTTATATTCTTTTTTTAAACTGAAGTTGTCTTTGCTTAATTCCATACATAAAAAAGTGTTGTAAACACTATTTCCTGCTGAATTGTCAACTAATCTAAGATTTATAAAATTTTCAATTATTAAATTTCTCCAAACACCATCATATGCAACTACAAACTCTCCCTTATTTCTAATTTTTTCAAGAATCTCTTCATTTGGGATTCCATGAAGGAGATAATGGTTACCATAATGGCAAAGGCACGAACTCTCAGACCCATAAAAATCGAATAATTTTGGAATTGTAAAATAATCCCAAACCATAAAACAGAATTTTGACAGATGTTTGTAAGCAATCTGTGCGAATATTTCATCTTCTGATTTTCGCGATTCCAATTTTTTCTCACTATCATTCGTAATTTCTTGGTTTTATTTTTTCTCTTAATCGATCATCATCAAATTTTTCAAGATATCTCCAATATACGTCATTTTTTTCCAAGTTATATGCTTCAGAAATTCTTTTTCGTCCCTCTTTAATATCATTAAGTTTGATTAACGCTTTCCCAGAAAGAAAGAGAGCTTTTGGATCAGATTTAACAATTGTTAAGAGTTCGTTACAAAGATTGAATGCTTTTTGATAATTTTCCTCTTTGAATACCAATTCTATTAACTTGTAGTAGATCTCTTTGTTAACTGGTCTTGTTTTTTCTTCTACTTGTAAAGCTTGAGAGTACTTTTCTCTAGCAATTTCTGGATGATCGAGTTTGACATATAAATCTCCAAGTTCTTCGTAAATTTCTTGATTGGTGGGGTCAAGATCTATGGCTTCATTATAAGCATCAATTGCAGATAAATAGTTGTCCATCTCTCTATAACTCTTGGCTAATAATAACCTTATTTCTACATTCTTCATATCAGATCTTAAGTATGTTTCAAAACATAATGTTGCTATTTGATATTCACTTTGTTGATATGCCATTTTTCCTCTCCCTAACCACGAAGACATTGCTTGTGGATTTATCTCTGTAGCTTTCGAATAGAATGTTTCAGCCAAACCGCTTTGATTAAGAGTACGATAAATCTCCCCAAGAAGTTCATAAGCTTGCCAATAATCTGTTTTATTAGCTACAATCGTTGTTAAAACCTCTATAGATTCTTGAAATAACCCAGTAATATAGAATGTCTTTCCTTTAAGGAAGAGAAGTTGCTGATTTTCTGGATATTTTTCAATTAATCGGTTCAAATAAGATAATGCTTCATCGTAAAGTTGATTTTCTATTAAACTCAAGGCAAGCTCAAGCTCAAAGTCTTTTTGGTTCATAGTTCAAGCACTAATTAGTATTTGAAAATATTAAGTATATTTACTTATTGGCAGTTTTAAGAGTATTTGCATTCTAGTTGTTGAGTTTTGGAAAAATTCAAAAGCACCATTAGCTATTGGTAATTATGCCCGAAAAACTAAATATTCTTGTATATGGTGCTGGTGCTATTGGCTCATTTGTTTATGGCTGGATTGCTCCTCGTTATAAAGATATTATTCTATTAGCTAGAGGAGATAAGTACATCAAACTACAAGATGAAGAGCTTATTCTTTCTGAGGTTGATTTAAACAATAAAAATAACGTAAAAGCTTCTGTAATTAACTCCTTAGATGATATTGATAATGTTAACGTTATCATATTGTCGGTTAAAAACTACGATTTAGAAAAAGCTGCGCAACAGATCTATTCAAAATTCAAGAATGAAGTCATAATTGTTGCTTTACAAAACGGGGTGGAAAATCAAAATATTCTAACTAAGTACTTCACTAAGATAGTTTATGGTGTCATTTGTTTTAATGTTTGGCAAGATAATGAAAATGTTGTATGTTATAAAGAGAAGGGCCCACTATACTTAGGAACAGAAGATAACAAACTACAATACTCAATAGAAGAGATAAATGGTATTTTTAATCTAGGTTTTAAATGTGAAATTACTGACCGATTACAAGATGCTGTTCACACTAAAATTGCGCTTAATTTGTCTAATTCTCTATTTACATTGGTGGGTTTGAATTTCCAAAAGGTGTCCTCGTTTTCCAAACTTTCATTCTTATCTACACAAGTTATTTCTGAAGGTATTAAGATTATCCAAAAAGCTGGCTATAAAGAACATATATTAGGAAGTCTTCCAAATTGGAAAACAATCTTTCTAAGCTTGAAAATTCCTTCCTTTTTACGCACTCTCATCTTCAAGAAAAATGTTAAACATGCTGTGATAAACAGTATGGCTCAAGATCTTATAATGAAGAAGAGAAATATCACCGAATTAGATACTTTGAACGGATATATGTTACAACTCGCACAAAAAAATAATGTAAAAGCTCCATATAATAAAGCTCTGTATGATTTGAGTAGAAAAGCATTTAGTGCAGAGATTTTCGAACCTCTCTCAGTTGATGAAGCTTTCGAAATAATCAATTCTAATACTAAGTAGTATTATTTTTCTTCAATTCTCTTTTTAACACTTTACCTGCTGCGCTTAAAGGTAGTTGTTTTGTAAATTCTATTTCCTTGGGAATTTTGTAACTTGCTAAAATTTTTCTACAATATTCTGTAATTTCTTCTTTTGAAGTCTCTTGGCCTTTTTTAAGGACAATATAAGCTTTTACTACTTCTCCATAGAAATCATCTGGTTTAGGAATAACTGCTGCTATTGCAACAGCTGGATGTTGATGTAAAATCTCTTCTACTTCCCTGGGATAAATTTTGTATCCACCAGAATTGATAACTTCTTTTAATCTATCAACAATGTAAAAATATTCTTTTTCATCAAATTTCGCTAAATCACCTGTTTTTAGCCACCCATCTTTAGTGAAAACGTTGATAGTTTCAACACCCTTTTTCCAATAGCCTTTCATTACTTGCGGACCTTTAATAACCATCTCTCCTACCTCTCCAGGTTCCATAGTCTCGTTTGTTTCTAGATCAATTATTTTAGCCTGAGTATCTGTTAGAAGTTTACCAATAGATCCAATCTTGGGGTCATAGATTGGATTTACATGTGTAACAGGGCTACATTCTGTTAATCCATAACCTTCCTTTATCGAAACACCTGTTCTCCTGAGAAATTGTTCATAAACTTCTTTTGGCAATCCTGCACCCCCAGAGATGCACAATTTTAAACTACTAATGTCATATTTTTCTAAATCTTCATTTAATAGAGCATAGTACATTGTGGGAACACCATGAAAAGCTGTAATTTTCTTTTTCTCAATAATCTCTAAAACTTTAGATGGTGAAAATGTAGCTTGGGTGATAATTTTATCTCCCCTGAAGAGAGGTGCAAATAAGGCACAAATTAAACCAAAACTATGACTTAAAGGTAGAACAGCTAGAGCACTCTCCTTATCCGTTCTAAGTGATTCATCCAAACGGTTGTTGAATTGCATTGAATTGATTAAAATGTTGGAATGGGTTAACATTACAGCTTTAGGTGTTCCTGTAGTTCCTCCGGTGTAAAGAAGAAAAGCTATAGAATCAGCTTTGCTCTTATTTTCAGTGAAATTTCTGTCGTTTTGTAGAATGCTTTTCAAATGCACATAATTATTAATGCAATCATTTTCAGAAGAATCTGAAACAATGCTTGGAGTTATAATTCTTGCTTTGAAATCGAATTTATTTTTTAAATCTCCAAAAACATCACACATTTCAGGTGAAATAATGATAGCTTTAGCCTCTGAATCAAGTAACTGGAAGTTTATTTCGCGTTGAGAAAGCCTGATATTTATTGGTGTTACTTTAGCACCTATTTGAAAAGTAGAAAAAACAGAAATAATGTAACTTATAGAGTTTGGAAGAGCAATGGCTACAGTGTCATTTTTTTTAACATCGCATGTAAGGAGGAAATCTGCTAGTTTATTTGATCTATCTATTATATCCTGGTATGTAACTTGCTCACCGCTGTCTTCAATTGCAATAGCCATTCTTCTATTTTCAGAACTTTGTAGAAGATATTCGTAAAGAGATACTTGAGGATATCCCAAATAAACCACCATTTTAATATTCCTATGGTTAAAATCAATAAGTGAGATATTTAAGTATTTATCTATTTTTTGGTGATGAACAGTAAGAAAGTTAGTCTATACTCTTTTAATTTCTTCTTTCTTAATTGTTGTCTTAACAAAACTTTGATTTAGTTTTGTTAGTGCAGGGAAAGAAGGATAAAAATGGAGTAAAAAAGGTTGAAACGGGAATATTTTAATCAAAGATTTATGTCGAAGGAAAAACTAGACTAAATTGTTGAATTACTACAGAAGAAAAACTATTGAGTAATTAGAAAGTGTAGAACAAGTAATTGTTAATGTTGTCGTATGTTAGTACGACTACTAAGGTATCTAGTCTCGTTAGTTAGAAACGACATAGGATGTTATTGCTTACGAAAAGGGTTAAGAAGAGAAATAAGAGCACCACTTTAAATAGTGGGGAGATAAGTCGTATCATATACACGACTTAGAATTTAACAACAAATTTTACCATCATACCTTGAAACTTTTGCAAGAATGATTACTTGTGAGATGTTTCCTGATTTTATAGAGTTTCCTTGTAAGATAAGCTGAAAGTGTGTGTGAACAATGATTTGGGGATCTTTGATTTGGAAATCAAACCGCCTAATTAATAACTTACGATAGATTCTTTTCCTCTGGGCATTCAATAAAGCATCTTCTCCTTTTCTTTTGAAAGCGTGACTCTTTGAGTAGAAAAAAACTGAGAGTGTGAAAGATTTCATAACATTAATAGATTGGTCTATTGGTAGTATCAATGAAGGTAATTATTCTAAAATAAATATTGAAAGGGTTCCTACATTTTTACTATTTAATGTTATTTCTCAGCAAATTGACAAACACATCGGAATTATGGTTTTTGAAGAGTTACTAGCATTTGTTAATTCGTCTTATTACATAGGAAAAATTGAGAAAAACATATAAGTTTCAATAAGAATTTAATAACACAAGATTTATATTTTTTTTTACTTAAACATCTCAAAGCCATATGTTAAAGAGAAAACAAAAAAAGTTAATAGTAATAATTATATTATTAGTCATAGCATTATCATCAATTAATTACAACGTTTGTACAAATTCTTGGTTGGAAAAAACAGAAGATATTCAACCACAATCACTTTCCACAGAGAAAGTAGAAGAAAAAAATAACCAACAATCGATTTATGAATTACACAAAGAAATAGTGCAAAAGAACGTAAAAATCAAACAAGAGTATAATAATCCAAAAAAAACAGAAAGTCTAAAAACAACATTGTCATACAACATAAACGATACTGAAAATTTCTATATCTTGAATAGTGATCTTACAAGTTATACAACAATATTAACA
>BPTO01000033.1 GCA_023705985.1 Candidatus Heimdallarchaeota archaeon | reverse complement strand
CTCTTCCGATCTGTTTCTGATTTGATGACACATACAGGTGATGTTTTACAAATAGGCCGTCATGGTGTTTCTGGGAAGAAAAACTCTGTTTTTGCGAGAGCAGCTTTCGAAGTCACCGTTAAGCATCTTCTTGATGCAGCTATTCACGGTGAATTTGATCCATTAGAAGGAATAACTGAAAACGTTATTGTTGGTCAAACAATTGCCCTAGGTACTGGTATTGTTGACCTTACTATGAGTCCAAACTATCGTGAATATACAGATGAGATCAAGAAATAAACTTTTTTTCATCCTTCTTACTATTTTTACTATTAGTTTAGCATCAAAAGTTTTTTAATGAAATGAGGAAGGGAGAGCTTGAGAGAAAGCTTGAAGAGGTTCTCATACTTAAATTAACAAGAATATACATAATTAAAGTGATAATAATGACTGGATCTAAATCTCCAAAAGGAGAGTTTGCTGCAAGAAAATTACGAAATAAAAGGAAACATTTCCGTTGGAAAGACATCCACTATAAAAGAAAAATGTTAAGATTAGACAAAAAGGCGGACCCTCTTGAAGGGAGTCCAGCAGCAAGAGGAATAGTGGTAGAAAAATATGGTGTGGAGAGTAAACAACCAAATTCAGCACTGAGAAAATGTGTAAGAGTAAGGTTAACTAAAAATGGAAAACAAATAGGAGCATTTGTCCCTCACGATGGAGGACTACTATATATAGATGAACATGATGAAGTTTTAGTATGTAGTATAGGAGGCGCACAAAAGGGAGCCAAGGGTGATATCCCTGGTGTTAAGTGGCAAGTTACCCATGTTAACGATGTTGCGGTTAATCAGCTTGTTACCGGGCGTAAACAAAAACCTCAAAGATAGTTTTTTCTTCTATTATTTCATTTTAATATTCTTTCATACTTTGTTTAAAAGAAGAAATTCTTGATATTGTCGCTAACTACCCACATTAACAATTTCAAATTCTATTAACTCAAACCAAAAGAGTTTAAATATTCTTATGTAGTCCCACTATTAGAAACAAGCAAAGTGTTATTAGCTCTACACTCTTAAATGCTTCCTTAAATATAGATTACATTTGTGCTAAAAAACAACTTTGACTTCCCCAGGAGGCAAAATCAGGAGAAATACATAGGAGATTAATATATGTCAGAACATGATGTAAAACCAATTAAAGCTGGTCAAGTTAAAACAGGATATTACATTATCCACAACGATGATGTATATTTGGTTCGGGATATTGAAAAGTCCAAATCAGGAAAGCACGGACATGCCAAATCTAGGATGAAAATTGAAAATGTTTTCACGGGAAGTAAAACTGAAATAGCTATTCCTGCAGATACAAAACTACTATCTCCAATCATCGACAAAAGGATAGCCCAAATTATCTCGCTAGGTGGAGATAGTATACAATTAATGGATTTAGAGACCTACGATACATTTGAAGCTTCACTCCCTACAGAAGAAGAACTAAAAAAACTGATTGTAGAGGGTGCTGAAGTAGAATATTGGAATGTTATTGGAAAACGCAAAATCATGCGTGTAAAAAGCAAAGCATAAACATTCAAAAAGCACTGGATGTTTCCTTTTCCTTCTATAGATTATCTAACATTTTGTACATGCAAATCATAACTTTCAATAAGATAATATTTAATTATTTAATGAATACTGGGCCGGTAGATCAGAGGAAGATCGTCTCGTTCGCAACGAGAAGGCCTCGGGTTCAAAAATTTGTTTTCTGCGCGAAACAAAGTGAATATCCCGACCGGTCCACCATATAATCTCTTCCCCTTAAAACAGCGATTTTTCAAATATCAAGCCTTTCTCTTGTTTTAGACCGCTAAAGCACTATTTAGAGGGGGGTCATTTGCCAGTATATTATTAGAGGGGCTAACTAGTTTATTTTCGAAACCTTAAAGAATGCGAAAAAGATTAAACACATATAACATCAAAGAAATATAAAATAATTTAGAGGAATAGTTATGAAAGACGTTTTATCCTTTGTGCGAACTATTCGAGACCCAATATATGATGAAGTACGACTGACAGAGATAGAAAATAAAATTATTGACACGCCTATCTTTCAAAGGTTACGATGGATTAGTCAACTATCAGGAGTTAGAGAGGTTTATCCTTCCGCAGTACACACTAGATTTACTCATAGTGTAGGAGTGATGTATTTAGCGGGGCGTTATGCACAAGAAGTTTTTAAATATCATGATGATGTAACAGAAAAAATACAAGTTGCTCGTTTAGCGGGACTTCTACACGATATAGGCCATGGTCCGTTTAGTCATACATATGATGATGTAGTATTCAAAAGAGTTTATCCAAAAGAAGCTCATGGTCACGATAAACATAGGGATAAAATTGTAAAATCCGAATTTATCAAACCTCTTCTTGAAGAGTTCATTAATCCAGAAGAGCTAATGAAAATTTGGGATGGCAGAAGTGAATTATTACATCCTTTACTTCAGGGAGCATTGGGTGCCGATAGATTAGATTTTATGCTTAGAGATTCAACTTTCGCGGGTACACTCCACTTTGGAATAATTGCAATTAATAGAATTATTAACAACACAACAATTCAACAACATCAAGGTAAAGATGCCATACATTATAATTGGAAAGTACTTGATGACATTTATTCATCACTTATTGGTCGTTTCTTTGAATATAAGAACGTGTATTTCCACAAAACTGCGCGAGCAGCAGATATAACCATTCATGCAATGTTAAGCGAAGCTTGTGAGCCATTAGAATTAATTGAACGTACTAATGATCTTTCGAAATATATCTATTTGAACGAGTACACTCTTGTAGGAGAAATTTTTGCTAAACAGTCTAATGAGCTTGCTAAGGCAAAAGCACATTTAAAAGACCTTCTAGATCGACGACTTCATAAAGCTGTATGGGAAAAAATTATTGATGAATCTACTGCAAAATCTCTTGGAATCACCATTGACGAGCTTTGTAAACTTACAGCTCAAGAATCTTTTGTCAAAAATGTAATCAAATATGGGAAGGACAATAATCTCAATTTGAAACATGAAATGAAGATTGATTCTACCTATAAACTTTCAACAATCAATGAACTGGAATTTCAAACTTCAAACATCTACATCTATGATCCATATAATCGCATTAGTTCAGGAACCAAGTCTTTTACACTTAGTAAGGCACTGAACACTACTAAATATATATCAACTTTTTCAGGATCAAGCGCTTATCGAACACTATTTACACTAGTTAGAGTTTATGCTCATCCAGAAGATGTTAAAACTGTTAACCAAATATGGGATAATATCAGGCCACAAGAAGATGAATCATCAAATGTATCTCTAACTTCATATTAAGTTGAAATTAGCGAATAACAGATAATTTTTCTTTATACACTTCTGTCGCTTTGTTTACTAATTGTATCCCTGATTTTATGTGTGAAAACAAATAATTAAGGGAAGTTGTTGCGCGCGCTATTTCTTCCTCTGCAACATATTGCTGGCTTTGTGATATTGAGTATAATCCAGTGTTAGCGAATGTAACGGTCTTATTGTTGCAGAGGTTACGAATGCGATTAGATACTCTTTCAGAAATAACAGAATAACCATTAAAATACCAATCTAAATCATCAAGTTCATCTTCTTTTGCTCTAATTAGAAATAAACTACTATGGATAATTTCCTCGTTTCTTGGTAAAATTTTTTTTACAACACCAAGTATATAATGATCAACTATATTGCATTCCCCAGTCATCAGTGTATACTATTGTCTATCACTCAAAAATTTCTGTAATACGTCTTTTTCTACTTATGGGGAAAATTTAGTTTAATGGGAATGTACAAAAGTAAATGCACTTTCTAAACATTCACAGATTTTTGATTTCAGTGTTACCTCATTTAGTAAGTCATTATACGATAAGAAAAGCACATTGTATTCATTCAATATCTTGAAAGCACCATTTTCTAAAACATCAGCAATGGTAATGCAGATGAATTTATTCCTTAAACCCGCAATAGAGGAAAGTTCATCCAATATTTCGTAAGCTTGGGTTTGATTTAAAATTCCTTTAAAGATTCTAACAAAAATATAAAAAGAGCCTTTTCTTAACACTAAATCATTGTTTTCCTCGAATATAATCGTCTCTTTAAAATCGAAACTTTTCAAAACGCTGTTGACACGATGCTTGATGAATTCATTGTCTAGTCCTTTATTCAATGGCTGTGTAGAAGGAATAATGACATCATCAATATTGGTGCAAAGGTCTTGAGAATTTTCACTTTTCTGTACCTCAATAATATTATGTCCCACTTGAACATTTACAAAATTGCTATCAGGAACAACTTCCGCTTTTACAGATGGAAAAGGCTTGTTCAGATGCACTGTTTTAAATAAAAGAGATGGGGGAATATTTGGTGAAAGTGGTTCTTCAAGTTTCTTTTCTATTATATAGTTATGATCTTTGGGTTGCTTCTTTCGTAGTAAATCATTAAGCTTAATTACGTCACTGAATGCACCTTCGTGTTTAATCCAGGGAACAAGGAATCTAAAGTTAGTTAGATGCCTTGAAATAGATTTTTTTAGAAGTAAAGAGAGTTTAGAATCAATTTTAGTTGAATTTGCCTTAACAAATCGACACAATACTTGATTTTTGCGCTTTATATCAAGTAAATTATAATCCTCTGATATAAAAAAGATACCCCATTTAGGGTAATTGGTATCACCGCTTTTAGTATTTGGAAATTGTGTTATAATTATAGAGAAAACATCCGTTTGTATAAGAGACTTAGTAAGTTTAGTGAATGCTTTTTTCGCTTGTGTTGCTTTTTTGTTAACAGAAGACAATATATAGGTTAAGAAATATTTCTTTGTTCCATCTTCAAACAATATTTCAAGCGTAGAGTCCTTTTGAACTATTTTCTTAATAGGAGGCGTAAAAAAATCGTTTGGGTTATTCAACAGTTTGAGAGAATAATTTGAAGACAAATGGTGTACAAGATTGTGAATATCTGTAGATTTTTTGTTGGTTTTTGAAAAATCATATACTATTAGAAATTGTGAATCACTTGATAACTTGATAGAAAACATAATGTTCTTTGAAATAAGTTCAGTAATCATATTTGTTATAGCTTTTTCATCCTCCACAAAAGGTATTTCAAGAACACTTATGAATAATGTATCTTTTGGTTGCTTCCACTCGAAAAAATTACTGTTAATTTTCATTGAATCAGCATTAGCCATTGTAAAAACCCAATAACTGGTTTGCCTTTTATAGTATATACAAATGATATTATATAAACTCCAAAAAACAGGGTTTCGTATAGTTCAGAGATTAATTTTCCAATAAGAGAGCCAAAACAGATATTGTATCTCCAACCCCAACAAGTTGTTGTGCAGATTTTACTATTATTGTTGGGATCCCAATTACTGTGAATGAGTCTGTACTCATAATACCATCTTCAATCTCATCTATACTCTTGTATTCCGATTTTAGGAAAGATAGCAGTCCTTCTATTTCCTCATATCCACTTTTGGAAACACTACAAAGTACATTATTAATCTCATTAATAGAACAGATTGAGCCGTTTTTTGCTTTGACCGCTGCAAAAACAGCTGAGAGAATTAAAGCTTGTTTCCGTTTTATTGCATGTTTTTCATGCAATCTTGATGAAATAGTGAGATAATAACCCAAATAGTGTAGATGAATACGAAGATGTGGATATTTTACCCAAATATTTAATATTCCCTCAAACAGATTCACTGAAGACATTTCTTTTCGTAACTTTTTGTAAGTAGTAACATTAGTAGTTTCTAATATCGAAAGAAGTTCTTGTTCATTTAAACCAATTGAATTTACTAAAGGTAATAATCTTTGGAAAATAGCTTTTATAAGCTCTTTATCCCTTGTAGCTGCAAATTCAAGATGTATTTTCAAATCTGGATTGGTTTTTTTCCATTCCTTGAACATCGAGATTATGGGGGCAATGATATCATAATATGTTGTATTGTCTTGCATTTCTGGGTTTAAGAGATGGAAACCTGAAACAATCGCTATTGAATATTTTTGAATGTTTTCAAGACTATATTTCTTAAAGCAGTTTTTTATTTCGAGTAAAGAGTTAACCGTGTCATGAGAGGCTATAAATCTATTTTGCCTTAGACATTCAATAGAATTAGATGTTGCTAGGTAGTATATTCCTTTATCGAATTCAAATATATAGTGAATAAACCTTTTTTTTTCAAAACCTTGAAGCTTGGTAATGGGTTGAACTGAACATTTACCATTAGATTCAAATGGTATATTGATTCTATCGTGTAATAAACCCACAAAACTAGCATCATAAACTGGAAGACTTAGTAATACATCGGCTAGTTCTAGCTTTGTTAGAAGGTTAGCCATTATACCTGCTTGTCCCCCTATTTTAATTTCATCAACAACAAAAGTATTTTCTATCCAGTCACAAACATCTTCGGCCACAATTAATTTTTCATCAGCTTTTCCACCCTCAATAGCACTTAGTAAACACAAAATAAAGGATTCAATTGAGTTTATATCCATTGGAACTTCTTTCTGTAACAATATTTCATCCAGATTCTTTGATTTTAAACCTTGTAGTGTATCAGGTCTAATTCGAATTACTTTATCGATATTAACATTAAAACCCATCACTACCTGTTGTAACTTCCTTTTTCTTAATAGAAATGATTCAATAGTACTCGAATAGAGTTTGTTCCACGTTTCCATACTCGTGTAGTGAGTTGACGATAATCTTATAAAGCCTTTTTTACAAGAAAAAGATGAGTGTGATCACTTGGACTGGCAATAGCTTTCCCTGATTTTTGTACAGAATCTATAAGGTTAGTCTACAGTTCATCTTCTTTAACCCACACTTTCAATATTTATTTCTTAAAGAGGTGTTTGTTTTGACAAAAAACTTAGGGCACATGGATATTGAAAAAAAAACGGAATACGACAGTATTCTTGAAGAATTTGGAATCTCACGGATTAAAAAAGAACTCCCTCGCATAGGAGCGGATCACCTTTTCTTCCGTAGAGGTATTGTTTTCGCTCATAGGGATTTTGATAAAATTCTAAATCGCATAGAACAAAAAAAGGGATGGGCAATTATCAGTGGGAGAGGGCCATCTAATGATTTAACTTATGGTCATCTTATCTTATTTGAACTTATTAAATATTTGCAGGGGAAATATCAGTGTCAATTCTTCTTACCTTTTTCAGATGACGAAAAATACGTCTTTAGGAAAGTTGATTCACTAAAATCAGCATATAATTTGGCTTTGAAAAATGCCATTGACATATTTTCACTTGGTTTTCAACCTGATCAAGTTCATGCATATATTTCAAGCTCTACCCCAAGAATTGCATACCTAGCTTTAACATTCTCAGTTAATCTTACATATAATTCCATTAAATCTGCTCTTGGTTTAATTGGAGAAGAGAATGTAGGCACGCCATACTATTCGTGCATTCAAGCAGCACATATACTCCACCCAACAACTGATTACGATCTTCCTGTTGTGGTACCAATAGGGCTTGACCAAGACGTGTTCATGAGACTTACAAGGGATGTAGCAAGGAAAAGAAAAATTACCTTACCAGCTTCATTATACATTAAATACCTAAAAGGATTGGATGGAGGGCCAATGTCTTCTTCTAATCCAGAAAACTGCATTTTTCTTAGAGATAGTTCCCAAATTGTAAAAAAGAAAATCGTGAGAGCTTTTACTGGTGGAAGAGCAACAATAAAAGAACAAAGGGAACTAGGTGCCAATCCAGAGATTTGTACTATTTATGATTTGTTTGAGAAACTCTTCATCAAGGACGATAAAGAGCTAGCAGATATATGTAGAAGATGTAAAAATGGGGAAATCATTTGTGGTCTTGATTGTAAACCTAAACTTATTAATTTAATTCACGAATTCCAGAAACAATTTGAACAAAGAAAAAAAGGTGTAATTAAGAATCTTCACAAATATTTTGATCACGAAATAAATCTGTCAGAAATCAACGCTAAAAGTGATTCCAAGTGAATGAAAAAAAAGAGAACCGGAACCCATTCAGAAGGGTTTCTCATATTTCTCCAGTTAAAGATATCATTGAATACTCCTTCAGTCGGTCCCAGTCTGCTATCGCAAAAAAACAAAAAAAACGTAGAACACGTGAAGAGAAAATCGCAGCTAATGAAAAAGCAAAAGTCACAGTTTTGGCGACAGAAATTATAACAAGATTAGACAATATAGTGACAAAATTTCCTTCAATAGACCAATTACACCCATTTTATAGAGAAATCTGCGATTTAATTGGAGGTACAAACAAAATAAAAAAGATTCTCGGGAGAATTAGTGGAATTTCTAGACAAATCGAAAAAATTAAAGTAGAACTAATAGAAAAACTAGATCAGACAAATCACCCCGTTATAATGGCAGAAATAAGAAGAGAAGCTGGTGGAAGGTTTGTTTCGCTAGTTAAAAAAGCTCAAGGAGATATTAAACAGTTAATTAGATTAGTAAAACAATTGAAAGCTGTACCCGATTTTGACGTTTCTCTACCTACAGTGGTTGTTGCAGGAGCTCCAAATGTGGGAAAATCCTCCCTTGTAAGAGAAATATCAACAGGAACACCAGAAATAGGAGAATATCCCTTCACAACAAAGAAAATTATCTTTGGACACTGGGATTTACTCTACACAATTGCCCAAGTTGTAGACACACCAGGTTTGTTAGATAGACCGTTTAAAGAGAGAAATATAATCGAACTCCAAAGTATTACTTCAATCCGTCACATCTCAGACATTATTGTATTTATGTTTGATTTATCAAAAGAAACCGCACTTCCACAGGAAGAGCAGTTGAATCTATTTAATGACATTATAGAAAAATTCCCAGAAACACCGTTTATCAAAGTTTTAAACAAAGTTGACCTTTTATCACCAACAGAGATTGAAGAAGCACAAACATCTTTAAACCAAGACTTCAACATCTCAACTTTAACAAAAGAAGGTATACCAAATTTTACTATTAAACTTAAAGAAGCATTAAATCAAGTCATAAAAACCAATGAAAAATTCAAAAGCTTACTGCAGTTGGAAATAGCTGAAGAATATATCCATAAAAGTGATGAAAAAATGGATTACGACATTTAGTAATTTTTTTAAAGATAGTTCATTACTAGAGAAAAAGTCTATGGTATTGTAGGTAAAACCGCTAAAACTGAACCATAGACGAGATTCAAATCCTATTTGAAATATTCCTGAACAACTCTACTTACAAGAAGTTGTTTAAACGAACATTCCTTTATCTGTGTCGTTTTCTTTTCCTGTCTTTGTTTTACTAGCTTGCAACAATGATTGTATTTCTTTTTCAATTTTTTCCGCTTGTTCAAGTAAACCCTCAACCTCAATTGGAGTATTAAGTACTTTGCTTATCTCTTCAACTGCTACACTAGCAGCTACTGGGTCAGGTCTTGATCTTTCTGCATATGGCAGTAGAGATAATGCAGGGAAATCCTTTAGTTCATAAAACATTAACAGATATGCCAATGGTCCTGTTACATACAAACCCTCGTCTAAGATTGGCAAATCTAAAGATGGATTTTCTTTGAGGAAATTTTGAGTGTAAATTACTTTCAGTCTGTTTTCGTCTTGTAGTCTCCTATCTAGACCACCAACAAGTATTGTTTGTTTGAATTTTTCTTCTATTGACCATTCAACGATTGTTTTTGTAAATTTTAGATGTTCTGTTTTTATTGGTTCAAAGATTGGTAGAACAATTACAAGATCATCTTTTCTATATATTTCAAATGGAAATGTGATTCTTTCATTTTTTATCGTGATAAATTGAGGAATATTATCAGTGATAATAAAACCTATTCTCTCTGCTCCTAATTTGTCAACAATGTGGCTTATAGATATAAAACCACATTCACCAATACCGTGCCAACCGTTTAAAAGAGTGCAACCTTCAAAGTTTTGCGTCTCCTTAAAAATAAACTGAATATCATCATAGTTACTTATTGATTCCATCTCATTATCTCCTTAACATAGAATTATACCACTTGCTTATTAATGACTAGGTTTTATAAAATAAAAAAAGAAATAAAAAGAGGAAATTATTTCTTCCCTTTTCTTCTCCCACTTCTTCTAGCTGCAATCAAACCCACTTTTCTACCAGGTTGAGCATTTCGAGAAACAGTTGTTGAACGAGGGGGTCCTTGATGAGCACCACCACCATGTGGATGAGAAACTGGATTCATAGCCACTCCCCTAACTTTTGGCCAATAATGTCCTTTTGCTTTCATAAGATGATGTTTAACTCCTGCTTTGACGAATGGTTTTTCTGTGCGCCCGCCACCAGCTACAACGCCAATCGTTGCTCTACACCTTTGAGGAATTTCCTTCATTTCTCCACTAGGCAGTTGAAGCGTAAGTTTACCTTTATCGCGGCCTAGAATTGTTGCATATCCCCCACTAGAGCGAATTAGCCTCCCCCCATCTCCTGGAGTAAGTTCAATATTAAAGACAGGGGCTCCATCTGGAATAGCTTGTAATGGCATTGTGTTTCCTAACCTAATAGTTGCTTCTGAGCCGTACTCTATTGTTTGTCCCACTCTTATTCCTTCAGAAGGTAGAATTATTTTCTTTAATCCATCTTCAAAAAGTACCTCGGCAACAGGAGCACCTCTACCTGGATCATGAACGAAATCTTTTACAACACCAGTTATTATCCCTGAATATTCAATTTTAGCTATTTTCCTATATTTAACGCTACCTTTCTTTTTATGGGAAGCAGCTCGAAATTGTGAAGTTCCTCTACCTCTCCTTTGAACAAGAATTTTCTTACCCATTTTATCACCTTCTTTAGAATAACCCCATCTTTGAGGCTATATCAGCAGCATCATCAAATTCACTAAGTCTCACATAGGCTTTCTTCTGCCCTTGAGGAGTTATTAAAGTGTTTATTTTCACAACTTGAACATTATACAACTTTTCTATAGTGTGCTTTATTTGGTGCTTAGTTGCTTGTCTATCAACTAGAATTACTAGTTTGTTTTCCTTTTCAATCAGTTCAAAATCTTTTTCGCTAATCAAAGGTTTAATTACTATTTTATATGCATCCATTTTTCACTCACCCAAAACGTTCATTTAAAGTTCTTATGGCATCATCAGTCCAAATAGTAAGCCTACCAGGATGAGTGCCAGGAGCTAAAAGTTCGGTTGTAAGTTGTTTCACCTTTACAATTGTTGCACCTTGAATATTATTTCCAGCTCTGATTAGGTCACAATTGTTATTCCCAACTATCAATAAAGGACCCACAGGAACCTTATACTTGCGCCCTCTTCGTTTTCCTTTACCAGGTCTTATATTCCTTCCATTTTTCACCCTATTCAAATCAGGAGACAAACCTAAATTATCCAGAAGTTTGATAACATCCCTAGTTTTTAAAAGGGTTTCAGCTTTAGATTCCACCACTATTGGGAAATCAATTTTTCCTTCAAATTTATGACCTCTTTGACTTACATATTCTTCATGTATAGTATAGGCTATAGCTGATTTAAGAGCTAAAAGATGTTCTTTTCTATTAATTTTCTCAATTATTTTTTTCTCAACTTTAGGAGGATGTGCTTTATGACCTCCCCTTACATTAGGAATAAAAGCTGCTCGTTGTGCACTATGAGTTCGTGAACCTTTTCGTCTTGGAACTCTTGCAGCTCCTCTACCTGTTCCCCAATTCTCAACAGCTACAAGGCGACCAGCTAATTTACTAACTCCTTTTGGTTGTCTCTTCCAACTTTGTTCTGCGAGAACTGCCCTTTTTATCACATCAGGGCGCAAAGGTGTTCTAAATACAGATGGAAGTTCGATTGTTTCTGATTTTTTCTTCCCGTTTATTGAATAAATTGCTACATTCATTTTTATCATCTCGCACTTAACCTTGTTGACTCTCCGTTGAGATGTAAAGAATCCTAGGTTCTTTTTCTGGTTGTGGTGCTTTTCTCATGGGTTCTCTGAGCATCACTGTCCTTTTTTTAGTACCAGGAATTGACCCTTTAAGTAACACATAATTATTTTTAACTAATCCATAGTTAACAAAACCACCTTTGGGAACTATTTCTGCACCATCTGATCCAATTTGCATTATACGTTTATTGTACTCAGTACGGACATTAAAACCCATTTGTCCATATCGGGGAATTGTCCACATCGTACGACCAGGAGTCCATGGACCTATAGAACCGACACCACGTTTTGTTCCTTTCGATTTGTGTTGAAGGATTTTTACCCCATGCCTTTTTACAGGACCTTGAAATCCTTTACCTTTTGTTACACCAATAGAATCTACAAATTCACCTGGTTTAAACACGTCTCGTATAAGAACTTCCTTTCCAAGCAGTGAAAGACCATACTCATAACCCTCATTAATGCTTTTATAACCAATTTTGATTTCAGCAATGGAAGGAGTTTTCATTCCAATACCTGTTAAGTGTGGTTGAGTATGAACTATAGCGCGAAGTTCATCAATTTCATCAAGCTTTTCCTCGAATATTTTCTTTGTTTTCTCAAAATCATAGTTTTTTGGAGTTTTAACTTTACGTTTAAGTTCATCCTTTCTTTCTAGAGTTCTGAGGTCTGCTATAATTTCAAGACCATAAGGAGTCTTGTTGTATCCACGTAGACCGAAAACGACCATTGGTGGTGTTTCGACTACGGTTACTGATACTGTCACCTCTCTATTTACCAGATGGCTTCTTAGACGGTCTACAACATAAACACAATGTGTCATCCCGGCTTTGAAACCAAGAAAACCCATTAGTTTTGAGGAACCATCGTATTCTGGCCATGCTCGAGGTGATGGTACTATTCGTCTTGCTCTAACCCTTCGATATCCTAATGATGATCGATGGGGTGCACTTACCCTTCTGTGACCCACATTATACACGTCCTTTCATATTGTTAACTTTTATACACCTTTCATTTACAATCAAGATGTATCGCTATTTTGTACCAATTTTTGTACAAAATGTGCTCTAACGTTGTACTCCCTCAATGATAACATCATATAAATATGTCGTTCTTTTAGTTTTAAAAAACGCTTTCTTAAGCATTCTACTAATTTTGAACGTTTATTAAGTAACTCTCTCGTTCTTTCACAACTTCTATTTTAGATCTAGTTAACTTGTGTATAAGAGCAATATTAGTTTTGGTGTGATTTGTAATATTTCCAACTAGAATACTAGAATTTCCGTTTGTTAGGGCCATTGGAACAATTAATTGATCAGCTGCATATTCGTCTACTGTTGAATTACTTTCATAGTTTTTTTTCCATTTATATGCACATAGTTTTCCTACTTGTTCAGAGGTTATTTTTCTTTCTCCAGGAACAAAACATCCAGTAATGCCACCATTTGAATATTGACTTATAACAGTTAATCCAGTTCCTGGGGAAAGGCTGTTTACATACTTTACTCTAGGAATTATATCTATGCCAACATTAATAGCGCTTAAAAAAGAATCAAGCTGTCTTTCAGCTACTTTCCTTTGTCTGAGAATAGATGATGCTATTGAATAAACCTCTACCCTAATTAAATCACCTTTATCATTTAATAACAAGGGTTCTAGAGAAGTATGTTTGTGAAAAGAAAATTCGCATTTTGCTCCTCCTTTTGGATAAAAACCATATTTTCCTACCTTTAAAGTAATTTGCTTATTCGTATTGCTCAACAACGGATAGATTACACTTTCAATATACTCAACAGACGGAGCCCATTTTCCATGTGTTGCCCCTCCATTAATAACTAACTCTATAGTCCTTGTTTGAGAAAAAGCATAATATAAAACCGCTTGAGCTACTAAGGGAATGCTTCCTGCAGTTTTTATATTTACTTTAGCTAAATCACACTTAGCATTTCCAGAAGAAACCTCAATTGTAGAACTACCTATTATGCAACCCTTAATTTTCATTCCAGAGAGTTGTTGAATCGCTCTAACTGCCTCTACATGTTGTGCTTGAAGACCAGGGTTTGGACGATTAGATCTAATATTTTCTAGTTTAATAGGGGTTTTTGTTGCAGTCGCTAAAGCAAGTGCTATTCTTATTATTGACCCCCCTCCTTCACCTAGGGAACAGTCTATTTTATACATAATCTTAAATTAAAGAATAGAAAGAAGAAAATAAAAAAAGTTTATCGGTAGGATTTCTGAAATCTTGAACGCGAACTTCTTCCACCAAAGTGTTTTGGTTCTGTTCTTCTTGGATCTCCAGAAACTATTGTTTTATCATATATAACAAACTTTTCTTTAAGACTCATATCCTCAAAATACTCAATAAGGCCGCGAGCAATAGCTGTACGAATAGCTTCAGCTTGTCCAATAACGCCCCCCCCTCTAACATTTGCTTTTATATCTATTTTATTTCTCATTTCCTCTCCTGCTAGTGAAAAAACTTCATTCACTTTTACCCTACTTAGCTCATTGGGGAGGATTTCTAGGGGAACACCGTTAACTCTTACTCTTCCTTTTCCTTTCTTTATAGTTACACGAGCGATTGCTGTTTTTCGTTTTCCAGAAGAAACAATTACTTTACCCACATTTTTCACCTTTAATCTTGCCAACCAAATTCCTTGCAAAGATCACCAATCGTAATTGATTTGCAGTTTAATTTATCTGCATCTGCATGCTTTGGTTTTATTATTTCTTGTCCTACAAATTCTTTTGGAATGCCAATATAGGTCATTAATCTGTGGTGGGCTGCTTTACCACGGCTTTTTTTCATTGGTAACATTCCTCTTACAGTACGCCTGACTAAACGATCAGGACGTTTTGGATGAAAGGGTCCCTTTCGAGGATTTGTCGCAGTATGAATTTGCTGGATTTCTCTATATTCTTTCAATATTGAATGTTTTTTGCCAGATATTATTGCCTTCTCGCAATTAACAATATTTACAGCGTGTCCCTCTAACAAGTATTTTGCTACCTCAGAACTTAAACGGCCTAAAACGGCATTTTTTGCATCAATATGTATTTTAGGGACGATAATTGGCTGTTCTACAGCTTTTGTTCCTTTTTGCATAGTTTATGCACCATTAAACAATTATTCTAGTTTTACTGATTTCAGGTTTTGAACCCATAAAATCTTTAATTGATAGGAAGGTGCTCTTTGAATTCTTAATTTTCTCTGTTGCCATTTCGGAAGCTTTAAGCGCGGCAATAGTTACTGTATGTTCTAAATCTCCGGAACTTAATACGGTTCCAGGAATAATCACTATGTCACCTTCTTTTGTATACCTGTTTATTTTACTTAGGTTCACTGACGTTCTTTGTCTTCTAGAATTTTCGAGCTTTTCTGCTACGGTTTTCCATAAAGTTATTTTGGTTTCGGAGGATAGTTTTTTTAATTGATTTATCAAATCTTTTACATTTGGATCAGTGGGACCAGTTCTTTTAGGCATTTTTATTCACTCTTTTCTTTCTCTTCAATAATCGTAGTTTCCAGTTCATTTTTGAATTCTTCGATTTTAGCTATAAGTATCTCTCCTGCGTTTACCAAAAGTGAAGAAATTTCTTGTCCACCATTTGTTTCAAAGGAAAAAATAGTTTTTGAAGCATCATAACCTATTGTAATTGCTCCTGGTTCACATGCACTTTTGCAATGCTTGCATATGGTACATCTCAACGGATTTACAACTTTGACGCTGTTTCCAACTTTTTGAAAAACACCTCTATAACAAATATCGATGCAAGCTAAACAATTATTACATTTTTCTTGGTCTATTTCTGGTATTGGAAATTCTTGATATGCTATAGCGGATACAGGTTGCCATTTTGCGTGTTCTTTACCACGGCCTAGTTGAGCCATACATTCGAGTTCCAACGATTGATTAGGGCCCAACTTAACAATCGGTATATTGTCACTTATTGGTTTAACACCGCTTTGTAATGAAATTAAATCACCACTATACACAATGGATGTTGTTTGATCATCTGTTTCTTTTGAAAGTGTTAGTGTTACAGTGCACAAATTGCAACCAATCCCCCCACAATCACAATCTTCCCTAAAATTTAATTCCAAGATATCTTCATCATATTTAAGTGGAACTAAACCAAGCCTATGTGCAATGAATTCATCAAAAAGTGGTGACGTGTTTTTTAATACATAGACATCCTCAATTATAAGAGTTGGAACTTCTGCTAAAGTTATACGACGAATAGTGTTAGCAAAAGCTAATGTAATATCCGTCAAAACGAATTTTGTAGAGTTGGGAAACAACTCAATAAGCTCAATATCCATAATTAACCCAACAACGAGTAATCCTATATCGGTCGCAATAATTACAATAAAAAAGCTTTTCCATGAGCGACAAATTCTACAACATCATGGTTAAATCCATTTGTAAAACCAACAATAACCATTACAAAGTTCCTACTCGCACACTTCAGCGTTTATGTCTTAGATAACTATCTCGTTGTATTTTCAAAATGTATATAAATGTTATAATAAACCTGTTTAATTAACTCTTTGAACAGCTGCATATCATCAAGAAAATTATGATAATTTTTTGTTTGACAAAAAACAATACTCTGCACTTATTTACAAATAAGAAAAGAACCCCGCTTGTTTTAATTTTCTTTCATCATTTTCTTTTGACGATTTATTGCTTTCACCAAGAATTTTTCTATAACTTCGACAGATACATCAGGGATACTAATTAAGGTTGTTTTACCTCTCATACCTTCGCCAGAAAGTTTAGTATGTATGATGTCTTGTTTTGACAGTTCTTTTATATATGACCAAATTTGCGTTTGTTTTCTTGGTTCTTCACCATACTCTTCACAGATAAGGCAATAGGAACTTACAACATCGCCTTTGGAAGCATAAGCGTTTTTTGTGTGTTTCAGTTTGCGGATTATTGAAAGAAGTACTAATTGTTGATGAAATGACAATGTTAGTATTATTTCTCGACGAACTTCAGGGTGAATTAATGCTTTCGCGGTTCTTACATTATCAGGATAGACAATTGGAGAACACTCATCATCAGCACACTGACCCGCCCCCCATATTAACTCAATTGCATATCTTGCATCACCTGATTTTCCAGCAATGTCTGCAACCAAATCTATTGCACCCGTTGTAATAGCACCTTCATAAAAAGCCATTTCTGTACGAGATCTAATGATATCACGTAAACGTGATTCTGAATATTTATCTAGAGACACATGATTCGACCGAAAACTACTTCGTGTACTTTCATCAAGTTCATGGAGGAAATTTATATTTCTAGCAATAAAAATATAGGATAACCATTGTCTTGTTGTCATTTCACTTATACGAAGTAAAACATAAAGAAAATCATTACCAACGCGAGATATTAGATAATCTACTTCATCAAGAACCAACATAATCTTTGGTGAATGTAGTTCCAATAAGTGAATAAGAAGTGATTGAAGTTCTTCGAAAGAATATCCTCTAGGAGGTATTGCCTTATCAAGCTGTCTAACTAATGTGCTAATAATCAAATAGGGACTCTTATAGATGCGACAATTAATATAAACAAAAAGAAATTTTTGACGCCTCAGTACATTTTCAAGCATTTGTCCAAATCTCTTGACTAACGTTGTTTTACCGGAACCAGTTGGACCAGTTAGAATAACTTTTCTTAAGGGAGCATCAGATTCAGAGAATATTGTTTTGAAGTACTTAGCCAAAGTACGCAGCTCCTCTTCCCGATGAGGAAGATGGGGAGGAATAAAATTAACAGAAAGACAACTTATATTTTTAAATACAGAAGGTTTTTTTATTAATGAATTAAAGTGATCTTCATCAGATGAGTACATTATTATCGTCTCTGAAATAAAAAAGAGAAATTCCTTTTTATACTTACCAGACAGACATCTCTGAAAGTTATTTTTTGTATTGTTTGTTGAATTGAGAGCTTAATGAAAAATCACCGGTCTTAGCTCTAAAAATGCATATCCAATAAAGCGCCAAAACATTGAAAGTATTCACTGCCTACGAAAAGTTCGAAAGCAAAATTGTCATTTTAATGAAATATCCTGAAAATTATTACTGGAAATAAAGGAACTAAGTCGATAAAGTTAAAAACCAATAAAGTTGAAATCATACAACAATTTGCGGAGATTGCCGAGCGGTCAAAGGCGCTGGAATGAGGATCCAGTCCTTAGTGGTCCGGGAGTTCGAATCTCCCTCTCCGCACCATTTTACCTTATATAACGCAAAAAAACAATTTTTACTAGAGGGCTGTTTTATTTTAGTTTTTGTCCCCAAAAAAAATGAGTTTTTAGATTATAAAACGTCTTTGTTTAATAATAAGCCTAATAACTTGTTAAAATAGATTTCACTTTCAATTTCCTCTCTCTTATAATTAAAAAAGAAGAATCAGAATAGTGAAACCAGAACAGGTAGAATAGATATGACAAAAACAGATAATAATTTAATTGTGAAATTCTCAATAGATGATGTTTTATCTTCTCGCGGAAGGGTGAGAATCTTAAAATTACTTGCAGATTTGGGAGAATTAAATATTTCTGCAATTTCTAGAACGATAAATCTGAATCATTCAGCAGTCAAAGAGCACTTGAATTTCTTAGTTAAAGCAGGTTTAATTAAAGAAAAGAAATTTGGGAGAATACTCATTTACCAGTATCAAAATCACAACATACTTGCTCGTTCCTTAAAACAATTGTTCAAGATCTGGGAAGATAACTAGAGTGCGTAATCTTGTATTTCTTTGAACTGCTAATCTACAGACTAGTTAACATCATGGTGTCTAATCTGTTAAATTTAATTTTCAATAAATACACATTATGAAAAGAAGAAAAGTTAAAAAGCACCATTCATTTTTGTAATTTGATTGCCCCGATGGTGTAGCTTGGCCAATCATTGCGGACTCTCAAATTCTGAGCGTTTGCATACTCAAAATGGAAATCTCCGCAGACCCGGGTTCAAATCCCGGTCGGGGCACCAAAAATAACAACACACAAACATAAACTTATTCTACTTTTGCGAAAATTTCAAGACAATGAGGTATTTAGTTCGTACATACTATGAAGGCGAAAGGTACTATGGGTATCAAAGACAATCAGATGTTCTAACTGTTGAAGGAACGATAATTAATGCGTTAATAAAAACAAAATACATAAAAGAACCAGACACCAGTCAGTTTAAAAGTGCAAGCAGAACCGATAGAGAAGTAAATGCCTTAGGTAATGTTTTTGCATTCAATACTAATAAAGAACTTGTTCTTAGTCAAGTTAACAGCGTGTTGCCGAGGAATAAATCAATTATTTGTTGGGCATACGCTAATGTTAACAATCATTTTTCTCCTAGACATGTAAAATGGAAAAAATATTGGTATATCTTACCGGTTGAGATTTTAAAACAAAAAACAAGTCTTTCATTGAGTGAAATTCGTGAAATCAGTACAAAATTTGTTGGAAAACACGATTTTGAACTTTTTTGTAAATTAGATCATAGAAATACACAAAGAAAAATAAATGAGATAAATATACAACAACGAGGAAATGTAGTGATTTTTGAGTTTATCTCACAATCATTTCTTTGGGAACAAGTAAGAAGAATAATGGCATATTTCATTCAATATCCATCATTAAATAAGAAACTACAGAACACAGAATTTTTGCTTTCATTTAATTCTAAGAAGGAAGACATAAATCTAAAACCAGCTAATCCTGCATGTCTTATGCTTACGGAACTTTACTACGAAAACATTCACTGGATTTATGACAGAAAAGAAATTGAAAAAATAAATAGAAAAATGTGTAAAGATCTAAAATCATTAAAACAACAAGTTTCTCAAAAAAATGTAATTCAAAACTTCTTCCATACCATAAACTGAGTGTTTTGGGTGATAATTTTATAAAAAGGGGAGATAGAATGTCTTTATTCCTTTATTGTGCTTTCGTTGACTAGTTTTGCCAAGAAAGCGGTTAATTGAATATTACCTGATGCCCCTTCCGAAATTCGAAAGTCTACCTCTGCAAGATATTCCATAATTTTAAGCTTTTTAGTATCGGAAATTGATAGAATAGGTAGTTCTCTATAGATTTGATAAGCAACATCACTACCAGATAACCCATACTCCAATATTAGATGTTGAAGTGCGTCTCTTGCAGTGTAGAAATCACCATTTAAAGCATAATTTAACATGTTTCTAGTCTTTTCTGGATCTGCGTGACCAATTGTCCGCAATATGGTAGTCTTTTCAATAGATTTACCTGAAGCAGCTGTGGCTTGTAGAATATTAATCGCTTTTCGCAAATCACCCTCTGATATATAGAGAATTGTGTCAATACCCTCTTTATCATAAGCTATTGTTTCAGAGTTACATATATGATGAAGAAAATCAGACATGTCTTTCTCTTTCAAAGGTTTAAATCGGAAAATAGCGCATCGAGACTGGATTGGTTCAATAATCTTACTTGAATAATTACAGATTAGCACAAAACGACTGGTTCTTACATATCGCTCCATTGTACGACGGAGAGCATGTTGTGCAGCGGTTGTTAAACTATCGGCTTCATCTAAACAGATTATTTTAAAGGGTGCTCCACCAAAAGGTGAGGTTCTTGCAAATTCCTTGACTTTTGTGCGTATAGTATCAATACCTCGATCATTTGATGCATTCAATTCCAGAAGATTACGAATTACATTATTCCTTCCAAACAAATCATTAGCAAGTGCAAGTAGAGCCGTAGTTTTACCTGTTCCAGGAGGACCTGCTAAAAGTAGATGAGGAAGATTATTTCGTTGTACAAAACCTTTGAATCTTACGATGATATCTTTGTGTCCTTTGAGATTATCCAAAACTTTTGGTCTATATTTTTCAGTCCACATTACATCATAGCTTGTTGTCATTTTTTCACATTCTCAAGTATAGTTTTGTCTATTTAAATATATTAGGTAAAAAATGAATCTAAGCACAATAAATTTACCAAAAAAAAGTGGTGTTGAAATACTTTTTAATAAAACATATACTAGAGTAAGCGGATTTACAATGAACAATCAAGATATTATTGAGAACAACAATAAATTAAGCTTCCAAGTGTTAAACAAATACAAAATTAGAGGACACTTCATTTCCATATATCGGACAAATGAAGGTTCATTTTATTCAGCGAAGTCTATCTATAATTTTGAAGAAAAACCGCTATTATTCGCAGAATTATCAGCAATTATTTTTAAGAACAAAGCAAGGTTAGGGAACGAAATATTAAAATTTGAAGAACTTGTAGATACGCTGAAGTCCATATGTATGTGGAAAATATTGGACATGACTGAAATCTCAATTAGTCCTGAAATATTCTCTGAAATTTTTATTTATAAGTTAATAAAACTGGATAAGTTAATTCCTTTATTTTTGGATGATAACGTTAATGAAATTTATATGGATGAACGTGGTTCACCAATTTATATTGATCATCAACTTTTTGGAAGATGCAACACAAATATTATTTTGACTGAAGAAGAATTAAATGCTTTAGTAACAAGAATTAAACTAGAGCACCCTATCTCAATAACAATAAAGAATCCTTCTTTAAAAGTTGAATTTCAAACAAGTTTATTTCACATGAGAATTTCTATGGATTTTCCACCTTTATCTCCTAATGGTCCGTCATTTAACATCAGAAAACTAAAAGCACTACCCTTAGAGTTAGGTGATTTAGTTTTTCTAGATACATTGCCATCGTACCTTGCATCATATTTAGTTGAAGTTATAAAAGCAAGAATGAATATTACAGTTATAGGGGAGCCAAATTCAGGAAAAACCACATTAGCGAACGCCATTGATCTTTATACACCAAAATATTGGAGAAAAATAGCTATTGAAGATGCAATAGAATCAATAAAACAATCTTCATTGGGATATAAGCAGCTTTCCATACAAGTTGACTCTTTTGAATCAAATAAATCAGATTATACAAAAACATCTGAAATCCTTAAACTTCTCCATAGATCGCCAGATTGGATATACTTAGGTGAAATACAATCGTGTGAGCACACTCAAGCAATGTTTGAGGCGCTAAATGCAGGATTAAAAGGAATACAGACAGCTCACTCAGATTCTATTCAAAAGCTCTTCCGCAGATGGAAAAATTTACACAATATCTCTGAAACAGATTTTCTCTCATTAGAGGTCATAATTGTTATGAAGCGCGATATAAAACTTGATGGCATAATTAGAAAGGTCTCTAAGGTTTATGAAATTGGGGAAGATGAAGAACATCTTTTTACAAAAATTTATGATTTACAGTGGGACAAAAATCAATTTTTTGAAAAAATCAGTAATCAATCTAAGCTAAAACAGAAGATGGATATAATAATTCAGGGAACAGCCGTTTTTAGCTCTCAAACTCAAGTATGCACAGCTAAAAAGGACGTAAACATAGGTGAAGAAGCTGAAATCGTTAACTAAAACACTTCAAAAAGCAAGACTTTCCAACATTAGTTTCATTCCAAAAGAAGTATTGCATAAACTAATTCTAGGAAAAATAAGAGAACACTCTTCATATTTTATCACTCGACAGGATTTAAGAAGTATCAATCTTATTGGGAATGTATCTTTAATTGGGAGCATTCCACTGTTTATTCTTTTCTACTATTTAACTAATAGAAATATCATAATAGCTGTAGCATTAAGCGTGGCAATGATTATTGCTTTTTTGTTTGTATCAGGGGATCATATTCGCTCTAAAATTCTAATAAGGCGTCAAGAATTTGATGAAATTGCGTTTCTTATAATAAACTCATTATCTATTAACATGCTCTCTACACAGTCGTTTCCAATGTCAATCGAACTTCTAACTAATGAGAGTATTGACAATGAACATTATCAAAAATATTTCCAAGAAATACTTTACAAATCAAATTTAGGCGAAAATGAAGACACAATTATACAAGATGGAGGGAAGATGTTTCTTAGCGACAGATA
>BPTO01000032.1 GCA_023705985.1 Candidatus Heimdallarchaeota archaeon | reverse complement strand
CATACCATGAACCAATGGTGTAAAACATCCCATAGTTGTTAGATTCACAGGTATTGTTAGCTACAAGAGTATGAAAAGAATCTTTGTGATAAATCCCATATCCATTACCTTTACAAGAATTGTTGACAATGGTCGAGTAGGAGGAACCACTTAGTTCTAAGCCATAATTTAAGTTATTTGTACAGTTGTTATAGATGACAGTAGCATAAGCAAGCCACAATGAAATTCCATATCCATTTGAAAAACAGGTGTTATTAGTAGCAAAAGCGCTAGTATTCCAAATAATAAGCCCTACAAGCGTGTTGTTGAAACAAGTGTTATTGGTAACCACGGATTCAAAACATCCAATCACACAAAGACCATTATTGTTACTCTCACAAGTATTGTTAGCAACAATTGAAAATACACAACTATCTAGTTTGATACCATAACCGATATTATTCTTGCAACTATTAGCCACAACAGTGAGATTATACGAGGAAATAATACGTATACCATCAATGCAGTTAGTACAAGTATTGTTCACAACACTGGTTGTTTTGTCCTCTACATCTTCTATATAGATTCCATAGTTCGAAGCAGTGACTTGACAATGCTGAATAATGAAGTGTTTAGTGGTATTGAAAATACTGATTCCGTTCCTTTCGTCAGTGATGATTGTGTGATTTTCTATCCTGTAGGGGTCTTCTTCTGTACCATTACCTGGGAAACCAAGATCAATGAAATCTTGATCAGAGGTAATGTTAATAGGCTCTTGAGTGGAAAGAAGAAAAATTGGTTGTAGGGGGATGGTCGAGCCACTAACTGTTTGAAAGGGTATTGGATTGTTTATTTCAAGAATAAGAAGTATAAATAGAAAGGCTAGTGTTAAGTTATTTCTGAATTTTAAAGGAATCAAGCACTTTATCATTTTCTTTTCATCTCATTTATATTTTTCAAACTTTATTTATTACTAATAATGTGTTACGTTCAATCATTCAAATCATTTTTCCAAGAATTCAAAAATAGGTTGCCTGCGATTTGTTCTCCAACAAAAAACTATGCTTCGAGAATGTGGCTGTACCTTAGAATTTATATTTGTTCAAATTATAGGTTTATTAAGCGATTACATCAAGGTGACACTGTGTCCAAAAAGACGAACCAGGAACTCTTAAAACTTATTAACCTTAAATTACGTCTTAACCATTTTCAAACAGTCACCCTTTCGTCTAGTAGTAAAGCTTGTTTTGATATTATAGCAAAGAAAGGAAATCGCACAATTATTCTGAAAATAGAACCTTATATTGATAATTTTAATAGAGAAAAATCGTTTGAATTAAAGAGTATAGCACAATTCCTAGAGGCTTCTCCTATAATTGTTGGAACAAGAGGTCGGCGATTCAAAAATATAGATGAAGGATTAGTCCTTCTGCGATACGGTATACCCGTTGTGAGTCCCGAAACTCTTGAATCTTTAATATCTGAAGGGATACCACCAATCGTATATTGTAGCAGAGGTGGATATTTCGTGAATATTAATCGAAAACTTTTACGCAGAGCAAGAATGGAAAGGAACTATAGTTATACTGAGCTTGCTCATTTGGTTGGAGTAGCTAGAAGTACTGTTTACGAATATGAACACAATATAAATCCCCCTCCTGAAATAGCTGCTAGGTTGGAAAACGTTCTAGAAACCTCGATAACTGAAGGGATTCCCATATTTGAAATAGAGATACAAAATGAAGAAAAACCAGAATCTTATCTAGAAGATAATCTATCACCGTTCAAAGAGGAAATATCTTCGCTTCTAGAGAATTTGGGGGTAATTTCACAGTTTTGGACACATCAATCTCCTTTTGATGCATTCGGAGAACATCAAAGTGACCAAGTTAAGAGTGGATTGAATGTTCTAGTATGTGTAGATGATTCTCATCATAGCGATGTGATAAAAAGAATTAACACAACTGTCAACATAGCATCTTTGGCAAAAAGAAGGGCTATAATGATCGTAGATGAAGAACAAGACAACCAGATTTCACAAAAAATGCCTACTTTCACGTTGGATGAACTACAACAAATGCAAAGGGCATTTGAACTTGTAAAAAAATGGGCAAAAAAGCAAAAAGAATTGAAGCTTAAATGAGCTAGATTTGTTCTAGAATTTACTTCTATTTTTGTCCAATTATCATAACATGATCTTTCTCAAAAGATTCAAGGTCTATTGTCTCCAAGATTGTTAAACCAAAAGATTTCAATTGTTCTTCAACTTCTTTGTAAATTAGTTTTGGTTCTTTTGTGACGTCAATACTCCTTGCTTTTACAGCTATGAAAAAGTATCCGCCTTTTTTGAGAAAAGCTTTGATGTTTGCATTCAGAATCTCTGCTTGAGTAGGTTGAGCAACATCTTCATAAAGGATATCAACCATAGGAACAGTAAAACTATAACCTTCTGGGAAGCGTGCATCAGCATGTATTGGAATAATGTTTTTTCTTCTTTCTGCTATATTTATCAAGTCACTAACTGATCTTGAAGAAAATTCTAATGCATAAATTACTCCATTTTCACCAATCATATCTGAAACATGTGATACAGTTGTTCCTGAAGCTGCTCCAAGATATAAAACTGAACATCCTTTGGAAAATGGGTATGTTTTCATATTACTACGTATCGCAGCAGCAAGTTTACTTTTAAAGGGGTCAAAAGTTCTGTATTCCTTTTCATCAATTTTAATTAGACGTTCAGTATAGACCTGATATCCTGGATCCGCATTTAAAGTCGCTAAACGAACATTTCCATCTCTCAACGTGATCCAAAATAAATCGTTATGCTCATGGTTTTTTAATTCCAACATTATTATCAATCGCTCCTCTGCTTACTCTTTGGTGGTTCCGTTCTCTTTTTATTATATCTTGGCTTTCCTTTAGTGTATTTTGGCTTTCCTTTGCCGTATCTTGGCTTTCCTTTATCGTGCCCGGATCTAGGTTTACTGTATCCAGATCTTGGTCTGCGGTCACCAGAAGGTTTAAAATCATATTTGATAGGTTCTTTCTTACCTTCAGGAGGATTCTCATATTTTTTCTTAATTTCTTCGATTTTGCGTTCTAAATCCTTGCGTAGTTGATCTCCAACAAATTCACCTTGAAATGCGTCTACACGAGCTGCTATGGTCAATCTTCCTGCAATAGCTCGAGCAATGTTTCCTCTCTGCCACCATGGACAACTGTGTAATTCAGGAATTTGATAAATAATTCCATGTTTAGGTGGTTTTGCACCTGATTTCAAGGATCTGAAAAGAGCTTTTTCAGCTCCGAGAAGCTGTACTGTACTTGCTGGTAACATAGCCATTTCTCTTAATCCTCCTGCAAGTGCAATCAGACGTGCAGATATTGCTGATCCTGCAACAGCTTGCAGATTAGGTGCCACGCGCATTAATTCTCTTTCAATCCACGTTTCTAATCTCTCCCTTTCCTCATATAAATCAAGATTTCTTGATGCGAATTGTCGAAGTGGAAGTAAATCTTCAAAAGAATAATCAGCTCCCATTGAGCTTTTAGCTTTTCCTGCGATCTCAGCACTTTTTTGAGAACTAAAACCAAATTTATGGAGTTTTTCTACAGTAAAATCGCTTCTTGAACCGATCTCTGTGATTATTTTGCAAAGAGTGACATGATTCTCAATAATCTTCAGAATTTCAGGAAAGTGAGTTCCATACCACTCTCGAATTCTTGAAACAAATAAGTTAGCAGTCTTGTCGATATCATCCATCGATAAAATCGCATGAACTACCATTTTGTCTACACGTTGAGAACTGTGAGCAACTTTCTTTTTTGAAAGAATGATACCCACTTCTCGGACAAGTTCTATATACTCTCTTATATTAGAAATATAATTGTCTTCAATCAGAATCCCAGTAAGATTGTCTTTAAATTGAGTATAAACCTCTGATTCTAAATTTAATTCGCATTTTTTTCCAACTGATCGTCCAAAATGAAGAACGTCGTTACTGTTAGTAATTATTTTTTCTATTTCAATTTCATTAAATAATTCTTGAAGATCATCAGAATTGTTGTACAAAGTTAAATTGTGTATTTTTTGTGCTATTTCGTTAGCATTCTTTGGATATAATTTCTTAGCAATAAGATTATCGTCAACATCATAAATGAAAAATCCAGTAATATCTGAAAATATCTTAACAGTCATTAGTCTCTCAGAACTCATAAAAATAAAATGAAATAAAAAAGGTTTTGATTTTAATGTCTTTAAATATTTTAAACAAAAGACATTACAGTATACCTTTCTTTCTGTTGAGTGATTAGGTCTTTTTGTCTTAAACTTAACTCAGGATTAATACCTATTAATAAAGATCGCATATCTTCAAAATTAGCTCGGTTAACTAAAAATGCTCTATCTAGTAACTGACGAACTGTGTACCTTATAGCTCTAGGATTTTTCAGCTTAAAAGTCTCAATAATTTCTTTTTGGGTTAAAGCTCCATTTTCTTCAAGTAATTCAATAATCTCCATCGAACCTTTTGGTAATCTTTCTCTTTTCATGATGATCACTGTTCTCGAGTGTGTGAGTATTTTCCTCACGTGTGTTATATGCACACACACGTATATAAATCCTTCGAAAACACCGTGTAAGAACTTACACATACGTATTTTAAAGAAAAAGGGGTGAGAAGATAGTTTTACTATCTTTCAATATTTGGTTTTTAGAATCATTTTCTGTTTTATTATGGAATTATAAGTGCATTGAGTACAATAGTAGCTGAATTTGTTATCCAAATTAATATAATGTCAAAATTTAGTACTAATTGAGCTGTTTCACCTTTTATAATTTCTAAATCAACGTTAATACTGTCATCATTAAGAAACGCGAAAGGTAGTACGACAAATGTACTCCCCTGCAGAATTAAATTCTGAGTTCCTTCAGTTGTTTCCACCTGAATATTTGCATTAAAATATAGAAAAATGGCGGAATATATGCCTTCTTTAATACTAGCTGATTTGAAAAATTCAGTATTATTAATCCCTTCAAATAAATTTATACGATTAGATGTTTCAAGAAATGTAGCATTTGGAGATTGTTTTCCAATTAAGTCAATTTTTATAATGGTAATCCCCACATCCAATATAGTATAAGTTTGGTTGGGTATTGGCAGTAAAGAGTTTTTCAAATATTTTGTTTCAGTAATAATTTGTTGGGAGATATTGCTTGAAAAAAAGACCTTTAGTGTTCCTTCTAGTTCTTGAGCGTCTGTATCATTATGAAAGAAAGGATCTTCAAACAAATCCTCAAATTCTTGGATAATAGTATCAATATTCTTTATTGTGATAGTGGTAGCTATTGCAGAGTTAACTATTAATAAACAAACCAAGACACCACTAACTATATTTCTTCTATCCATTTTTCCCACATACAAATCCTTTTTTTTTCTATTATGTTTTTCTATTTGTTTTTTCAAAGTCTTTCAATTTAATTTTTTAAAGTGCTATTGTAAGATAGATATAATCAACGAGTATTAGGGATGATGTGATTAGCAAAGCATGAAGTTTATTACATTTTGAAATAACTGAAATTCCTCCAGTTATCAGTAGGATAGACCATACCTTGCAAACAATCAATAGAATTGTTAACATAACATCAACCCAGAGAGGAGTATTTGATAAAAATATAAAGAGTATTCCCACAGGGATAAGAAAGAGTACGTAGGGTAAAGTTCCTAATAAAACTCCAATAGCTAAATCAATTGCGTTAAAATCTTTTTTCATTAATTTAAGAATGACAGCAATTAAAACATAGTATAGATACCAGTGAATTAAAAAGACGAATATATAAATTAAAACTCCTTCTCGAAATATAGTTGAAATAGAACTGAATGCGGTGTTGGTGACACCAAATAGCCAGGCAAGTATTAGCAATACTACATTTAGCTCAATAATACTTCTTACTCTTGTGCTTAAAAAATAATAAACCAAATTGGATGGTGTTAAACGGTTTATAAATCCTATAGAACTTACCTTTTCATCAATATAATGTTTATCTAACAAGTGATCTTTTTCATGAAATAACTCATTATATAATCGTTTTCCTTTACCATTCAAGCGATAGAAGCTTTGTTCATCTTGCTCTAGATAATTTTTCATTTTTTTTAGATGATAATATAAACCTCCATCAGTAAGAGATAAATCTTCTTTTAGATTCTTATATGACATAGACCCCGAAGCAGCGATAGTTACTAATATTTCTCTTCTGATTTCACTCGCAAAAATTTTCATTTCTGCGAGTGTTTGTCTATTATTTTCCATTAATAAATAAATCAAATGAAATTAGTTTTTTAAGTTTTTTCTATTAAAATCAACCTTAATTTTTTAAGGTTTAAACCTTTGACAAATCAAAGAAAAAGGTATTCATAACTTGAGGAAGGATAATACATGGTGACTAAATGAAATTACAAAAATATTTCTTTGGTTTATGTCTGATAGCTTTGATATTTTTTTCAACAAATCAAAGCTTAGCAGATGAAGGAATTGGATATCAGGAACAAAATGGTCTGGTGACCTTAACAGTCGACGATTTGACAATAATGGTTAACGCAGGTGGTCAAGTACCAAAATTCCATTATCAACTAGAAAGTGGACTATCATTCAACATAATGTTTAAGCTTATGGCTGAATATTATGATTTCAATGAAGACGGAGTTTTTCAATTTAATGAGATAAACGTTTGGGGTAATAACACTCCAGCTCCGGGAGAAATTAGGTATAGTACTATTCTTGCTTTACCCAGCGTTGTTTGGGAATTCAGCGGTTTTGTACCAGAAGAGGTAGATGAAACCATAGTAGCTGTTCATTTTAACTTCACATCGACAAGCATTTTAGATCCCTTTTATTCTGACTTAGAATTAGCTATAGTAGCACATTTGTATCTCAACGATCAAATAATCGATGGTTATGAAATAGAAGGTGGAAGAGAACTTAAATTCGACTTAAATGTTAGAAATTGGCCATGGCAGAAAGATGACACCAACTTAGCTATAAGATTTGATATTTCTTCTGACAACACTGATGATGAATTAGAGCAAGAACCTGGAATACCTGTTGATACTGGCAGTAATACTACTGGCGAGGAACAAAAAGCTATACACACTGAAAACGAAGTTAAACAAGAAGTAACTATTAGACATGGAGACGTAGAAGGATATTTTGCTTATGCTAATCAATCACAAAATCGAATAAACAATGAATATGTAGATGAAATTGTAACTGCTTCTTATTGCACTGATGGGGAAAATACTCTACAATATTACTTAAGTTTTGAACATTTTGATGATGAACTAATCTATGATCCATCAATTGGTTCATTATCTGTCGACACAGAGGACACAGAGGACACAGTCGCTGCAGGATCTTCTAATTTAGTATTCCTCAGTCTAAGTGCTTTATTCCTTACTACAACCTATATCTATCGAAAGAAAAAGAATTAATTTTTCTTTTTTCTTTTTTCTTTTTTCTATTTTTAAAAAAATGAGCTGAAAATACTAAAAAATGTATTTCTGTTTTTATAATTTTACTTGTTATCGGTGCTATAGTTTTTCTACCTGTAATGATATATGAAGGTTTTTCTGCAGATGTCGTTGAAGGAACCTTACACACACGTATTTTAATAATAAATGGAAAAAGATAGGTTAATTGTGGTTTTTTCTAAACCTAACTCTAATAATTGGAACAGCTATAAGGGTTGTAGCAACACCTGCTAGAATCCAACCAGCTATCGCTTGGATCGTTGACAATTGATCCCATAGCTTCACATTACAGAAAATATCTATTCTTCCATCGTGAGCTGTATGATTGTCCAATTTGAGTGGTAAAAAGACTACATGCCACCCATAATTACTGAACTCTAGATTCGTTTCATAAAAGATGTCTGCTGCATCGTACTCATTTCTAGTAAAAATGATATGCTCAAATGTATTATCACTGTATAGCACCGTTCCAGTAAGATTTTCTTCTTCAAAATATATTATATCGTCGTTTCTTGTTATTGTGACTCTTAAGTTAATTTGGCTTCGTATGTATATGTTCTCAGGGATGGTTTCTATATTAAAACTAGGTCGATGAGCTGAAATTAACCACTCGATCGTGTCGTTGACTATTTGACTATTTTTTTTATCCATAAAGAATAATTTGTCATATTCTTTTCCTAATCCTGTCCTATTTTCAAATATCTCAAACATATCCTTTGCAAGTCCAAAATCTGTAAAAGGATATCCTGAACCAAAAGCAATAACTCTTCCTTCTCCTATCTCCGTTGAAACAACTGCTGGAAATTGTGTTGTTAATTGTGTTGTTGGGTTGATTATACTAAAGTAAGCCAAAACTTTGCTGTTAGGATTATTTTCAGGGTCTATAATGCCAAGCGGTGTTCCCCAGAATAGGAATTTATCCTCTGTTAGTATTCCATTATTAAGATTGGTTGTTGCTTCAACAGGTGCATAGTATACTCCTGAAGCTACTGATATATTAAAAACGCTTAATGTTCTATTACAAGTATAATAATTGCTTTGTATTAGTGGGTCATAAGTCGTGCTATTTGCTTCAGAAAATCTAATGCTATTTACTAGGAAAAGTAGAGACCCACCTCCTACCACAAAATTGTTTATTTCATTAATTTCATTGTCCGTATAGTTCAATTCAGGATCTGAAAGAATGAGAATATTGATGTCTTCTGAAATAGAAATTTCTCCTAAAGAATGAACATTGATATGAAATCCTCTATCCAATAACCGTCTATAAAGATAAAGATGCGAACCATAGGGGGATGATGCTGAAAACCAACCATTTCGAGTGTCATTTTCATGTGAGATATCAAAGAGTACTGTACCTCCAAAATATCTTGTTGTTATTGATATATCTATCTCACAACTACTATAGTTTCCATTAGTTAGGCAGATAGAAGCGTTAATTTTCCTCATTTGTGTATCCATTGGAATAGTGATATTCACATATACATCGTTCCATCCTTTTTCTACAGTAAGTATTTGTGCAACTTCAACAAATTCAGAATCACCCACAATGTTCGTGGTTATGTTCTGATTGCTGGATGATGCTAGCTTAAAATGAAAGCTTTTTTTGTCTCCTTCTACGCAAGAGTAGAAATATAAATTTTCTTCTGAAATTCTAATAGGATTTGTAGCAAAAATATTCTCATCTGCATTTTCTTGGAGGAATTTAAAAGCGTTATAGGGGTCAATCATGCCCCTCCCTTGAGCTACAACTGGGTAACCAAGATCATCTGCAGTTTCTAATATAGCTACTTCAAATTTTTGTCGATAATTTTCTACTTCTGGGAATGCTTCTCTTAGAAGTGCTAAAATTCCGCTAACTATTGGAGCAGAAACTGAAGTTCCAGAAACATATTTCCTACCTCCAGTTCTAGCATCACTACCACCAATGCGACTTCCTGGAGCTATAATGTCTATACTAACAGAGAGATCACTAGCTGGACCAAGAGCACTATAAACAGCTAAATCTGTTATATTATCGGAGGCACCAACCGATATAACATAATCCCATAAAGCAGGAGCACCGACAGAACCTCCAAGTGGTCCATAGTTACCCGCTGAAGCAACTACAAAAATGTCTTGCTCATATGCTGCACGCATTAATTCTTCGAGAGGATCACCCATTTTTTCATAAGTTATAGAAGTTAGACTAGCAGATATAATATCTGCTCCCATTTCAATTGATTTATCAAATCCATTGTATAACCATTCATCTTTACCATAGTTTGTTTTATCCAGCACCTTAATATTCAGTATAGATGCATCTGGTGCTATCCCATAGTGGTCAGTTTGTACGGTTACTCCATCTTCAATAAATTTCCCATTTCCAGCAAGTATGGAGGCAATATGAGTACCATGCCCAGAAGAATCTGATATGTCTTCACCTACCACTCCAGCATCCCAATTAAAAATAATCTTCAATTCAGCAGGAACTGAATATAATGTTTCTAAACCTGGAGCGTTCGAAACATTGATACCACTATCAAGTATAGCTACAACAACATCTTTCCCATAGTATCCCAAATCATGAATCTTGTCTATTTCTAATATCTCTCGAATATCTTTCAATTCTATAAAATTTGGTAACTCTGTATCTAGATTTTGGGGTATATAATATCCATATGTGCCTATAGGGTAAGTATACTTAATATCAAATCGATCTAATTCTAGTTTTTCTATCATTGTATCAGAATAAGAGATGCTTATTGCTGGAATAGAATAATAGGCTTTATCAACTTTGACACCTAAACTTTGAGCTAGATTTTGGAATATATTTCTATCTTCAAAATTGAAGAAAGATATTAGTGCTCTGTTTTTATAGCTGTAAAGTTGTTCTTTTACAATCTTGAATTCTAAAGGTTTTTCCCAACGTTGTTCCAAGGCAGCATTGATATGGTTTGATTGAATTTGGTTGATCTCGGTCCTTAATTCTTGGTCAAAATATGGGTTTGAATTTAATTCAACTTGAGAATATCCTTGCATTCCCGCAAATGCAAAAGAAGTTGTAGCAATAAACATGATTAGTAAGCTTACACAAGATAGCTTGTTTTTCATATTTAATGGTAATATCTCTCCACTTTTAGATTTTTCCCCTAAAAAAACACTATTTCTTATTAGAATATTGTTTTATTGTTTTTGGTTCTTCTTGAAAGATGACTTAAAAATGGAAATGCTTATATCTTGGACATAGAAGGATGATTTCAAGGTGGAAAAGGAATGCCCTATCAATGGTTAAAACGTTCAAGAAGAAAATTATCTGGTGGTTTGATTAAACAGTCTGCAAGTAAAAAGAAAAGGGATGTGGGACGATATCCAGCAGAAACACAAATGGGTTCTCGTAGGTTAAAAGTAGTAAGAACAAGAGGGGGAAACACAAAATTTAGATTGCTTAAAGATGAGTTTGCTAACATTTTAGATCAATCGACTGGAATTTCACAAAAAGTTAAGATTATTGATGTTGTAGAAAACAAAGCTAATCGTGAATATGCTAGAAGACGTGTAATCACTAAAGGAAGTGTTATTGATACAGAACTTGGTAAAGCTATAGTTACAAGTCGTCCAGGGCAACATGGTATAATCGCAGGAATTCTAATTGATAAGAAGGAAGAGTAGTATTTCTTCCAAATATTTAATAAATTAAAAAAAGGAAGAATCATGTTACGACGAAATCGTTATTTTGTTCTCTATCCGGAATACTTTGATAAGTTGTTATCAAGAAAACAAGGGAGGAAGGTCTCGAAGAACAAAGCTGTTGAAAATTGTGATTTAGCTAAAATTGTCTACGCATGCAAACATTTAGAATTGGATTATAAAATTGAGAAAGATAAAAAATATTCTCGTAATTGCTGGAAAAGTGAAGGGAGAATTATAGTTAATCCTAATAATATTGGCAATAAAACAGAATTAATTAGAAGAATTGCTAACATCTCTCGGAGACTGAAGAAGGTTGAAAAACCCAAAACTGATAAGAAAAAGGGTATTAAGCCCGTAAAAAGAAATTAGTCTTTCTTTTGGAGATAATTACAATGAACTCAAGAATTAAAAAATTGGGTACTATTCTACATTTTAGTGATTTAGGTAATGCAATTGTAAAGAATCCAATCAAACTACCTAAAATTGGAGCTAATGTAGTTGATGAAAAAATGATACACATAGGAAATGTCAACGATATTTTCGGTCCTGTTGAAAATCCTTATGTTAGTATCAGAATTAAAAAAGAACATAAAGAAAATATTACCTCAGAGACTCAATTGTATGTAATAGAGAAACGAAAAAAAGTTAGATCTAAAAGATATAAGAATAAAAGAACGTATTCCCCAAAAGATTAATGTCGGTATTTTCTATCCTATTAGCACAAAATTTCATCCTTTTAAGAGAGTTGTAAAGCGAGTAGAACGCAGTAATACCATTTTTAGGAATGTATCAACACTTATATATTATTTCAAATATAGTATTTGTTGGAAGGTAAGATACTAAATTAGTGTAGAGATTCAAAGTTAGCTTTACTAATTTATGAAGAGTGATAATTATGATTCCTTTGATGCGTATTAAAACAGAGCAAAATTACAGTAATGCTTTAGGCAAAGAAATAATTGAACTAATAGCACGTTCAAAAAATGAACAATTATTATATAGAGAAGTATTAGATTTGTTAGGGGATCATAATTCGATTAAATTGAAAATCAATGAACTCTTATTTACAAATAAAATCCTAAAGATTCCACTAGAAATGGGGGGAAATATCAAGGATTTTATTTTAATAATTCCTAAAAAAATAATAATAGGTTGGACTACTATGGTATGCCCGTGTTTCGTATGTCAACGCATTGATGAATGTGCTGTAAATAATCCTGTTAATCCCGTTACGTGTAAATCATTTAACGAATGGTTAAAAGAGGAAGATAAGGATTCTTCAATTAAAGATTTTGAATATGAAGTATTCGAAACAAATGAAGAAACTGAAAAAGTTGGTCAAATATATAAATAGAACTGACTTTTTTAAACTAGAGAGAGTTAGATTTTCTAACTTATTGTGAACTGTTCTTCAGCTTTTGGTGGAAATTGTAAGTTTTTCTTTTTTGATGATTTAAAAATTTAGTCACATTTTTCTTTCAACAAAAAGAATCCCTTATAAAACTACAGTTGACTCTTCATTCAAAGTATGTAACGTGGAAATATTGAGTGAGGATTACTATTATTTTCAAGCACGAAGTAAAGGATATAGATCAAGAGCATCCTTTAAGTTAGAACAGATAGACAAAAAATTCCATGTTTTTCATAAAGGAGCATTAGTAGTTGACCTTGGAGCTGCTCCTGGGGGGTGGTCTCAAGTCGCAGCTAGACGAGTGGGAAATGAAGGTAAGGTTATAGCTATCGATAAAGCTTATATTTCTTCTTTTAAGCAAAATAATATTGTGATAATCCAAAAAGATATTTTTGATGAAAAACTAGTTCAACTCATCAGTAAAGAATATGGATTGGTTGATGTTTTACTCTCTGATTGCGCCCCTTCAGTTTCTGGTGATTGGAGTAGAGATCATTTCACACAAATAATGTTAGCTGATGGTGCACTTGATATAGCAGAAAACTTGTTAAGAAATAATGGAGTGCTTGTTTGCAAATTGTTTCAAGGAAGTGAACTTCAGAAATTCATGAATCGTTTGAAGAGTTTTTTCGGAAAAACAAAATTATTTAAACCTGAAGCATCTAGAATGAAGAGTTCAGAAATTTATGCTATTGGTTTGAATTTCAAAAAACCTTCGGATATAATAGAAAATGAAGAAATTTCTCCTAAAAATTATGAAACTGGTGTAATCTGACAATGGATGAAGATACTTCAAAATTTATCAAAGTTAAAGAAGGAAAAACCTCTTTTACTATACTAAAAGATGCGGATAGGATTTATGATTCAACTGTTTTCTATAACCCTGAAATGACATTTAATCGAGATTTAACTCTTTTACAAATATTAACAATCTTGAAGACAACAGATAATGATCTTGTTATCCTTGAGCCACTAGCTGGTTGTGGTGTCAGAAGCTATCGTATCCTTACTGAACTACCGGATAATCGTATTAAGAAAGTGGTAGCTGGTGATATTAATTCCAAAGCTATTGAAATCATTCAGAAAAATATAGACGAGTTAATGCTTTCAGATAAATTATTTACGAAACAAAACGATGCCTTAGAAACTATTTCAGAATTTCTGGAATATCAGAATTATGTAGATATTATAGATTTAGATCCATTTGGTTCCCCGGTTTCATTTATTGATTTGTCATTAAATGTTTTAAAAATGTCAAATGGTTATCTTTTTGCTACATCAACAGATTTGCAGGTTCTTTGTGGTAAATTCAAGGATGCTTGCTTAAGACTTTATAATGCTAATTCAACTAGGAGTTTTTTGTGCCATGAGATAGCTGTTAGAATATTATTGTACAATATGATAGTAAGTGCAGGACGAATAGGAATAGGCATTAAACCATTGATTTCATATCAATATGAACACTTCATTAGAACACATGTACAAGTGGTGAAAGGACGGGAATATGCAAATAAACAGCACAAAGAAATTGGTTTTGTATATTTGTGTGACAAGTGTTCTTATTTTGAAGTAAAAAATATTACTGACATGTTGGGAAGAGAAAACTGTCCGAGTTGTGGGAATAAAATGGAGAAGACTGGTCCTATGTGGCTAGGACAGATTAATGATATTCAGAATATACAAAACATGTTAGTCAATTTAGAAGAATTAAATTTGCCAAGTTCTAAAAAGATTTTAAAATTACTTTCTGGTTTAGTTAAGGAAGTAAATGATATCCCAATGTTTTATTATATACCATTTTTAGTAAGAGAACACATAAAAAATAAGGAAAAGGGAATACCAATTATTGAACTTGTTGAAAAACTAAACAAAAAGGGATTAAAATCTTCTAGAACTGTTTTCGACCCTCAGGGAATAAAGTCAGAAGCAAACTATCAACAAATTGTGGATATATTAAATGAATGATTAAAAAATAGGTGATTCTAATTACTAACGAGGTTTATATTGCTGGAATTGATGAAGCAGGGAGAGGACCAGTAATCGGACCTTTAGTCTTATGTGTATATATAATTCAGAAGGATAAGGAAAATAAACTAAAAAAGCTTGGAGTAAAAGATTCAAAAATTCTCTCTAAAAACACTAGAGAAAAAATATATCCTAAAATTATAGAACAAGCTAATGATTACAAAACCATTCATCTTTCTGCTGCAGATATAGATGAGATGCGAAAGATAGCAACATTAAATCGCATAGAACAAAAAATGATGATTAATACTATAAAAAAATCCTCTATCAAACCTGATCAAATTTACATCGATGCTGCAGATGTAAACGAAAAAAGATATGGTCTAGAGTTCAAGAAAGAATTTCCTCAGGCTAAAATTGTTTCTAAACATAAAGCTGATATGCTCTTTCCAGTTGTCTCTGCAGCATCAATAATAGCAAAAGTTGAGAGAGACAGAGAAATTTCAAAATTACACAACAAGTATGGTATTGATTTTGGTTCAGGATACCCATCAGATCCAAAAACTAAATCTTTTCTTATAGACTATTATAAAGAAAAAAAGCATTTTCCACCAATTGTAAGAGAATCGTGGGCAACAGCTAAAAAAATCAAAGAGAAGTATTCTCAAGAAAAGAAATTAGATGGTTACTTCCATTAAGTTTCAACATCGATATGTATCTCTATTGCTTTCCTTTTTTTTAGAATAAAGGGTAAAATGAAACCAACTATTAAACCAACTCCATGGGCAATGAAATTAACGTTTACACCTGCAGAAAGACTGAAGAAAATAACTCCTGTGCCCAAAAAAATCCACAGGGACTTTCGCTTTTCCTCCTCATATGCAAGTTTCAAATCTGCTCCTAGCAATCCGAAAATACCTCCACTAGCTCCACATGAAATCGTTTCTGGATTAAATAAAGCTAAACTAAGTAAATTTCCTATAAGAGCTGAAACTATGAAAATTAGTATATATTGCCAATTTAGGAATCTTTCTTCAGCTCTAAACCCATAAATCAATAAAAAGAGGCTATTTGAAAGAAAATGTAGAATATTTACATGTACAAAAATGGCTGTTAAAAGTTGATAAACATGACCCTCTAATACTTTTTGATTATATTGTCCTACGATGGCCAAGTATTTACCGGAAATCCTTAATCCTTCACCTTCTATTATGCTTAATATTGTCAATATGACGTAGGCTAAAACAATAATAATCAACAGATTTCTAGTAGGTAAATTCGCTTTCCAGAAATTTTCCAACGGAGAGATACTCTCTGTTTCAGTCACAACCTCATTGACTGGAGCCTCATTAAAAATGTTAGTGTCAATTAAACAAAGATAAGAAAACGTCGAGGTATTAGACTCTTTGGCTGTTAAATTTATTACAAATCAGTAAAACTTTTATGATATGGTCTTAGGTCGCTATTGAAAAGTAATGGACGACCACAGTGAAACGATTATTGCTAAAATTAAAGATAATAACAAAATCGAAGTAGTAAGGGATATCTTTTTTGATTGCAATAATTGTGCTCTTTGCTGTAAAATAAATGAAATTCCTGTTACCGAGAAAGATATTACTCGGATTCTAGAACTTGGTTTTGAACTTGATCAGTTTTTGAAAGAATTGAGTCCTGTTTTAATTAGAAGTCATCAAAAAAAGGATTCATTTATTAAAGCTTACATTTTGAAAAAGAAACCATTCGTTAAAGAATGTGTTTTTCTTGATGAAAACGAGAAATGCAAAATTCATAAGTATAAACCATTATCATGTTGTATATATCCTTTCGCTGTAAGAAATGATGATGAAGGTCTCTTAGTAATTGTTCACCCAAAAAGCGTTTGTACTTCCATAGATATGGCTGTAAATAAAAAGAAGTCCAACACAAGAAAAATAGTGGAATTTTTGCTCTCACTTGAATTTCTGGAATAGTTTCTCTTCTAAGTATAACGCATAAGTTTATGATTACTAGTATACAAATTATTCACTATGAGTTTGTTTAAGACAAATTTCATGAAAGAAGTGGAAAAATTTCTTCAAGAACAAGGTTTCACAACAGAAATGTGTAATATTTATACTCGTGGAGTAGATTTTTTCGAGTCGTACAAACGAGTAATTCTTTGTGCCTATAAAGATGATTTACTCCTAAGTATCCGTGCTCGAAGTGGTGAAGCAAGTGACCCATTTAGAGGATCAGATGATCAAATCGAAGCAAAACTTCAAGATCCTGCTCTTAAACTTTTAAGCTGTGTTCGATCATTAATAACAGGCACTGATCCAATTTATTGCGAGAAGTTCAAAGATAAAATTGCTATTCCAATAATTATTATGGAAAAGTCTTCTAGGGGACATCCTCTCTATTATTACTACGATGGTGAAGCTAGAGAATCAAAAGCTTGGTATGTTAAGAAAAACGTTGTATATACTCCTTGGAAGTGGATTAAAGAGTTCTGGAATACAGATTTTGAGCAATCATTGAAAGATCAAGGTTCTAGGGTTAAGGAACCTATTAAACAAGAAGCCCCATCTAACATATTAGAAACTGTGAAAGAAATTGAAGAAATCGTTGGTGCTAAAAGATTGGGAATACTTAAAACTATTAATTTAGATAAACCTACACTCCCACCAATTGTCTTAAAATTTACTCAAACAGAGCAAATGATGATATTTCTTATTGATGAGCCTGATAGCGAAATTCACCCTAAATTGATGGATTTCGCAGTTTATTATTTCGGGCAAAAGATCGAGCGTTTTCCATCAGATGCTAATGCTATTTTCTTCAATATTGATAGTACGAAAAAAAATGAATCCTTCGTAAGATCCGTGATACCTAATGATTCAGAATTTGTTACTAAAAATTTCGATGACCCTAAAGTTGTAGAAACAACAATTAATGGTTTTAAACATTTAATTGATATTCTGGACATTGGAGAATTTCATTATATACCAAAATTAAGCCCCATCTCTAGTATGGATATAGAAAATCTAGTGAAAACTTCATCTGCTTACGTATTTGAAAAAGTATTCCTTGAAGCTAAGAAACAATTGAAAAGCTTATTTGTAGAACAATGTCCATTCTGTGATCAATCTTCAATTGTTCATAAACTATCAGATAATCTTGTAGAAAAACTAAGTTTCAACTTTGAATTAACAAAGGAGAACTCATATGTTGTTTACTGTGATAAGAAGAAATTTGGCTGTGGATTAGGCTTTATTGTTGTAAAGGATTATATTCAAGGAGGAGTTCATGGATTCTATATCGGAGAAGATTTCCAGTATCAACAAGAAGCTGAAATAGCTAGAAAAAAACTGGCGATAGAAGGTTTCAGTATACACTCGTTTAAACATATCTCTTAGTGCTATATAGAAGTAAACTTGAATCCATATTTGATTAAACCTTCATGACCATCTCGTGCCAAAATGCGAAAAACCATTTTTACTTCCATGCCATTTTTTAAATCCTTATAGTCACAATCAATTATTTGTCCTGTAACTTTAATGCCATCATTTAATTCTATAATTCCTAAGCAATAAGGAGCATTAAACGCCATTTCATTAGATGCCATGGACACATTTGTAAAATATAAGATTTTTCCTGTTTCTGCTAACCTATATTCTTCAACATCATTAGTTCCACAATATGGGCAATATTCACTTAGAGGGAAACTTCTTTTCCCACATTTTTTACAACTAATTCCTAGAGCAAGATATCTTTGCCTTTTCTCTCTCCAAATTTTGGGTGGTTCCATTATTGTTCCATCTCCTCTTGTCCAAAAATATTAACGTAAGCCAATGCCCCTGTACCCATAATATTATGAGTTAATCCGTATTCTACTTCACTTACTTGCCTTTTATCAGCTCTTCCTCTTAATTGTTCTACAATTTCCACTATTTGAGCAATGCCAGTAGCTCCAAAGGGATCACCCCTGGCTTTTAAACCCCCGCTAGGATTAACACTTATCTTACTATTTAATTGTGTTAAACCAGCTTCAGTAGCTTTGCCACCCTCTCCTTTTTCAAAGAAACCAAGATCTTCTATTGCTAATATTTCAGAGATTGGAAAAGAATCATGTACTTCTGCTACAGCAATATCTGTAGGTTCTATGCCAACTTTAGTAAAGGCCTTTTTTGCTGCTGTAACAGTTGATTTAAATTCTGTTAAAGATTCTCTGTGGTGCAATGTTAAAACATCTGAACTATGTTCTGATGAAAGGATTGGAATTTTATTTTTAATTCCGTTGTTCCTTTCCAAATAATCTTCAGATACAAGTATTAAAGCAGAACTTCCATCGCAATGTGTTGCTAAATCAAAACGACCAATGGGATCAGATATGCGTTTAGCACTCAAGAATCTATCCAAAGGAATTTCTCTTCTAAATTGGGCATGGGGATTTTCTTTCCCATTTTTGTGATTTTTAACAGGAACAGAAGCTAACTGTTCCATGGTAGTATGGAATTCTCTCATATGAGCTTTTGTTATCATCGCGTATAAACTTGTTAAAGTCGCGCCTATTTCATACTCCCATTGGTAATCTATAGTTGATCCTAGTATTTTCTCAATTGTTCCATTTTTTACAAAATCACTTAATTTCTCACTTCCAATAACAGCTACACAATCATGTATACCACTAGCTAAGCTTATGTATGCTTGATGAAATGCTGCTGCTCCACTTGCGTTTCCCGCTTCAACTCGTGTAAAGGGTATTGATACATTGCATTCTCGTAAACATTTTGAGCTAAAAGCTGAATGAGGAGATGAATTAGATATCATAAAACCAAAATAAGCTGATTTTATTGAACTTCTATCTATTTTGGCATCATTAATCGCTGCATTAAGAGCTTCAGTAGCTAGACTAGTTGAATCCCTGTCATAAAACTCTCCAAACTTTGTTAAACCAGTTCCAATAACAAAAACATTTTTTCCATTCATTCTCATCACTTTAGCAATCCTTTGTATCTTGTATACAATCCATAATTAATGTCTATAGTTCGTTTAATGTAATATTCAATATCAAATGGATAAGCTTGAAGTTCTTCTATCTTATCAGTTACCATGAAAGAGAAGGAATCACTTCCAGCTCCACTTCCATAAGAAGTCATAAGAATCCTTTCTCCTGAAGATGCTTTTTCTAAAATTCTGTTCAAACCTAGCATTGAGGATGCTGAATAGGTATTTCCTATATGGCGACACACTAAACTTAATTCAACTTGCTCTTTTGTAAAACCTAACATTTTTGCTACAGAAAGTGGGAATTTTGTGTTAGGTTGATGAAAAACAACATAATCATAATCTGAAGGATTTGTTTGTAGTTGATTCATCATACCTTTTGTTGCATCTATACTGTGTTGGAAATAAGCAGGTTTACCTGTAAATCTTTGACCGTGAGAAGGATAAGTTGCTCCTTCCCTTCTCCAAAAATCAGGTGTATCTGAAGTTACAGAATAAGTACCTTCTAGTTCTGCAATTATTCCTTCTCTTCCGATTAATATAGCTGCACTTCCAGCTGCTGCAGTGTATTCTAATGGGTCACTAGGTTTTGCTTGACTATCATCTGAACCTATGGCTAGACCATAGTTTATCATATCTGATTTAACTAAACCAAAACACATCTGCATACCTGCTGTGCCTGCTTTGCAAGCAAATTCTAAGTCTGCTGCCATAATTTCTTTTCCTGTAGGTAAAGCTTCTGATACTATCGTAGCAGTCGGTTTTACTGCGTAAGGATGCGACTCGCTACCTACATAGATAGCTCCAATTAGTTTTGGATCACCATCCCATAAATTAACTGCATTACGAGCAGATTCTACTGCCATAGTTACGACGTCTTCATCTAAACCTAAAACAGATTTTTTTGGTACTTGTAACTGATTTTTGAGTTCAGTTGCATCTTCTCCCCATATGTGGGCTATTTCTTCGACACTTATGCGATACTTTGGGATGTATGACCCATAAGATACTATGCCTACTTTGTTCATTTCTAAACCCTTAGGAATTGTTAATTCAATAGATATAATAAACGTTTTTTACAGACACTACACAACACATTGAAATGTAGAATGTAAACATGTAATTAATATTTTTCAAAGCAACATATAGATTCTTTAGTATTAGGTTGTTGTGAGGTAAAAACGTAACTCTAAAGAATGACTTTAAATCAGTTAAGAATGACATCTATTGTATTTATAATTGAAATTAGATATAATAAGCAACATTTATCAATAACGATACAAAATTAATTGTATGAAACGAAAAGCAATAATTAGTATTTTCATATTGGGAGTACTTTTAGTACAAATGTGTTTCATAACGGGAACAAATGTAGGAGCTACAACTGCAACTGTTCCAGGAGAAAATATTTTCATAGATTCAATGAGAAAATATGTTCTAAGTTTTGAAACAGAAGCTTCATTCAATCAATATCTAGTTGAAAACCAACCAGACAGGTTCTATCCAGAATTGAAAATGGTGATAGCAAAAGATTGGTTGAGCAATAGAGATGATTTGAACTCTATAGAAGGAGTAAATAGTGTATTTGACTTAACTAACACTAGATTCTACTTTACTGAAAACACTGGGAATCAACCTGTTTTAATAGCTTCAACAAACGGTGTAAAGTTGACTACTGCTAGTGCTGATATGCTAAATATAACTGGTCTTTGGGGCGAAGGTTTTGATGGTGATGGTGTTGTTATTTGTGATATAGACACAGGTATCAATGAAAACCATGTAGACTTTGCTGGAAGAATTTTGGGAGAAAGTATGTCATTTACAACAAATCCTTCAATTGATGATGTGCATTCTCACGGTTCACACACTGCAGGCATAGCTGCTGGAGACGGAACTGGCAATCCTGACTATATTGGTATGGCACCAGAAGCAAGTTTGCTAGTATTAAAGGTTTCAGACATAGACTCGATTCCTATGGAAGCAATTCTAGGAGCTCTTGATTATGCTCTTTCACTGGGAGATGTCGATGTAATCAACTTTAGTATAGGTGGATCAGATTCTGAAGGTCAAGATCTAGAAGAAGCACTTATGAAAATCTTAATGCTTAGTGGAATTGTAATTTCCTGTTCTGCTGGAAATGAAGCCTCTAGTTCTGCAAGTTACTTTACAGTCGGTTCTCCAGGAACTGCTCCTCAAGTTATTTCTGTAGCAGCTATTACATATGCTGGAAATAAAGCTGGCTTTAGTTCTATAGGTCCAAGCGCTGATGGTTTTGTCAAACCTGATTTAGCAGCACCTGGTGTAGATATAATGAGTGTTGGAATCGCTGATAATACAGATTATGTCTCAAAGAGCGGTACATCAATGGCAGCACCTCATATAACGGGAACAGCAGCCGTTTTAATTCAAGCTATACGAGATTTAGGAATCGATTATGATGCTGGGTTAATTAAAACAGCGTTAATGAAATCTTCAGCAATGGGAGGTGAATACTTATCATATGGTGCTGGAATTCCTGATGCTGGAAATGCATATCACATTATTGATGATGCTCCAACCAATGCAACAGGATATCCTGTGATCTTATGGTCAATTCCTGAAATGCCGATTCAATGGTATGAAACCATGCCTCAAGGTTTCCAAACATTGATGTATGTTGAAAGTGTTTCTTCAACACCATATGAGGATTTGGCACCTGTAATTTCGGGTAATATTTCCACAATAATGTCTATAGATACAACTCCAGAAACTGAACCATGGACAAAAAATTACGCCTTACAATTTGACGTAGCTGACGATGCAACAGTTGGAGTTTATGAAGGTGACATTGTTTTTGAAACATCTAAAGGTGTTTCTGTATCAACTTATGTCAAAGTAACTGTAATTGAAGGACATAGCAAAATCTACTATGCCAAACAACATACAAATTGGAGAATTGATAATTTCTTAGGTCAATACGTTTATGTAATATCTGATTTACTGAAAAGAGGATATGCTGTAAATGAATTCAAAACTGGAGAAATAACAGCTGGGGTTCTTGCTGATTATGATATGATTTGGTTTGCTGATCCCTTTAACAGAATATTTCCAGAAATAGAAACCAACCCAGATATTATTGAAACCTATAATCCACTTACAAATACTGAAAAAACTGCTATTCAACAATTCGTTGACAATGGTGGTGGTCTTTATATAGATCTTCTAGGTCGAAGTGATGAGCAAATAGAACACTTAGGAATAACCATATTAGCGGGTAATAATGTTACTATGGTTAATGATTTGATTGAACCCTTCAATATCATAGTTCAAGCTGATGCATATGATTTCAGTGCAGTTGCAACTGCTTCAGTCTCAGCAAGTCATAAAATAACTGATGGTGTAGCTAAGATTGACAACTGGGGTACAACTTTATTGGTAGATGAAGGGGCATCGATTCTTACTAAATATTCTGGTAAAGGTACGACCGCTGTCTTTGAAAATGAAAATGGTGGTCGTGTATGTGTTGCTACAACTAACTTCTACTTGGATA
>BPTO01000031.1 GCA_023705985.1 Candidatus Heimdallarchaeota archaeon | reverse complement strand
GATAAGGCCACGTGACTGGAGTTCAGACGTGTGCTCTTCCGATCTAGAATAAAAAGCGATTTAACACAATTAGTTGATAATGCCGTTAAGAAAATTCAACAAGAGCTATCAGGTATTTCAGGAACAATGGACAAATATCTAGTTGATGAAATTGTTAATATTCAAGATGTTTTGACTGAGTATGAAAAAGGTATGAAAGATGTCAATAATGTAGTAATGACAAACTTCACAGAATCCAAGACATCAATGATAAACACCTATAATAAAATGACATCTAAACAGAAGAAAGATCATTCTTCCTCTTTATCAGATTTCGCCTTACAATTTAACGAAAATGTTGAAGAAGTACTGACATTATTCTCTGAACAATCAGAAAAGATGAAAACAGAAGTTAAATCATTAATATCTTCTGAAAAAGAATCGATTCAAAAAGATATCGAAGCTCTTTCAAACACAGTTAATGAGAAAATAGATTCTTCTAAGCAAAAGACAGAACAAACCTATGATACAAGTATAAATGAAATTAATGAAAGAGAACTAGCTTTCAGGACATCCTTGGAGGAAATAAGCTCTAAATCGAAAGAACAGATGGAAACTTTATCTTCTGAATTGAAATCCGATGTTTTGAATCTCTCTTCTCAAACTAAAGAACAAATATCAAACACTAGGCATTCCACTGATTCAGAGATTGAGATGGAAGCAAATGATTTAGTTAAAAAAGCTGAGAATGCAGAAAAAAATAAAAAAGATGTAATTAATAAAATTGTGAAATTGGAGAAGAGTTTAGACTCTGTAAAGAATGAACTTTAAAAAGTGATAAAAATGGAAACTACATTAGGAAAAGTTGGATTATCAAAAGATGAAATAACTGTTTATTCAACAATAGTGAAATTCGGTTCAAGGACGATAGGGCAAATTCAATCTTATTGTAAACTTTCTGCTGAAAAGATAAAAGGAGTACTATCAAATTTAGTAAGTCAGGAGTATGTTAAAGAAATAAAAGCAGCAAATCCTGAAGGAACAAACTATTATATACCCCTTCCACCTCAAATCAAACTTACTGGGGATGTTGCTCAAAGAATGGATAATGAGCTCAAATCTATAAGTGACGAAGTAGATGCTGATTGGCAGAACGCAATGAAAGATTTGAGGGCAAAATTATCAAATTTTCATCAGCAACTTTCAGAAAATTCAGATCAACATCGTGCGAGCGTTAATAGTGTATCTAAACAATTCCTCAAAACAATTTCAAACACAGTTGATGAAGGAACAAATGATGCAAATGAAACAAAATCGAAGATAAGTGAGGAAACAAAATCCTTTGTAAACTCAAATACTTCTAATATTGATAAATCAGTTACTAGGATAAAAGAAAACATCTCAAGTTCATTTGAAACTACTATCCAAAAAGTAGGTGAATTCCATGATACATTCAAGTTAAAAATCGAGGAAACCTATTCTACAATCGAACAAGAACATTATGTGAGAACACAATCAAAAATTGATGAAATTAAAGAGTCTCTGGAAACTGTTATTACAAATTTCAATGAAAAATTAAATCTGTGTAATGTATTAATCGAAGGGAAGAAGGTAATCATTAATGAATCTACCGATGCTTCTGTAAAAAAACTAGTTTCAGAGATTAAGAAATCGAATAAAGAGGCAAATGGTACTGTTGAAGCAACTATTAGCAAAACAATAGATGAATATAAGAATACGATAAATGACCACAATGAGAAAGTAAACAATATCCTCTCCTCTTTGAATGATGAATTAAAGGGGTTAGAGCAGAAAACGTCAGAAAGGATTAAAGATACTATTAATTCTTCAAAAGATACTGCTGTAAACGTTTTAAAAGAAAATGAAGAAAAATTTGTTGAGTTATTAAATAATGCTCGAGTCTTATCAGTTGAAAAATTAGGTGCTCTAATTGCGCAGACTGAAGGTAAGACTACAAAAATGAAAACTGAGTTATCTGTCAGTCTATCTTCTTATATTGATGATTTTCAAAAGAATAGTGATAGTCTTTTAGCATTATTAAAAGATGGTATTGACGAAGGATTTACAGCATTTGAAACGGGTTTAGGTCAATCAATTTCGGATTTGAGCACACAAATCACAACTTTGGATGAGAGTTTAGAAGTTTTTGTAACTAACTTCATCAAGGAGATTTTATCTCAAGTCGAGGAACTTTCAAACGACATCATTGAAAATCTGAAGAAAAGTCTGGATGATTATACCGCATTTACAATAGGACAAAACGAAGAAGTTGGTTCCAAAATTGAAGAAATGAATATGATGGCTACTGTAGATTTTCAAGAAACTATTCAGGCAAGTTCAACTAAAGTAAAAGATGCGGTCAAAATCCTTAACACAGATGTAGATGATGCTCTGAAAAAAATAAAAACAAAAGAAAAGAAATACACGTCATCTGTTGTAAATCTAATAAACAAGAGTAAAGATGATTTTCTAGCTCATTTATCTGACGCTTCTACAACATTCAATGAAACTACCTCTAGTAGTCTAGAACAGTTATCTGAAAGTATTGACACATACAAACAAAATCTTAGCGAAAAAATGGATACGTATGATAAATCTCATAGTGAATATAAAGATGAATTTATTAGTCATCTAAAAGAGTTGAAGGAAACAGTTGAAAGTGATATAAATCAAAATGTAAATGATAACAAAACAGCAATAAAAGATTTACTTACCAAGAAAGAAGAACAATTTATAACTGATTTTGATCTATTTACGGAAGAATACACTAAGAAGGGTCGAGATATTAGAGATGAAGTGCCAAATTTAGTACAAATTAACTACCAGGAAAGTATTTCGCAGTTACAAGAATTGAAAGAAAAACTTCATTCCACAACTCAACAGATTCACCACATTTTAGAGGCTATTACAAATTTAGATGAAAAGAAATTCCGAAAGCTTTTTGATAAAAACGAAGCTGAAGAAATGATTGATACATTTGACAGGTTTTCCAGAGAAATTCCTCTTTTAAAAGAGAGAACTGGTACAACTATCGATGCGATGATACAAACTTTCACAGAATCTATGGAATCTCTAACAACTGATACTTTTTCAAAAATGAATAATCAACTAGATAATTTGTCAAATCTTAATGATACAACAGCTGAAACGATAAGAAGTGACATGAACAAAGCTAGTGATAATCTTGATTCCCAATTTAGTGAATCATTGAAGAGTATGCAATCTAATATTAGAGAATCCTATACTAATTATGAAAATGCGTATCTAGAAATGCAAAAAAATCATTCTATAAAACTCAAAGACATAATTGGAAGTGAAACAGAAAATATCTCAGAAGTGTTAGCTGGATTAAATTCTGCTGCTACTGGAGTAGTTAACAGTTTCAAAGAGTTAGAAGGTGAAGGCTCTATTCCTGATTTGTTCACGAATTTCATAACAGATCTTTCTACTTTATCCGATTCTTTCATTACAGCAATTTCGACACATGTCAAAAATGAAAAAGCCAAAACAAAACAAATGGCAGTAGCGCTAAATAAGGATTTTTCTTCACTTGAAAAGACACTGCAGAAGAAAATGGGTGACGTATTTATTAGCATTAGTAATATGACAACACAGGTGAAAGATAAAGCAATTGGAGGCTTAGAGTCACTTGTTAATACTTCATCGGAGAACTTATCTAATTTGATGTTAACAAGTAAAGAATCATCAGAACAACTCGTTAACTCTAAAAAGCAAGAAATGAAGAACCAAGTTGAAGAAAGTATTCAATCTTTGGAAGCTACTAAAGCGCAAATTTTGAGTTCCATGACTGAAAACAATGCAGAAGTTGTGAGTAATGTACAAGGTACTTTGAAAACAAATATTGATGAACATTCAGAATTAGTTCAAAACACTACCTCTTCTATGGATGAGACAATGAAAACCTTACAAGCTGAATTTGAGTCTGTTAGAAATACTATAGATACTGAGATAGCTGTTACCTTAGAAGAGGCATCGACAAATTACAGTCAACATACTGCAAAAGTAGTCGAAATTATCAATGAACTAGTAGATCAAGAAGTTGAGCAGTTTTCAGCTGATGCCGGTAGTTTAGTTGGAGATTTGAGTGTTTCACCAGAGCAATCTTCTCAACTTGATGAAGTTTCCAATCAAACAAAATCCGCATTAGAACGAATTACGGAAGATTATCCAACATGGATGCAGAAAGATGTAAACGAAAGAGTAGCGATGCTTAAAGGTGTTATTGACTCATATAAGACTGAAGTCCAAGGAATAATAGATGATCTTTACCTATCTACTAGTAAAGACGTAGAAAAAACATATGACCAAACAAAAGAGAGCATAGAAAAAGGCATAATTACCATACAAGAAGAACATGAAAAAGAAAACAAGGACTATCAATTGAATGTTAGTCACCAGATTAATAGTCTAGTTACTAACTCTGATTCAAATAGTGCTGCTCTCGTTACAAATATTCAAAGTACAAGAGATAATTTGTTGGAAACTGCATCTTCAGTTCAGGAGACCACAACTTCAGATATAGAAAGTTTACAAAAGATGGCAAAGGAGATGCTAGAAGGAATTCTCGAAACAATTATTAATAAATTACTTAAACTTAATGAAAATGCTTTAACTATATCTAGTAGCCAAGAGAAATATACAAAGAACTTATCTAGTTTCAAAGAATCTTACATAACTGGTTCATTAGAAAAAATTGAGATACTAGAAAAAAGTGTCTCTGATAAACTAAAATTAGTGCCATTAAAATTAAACGAAGTATTAGAAGCTACAGCTGAATCAATGAAATTAATTCAAAATGTGTTAACTTTAGGAAAGGGAATAGAACCATCTCCTGCAGAAGATTTATGGATTGTTACAGGAACAGAGCAAGTTAACTCTGCATTGATGGGAATGCTCCGTCACACTAAAGGAAAATCAACAATTGTATGCCCAGATATCTCGTGGGTAGACATTTCACATATTGAGACATTCAATAGAAGTCTGGAAGTACTTAGCAATGAACCTGAAATTCCAGGAGATCTGAAAGCTGCTTTAGAGAGAAGAGAAGCACAAGGTATCGTCAAACCTGTAACAGTTAAGAAAGCTCCATTCAAAGCTCTGTATCTGGGAGTTCGTGATGGAGTCGAAGAAGGTGTTATTGGTAGTATAACTAAAACCGGGGAACCTATTCTAATGGTAACATTGAACGAAATTTTAGTTGAAGCAATAGGTAAAATGGTTGCTCAAGCACGTCTTGGACAACTTTAACTCTTTTTCCTTTTTTAATAAACTATTTCTATACGTTTGTGAGAGAAATTTTATAAGGAAATCTTTTAATTAACCATCCAAAGCAGTAATATAAGAAAAAATAGGCGAAAGAATTGTGGATTGGTCAACCATGCCCTATGTTTAGATTGATGGATAACGAAACTTACTGCATTCTAAACGATGATTATGAAGAAGTGTTACTAGTATCTTTCTTTCTTAAGGAACAGATGAATGAAGAATCTATAGCCGAATTATCCGATCCTACTTTTTGTATAAATGCTGTTATAGAAGATAATGATTGTCAAATAAAATGCCCTACAAAAAACAAGAACATCATTATTGGGGAGAGAAAAATAGCTAAAGAATATTATGAAAAAACTCTTCATGCGTTATTATTTTTAGATTCAAGTCAAGATATGTGTTCAGATTGCATATACAAAGCTTTAGTAACTCAATTCGGTATCACGAAAGAAGAAGAAATAGTTTAAGATTCTTTAGAATTAATATATAATGCTAAATCTATCATTCTATTTGCGTAACCAGATTCATTATCATACCAAGCAATTATTTTAACCTGATCTGAATAGCAGAGAGTTGTCTGTAGGTCTACTATTGCAGAATGGGGATTACCATTATAATCTATTGAAACCAAGGGTTCATCAGTTGTAGTTAAAATACCTGTGTAACTATCTTCAGCAGCGACAACAAATTTTTCATTTACTTCTTCTTTGGTCACTTCCTTATTTAGAATATATACTGCGTCGATTAGTGATACATTTGGAGTAGGTACTCGTATAGATATAGCCTGCAACTTTCCTTCTAGATGTGGTAAAACCTTACCTACAGCTTTTGCTGCACCTGTTGATGTAGGTATCATTGATAATGTTGCTGCTCTTGCCCTTCTGAAGTCTGAGTGAGGTAAATCTAAGATGCGTTGGTCAGTTGTGAAAGAATGAACAGTTGTCATAAAACCAGATTTCACACCAAAAGCATCATCGAGGATTTTAGTGACTGGAGCATAGCAATTCGTAGTACAACTAGCATTAGAGATTATCCTATTGAGTTCTGGGTCGTATTTATCGATATTTACACCGCACACAAATGTTGGAATTGGTATATTTTTGCCTTTATCTGGAGCTGAGATAATAACTCTTTTTACATCATTTTCAAGATGCTTTGAAGCGAGTTCGTATGTTCTAAAAAATCCCGTACATTCTAAAACAATATCAGTACGCCAATCATTCCATGGAATGTTTGCTGGATCTCTTTCACTTGAAATAGGAATTTCCTGTTCATCAATCATCAATGAATTATCCGTGTAAGAAACATCATGGTTAAACTTTCCATGCACACTGTCATATTTCAATAGGTAAGCTAACATTTTTGCGCTTGTAATATCATTGATTCCAACAAATTCAACATTTGGATTGTCAAAACCAGCTCGGAAAGCACCTCTACCAACTCTACCAAAACCATTGATACCAATTTTCACTTTCATTATAAGTCACCAAATTAATGAAACAGCTAGCTCCCACTAGAATTTAAACTTTGTCCAACGAATATGTATTAGCGATATGTATGTATAAATAAGAGAACATTTAAGAAAAAGAAAAAAATAGAGGATGTTATATTGTGAATCGATCAGAGTCTTTTGTTGAAACACCTAGAACTGCATTAAAGAACCAGGTAGAGAATATTCCTACAAAAAGGAAGAGTATAAGTGACGCATATACAGAAAATTGAAGAACTTCAATCCCTGACCAGATATCTTTTGCGTAATTATAGATTCCCAATACAAGCGCAAATATGAAGAAGACAAATGTTATGAGGGTTTGTATGAAAACAGTTACCCAGAAGAAATTCTTTGATCTTGTTTCGATGCGTTTCTTACCAATTAGATATTTTAAGACCACATCTTCACGTATTTTATCATGGATTTTCTTCGGGAAGAGAATTACAACTGTGATTCCATGCCCTATTTTTTTCATAAAATTATTATTCTTAGCTAGATTATAGAGAAGTATTGACAATCCTGAGAGTAGAATGATTCCCACAAGTAGAATTAGTGCTGATACCCAATGATGCTCTTGAAGTCCTTGAAGTGAGTTTCCAAATGGGACTACTATCATTTCCCAAAGGAAATCTACAAAAATAACTTGGAGTAGCCACCATATACCTTCTCCAAGAGTTACGAAAAATTGGCCGATTGCTGCCCAAAAACCAACATCTGTAATTTTATCAACCACTTCATCGAAAAATTCGAGGTAGAATAAGAGAAATATGATAACGATACACAGACTTAGCATAAAAAATAATGTAGGAATTAGTGAAAGATATCCCTTGTCTTCGTCTGTTAGTGCCTGATCTCCTCGTTTTTTAAGGAATTTTGAAGTTTTGACAAATAAAACTCCTGTATACCAGAATGGGAATAGTATATATTTGAATATTCCAATAATAAACTTCCATAATCCTTTGAAAAGCAAAACTGCTCCTTTCCAAATTTTGCTCCAGAACTTGATCCAAAACTCTTTTCGGTTTCGTTTCTTTTCTTTTTTAGGTTTTACTTCTTTCTTAGTTTTATTTGCTTCCTTTTTTGACATTGAAATCAATTGTAGAGGATAATTCTTAAATGTTTTCCGATTTTGTTACCAAATCTTTTTCTTCTAATAATATCAATGTACACACCAAAATTTTAAAAATCAAGTATGAAAAAGGAACATGGAATCGGTGATTTTGATGGCGCAAAATGATAAAAACAAATCGAAATTTTATCTTGATCTTGATGCTAAATGGACTGCTCACAATTATAACCCAATCCCCGTTGTTATTAAAAAAGCAAAAGGTGCTTGGGTTAAAGATGTTGATGGAAAAAAATATCTTGACTGCCTTTCAGCTTATTCATCACAAAATTTCGGTCATAGACACCCAAAACTCGTTAGGGCTTTGAAAAAACAATTAGGCAAAGTTGTTTTGACATCTAGAGCTTTTTGTAATGATTCAATGGGAGAAGCAGCTAAAAAACTCTGCGAACTCACAGACTATGAAGCATTTCTTCCTATGAATACTGGTGCAGAAGCAGTAGAGTCAGCTTTGAAAATAGCTAGAAGATGGGGATATGAGAAGAAAAACGTAGCAGAAAATAAAGCAGAGGTTATTGTATGTGAGGATAATTTTCATGGTCGAACAATCACAATAGTAGGATTTTCAACAGATCCTCAGGCAAAAGACGGTTTTGGTCCTATAACACCTGGTTTCAAAATCATTCCTTTTGGTGATATTGATGCTTTAAAGAAAGCTATCACAAAAAATACTGTTGCATTCTTGTTTGAACCTATCCAAGGAGAAGCAGGCGTTATTATTCCTCCAGAGGGATACATTAAGAAAGTACAAAAAGTATGCAAAAAAGAAAGCATCCTGATGATAGCCGATGAAATACAGACAGGTTTTTGTAGAACTGGTAATCTACTTGCTTGCGATTTTGAAAGTGTCAAACCTGACATGACTTTAGTTGCAAAAGCTGTAGGAGGAGGAATATATCCTGTATCAGGGGTATTATCAAGCTGGAAAATAATGGATGTTTTAACCCCAGGATCTCATGGCTCGACATGGGGTGGTAATAGTTTAGGTATGGCTGTTTTAGGAGCTGTTGTTGATCTAATTGAAGAAGAAGATTTTTCTGAAAGAGCACAAATTTTAGGTTCATACTTTATAAAGGGTTTAAAACGCATTCAAGCTAAACATCCCGATAAAATCAAAGAAGTTAGAGGTAGAGGATTATTAATTGCAATTGAACTAGATACAAAATCTCGTCCATATACAGAAGCAATGAAGAACAATGAACCAGTTGGATTATTAGCAAAGGAGACACATGAATTTTCAATACGTTTTATTCCACCATTAATTGTAACAAAGAAAGAGCTTGAATGGGCTTTAAGTGTAGTAGAGAAAGTTTTTAGTGAAATTTGATTTCTTTTAAATATCACTCTTAACTCCTATTTTTCTTTGGATTACTTCATAATTCAATATTTTAAATGCTCGTTCAATTGAAGTAGTAATAATCAATTTTTCGGGATTAGAGTATAATCTGATTTTGAAAACTGAATCACCGAATTCTATTATTTCACCATTTTTATGGTAGAAAATTCTTGTATCCTTGTATTTAAGTTCTTCTTCAATCAAATCTAGTAGACTCATTACTTATTAGATAACAAGAAGTAATAAAAACCCAGAAAGAAAAATGTGAAAAAACCTCTTAAATAAAAAAGGGAAAAAAGAGGTTTCACAGACCCGCGAGAATTACATCTTCAATGAGTATAGCAAACACTAAGAATTGTAGCAGAAGTATCATTATTCCCTCAAACGTATCAAATCTTTTGTCATCTGTGATGCAACGTTTAGTGAACCACAGTATTACTGCAATAGCAGCTAGTTGTAGTAGTACAAAAGGAGATAGTTCAATAACGAAGATTGTTCCAAGTAGACCAAAGATTAGAAGTGCGGATTGTAAGATCCCACCGATTGCATTACCAAAAGCAATCTCTACTTCATCTTTGGCAGCGGAAACTAATGCTATTCCGTGCTCTGGCAAAGCTCCTGCAGCTCCTAAAATTAAACCTAAAAACTCTGGTCTCAATTCTACATTTTGAACATGTATCAATTCTTCAACACAGAAAGAGAGTGTTTCACCACCAAGTATGATTCCACCGAAACCAAGTACCAGAATTATAATTGTCATTATTTTCGATAATTTAGGCTTTTCATATTCCACTCCTTCTTCCTTCATTTTGCTTTTGCTCTTTCTTTCAGAAATAGCTAAGTAGATAAGGTAAAAGATGTATCCTGCAGCAAGAAATGCACCAACTGGCTTAGTTAAAATAGCTATTTCATCACTTTTCTGGAAATATTCAATAAATCCAAAACATACTGTCATAAGCAAAGCGACTATTGCCCATCGAATAATAGGTGCTTCTTTTTTCTCTAAGCCTTCTGGAACATCAACGTGACCTTTTTTCTTCAAAGTAGCTATAAGAATAGCAACTCCTAGAATTATAGCATTGAAACCTGCTGCTGATAAGATTGTGACTGTTGCTATTATATGTTGACCTGCTATAAACATGAAAATTGCTATAACTGCTTCAGGAAGGTTAGAAGCAAGACTTGAAATTGTACCAGCAGTGTAATCAGAAAACCCGATATATTTTGAAGCGCTATCCAAACCTCCAACTGCCCATTCTGAAGGGCGAAAAGCTAGCCAAACTCCTACTATAAATCCTAGGATTATAATATATAGGGGAATGTCATCCAAAGTAAAACGTAAGACTATAAAAACAGTAATTAAGATAACTCCTATCATAACTTCCCAGAGACTTGTATGAAAAGTATCTTTGAATTTTCTAAGGAAACTCATAACATTATTTATTTAATGTAATATATAAAATTGTAGTTCACTTTTCAAGAAGAGATTGTTATTAATCTTTGATTTCTAGAGCTCGGTTGTACTTCTTGAGTTAATACAAGAAGTCACATCAATTGGATAGAGTTTTGAAAGATTTTCCTTTATTTCACCCTCACACCTTCAGAATTGAAGTAATAAATTTCATCTGAATGAATGATAACTGAAATATTATCATTAATATTGAATTCTTTTTTTGTTTTTGTAACATAAATAAGATTAAATTTTTCAATGTTTAAAGTCAGAATTTGCAATTCTAGTAGCTTTTCAATATCAGTAACTTTGCATTTCAATAAGAGCATACTCTCTTCAAGTAGTTTATCTTTGTCAAATTCTCTAATGGACTCCGCTCTGAAAGCTATTTCTCCTTTTTTGAGATTCAGATTCTCTATCTTTTCACATATTTTGTCTGAGTTTATTACATTACTAGTGCCTGAAATACATATTTCATTTTGTTTTACTTCAAACGGTAAGAAATTCATGGGATAATTTCCTATGAATGTAGCAACAAATTTAGTTTTAGGATTAAAATACAATTCTTCTGGTTTACCCATTTGTTCAATTTCGCCCTCCTTAAGTAAAACGATAATATCTCCCAAAGTCATTGCTTCGTTCTGATCGTGAGTAACATAAATCATTGTCTTCTTTAGCATTTTATGTATTTTTCTGATCCATGTTCTCATTTCGTATCTGAGCCTTGCATCAATATTACTAAGTGGTTCATCAAAAAGGAAAACTCTAGGATCTCGAATAACTTCTCTTCCAATTGCCACTCTTTGCTGCTCTCCTCCACTCATCTGGTTTGGATATTTGTACTTGTGCTCTTCTATTTGAAGCATATCTAAAACTTCATTCACTTTCTCGTCAACTACTTTATTAGAATATACTCTTTTTTTGAACACCTTCCCAAATTTTTGATTTTCTAATGAGAATCGTAAATTTTCTTCTACTGTCATATGTGGAAAAAGCGGAAAATTTTGGAAAACAAGCGCTACATTTCTGTCTCTTGGAGGTTTATTAGTGATATCTTCGTTATCGAACAAAACTTTTCCGCTTGTTGGGTATGTTAAACCAGCTACAAGCCTTAATAATGTTGTTTTCCCACTTCCAGAGGGTCCTAGAATAACAGTAAAACTTCCATCTAATAAGACAGCACTAACCTTGTTTAAAGCAGTTGATGTTCCATATTTTTTTTCTAATTTCTCAAATGATATTTTCATTTTAAACCTCTCTAATTTGTGCTTGACTACCAAGTCCTTTCAGCAGATAATTTCTAAGGAATATGAAAAGGATAAGTAGTGGAATAATAACTAGAACTGATGCTGCTGCAAAAAGTCCCCAGAGTGGTGTGCTTGATTCAATTGATCCAATAAAGGAATAGAGTTTGATTGGCAATGTATATTTAAAAGTTGATTGCAGAAGAACAAAAGCTAACAGAAAACCGTTCCATGTAGCGATGAAATTCAATAAAAATACAACTGCAATAGCAGGACCAGCAAGTGGTAAAATAACTTTTCTTAATGTAAAGAATGAGGAATTCCCGATCAGTTGTGATGATTCATCAAGTTCCTTAGGGATAGAATCAAAATATCCTTTTATTAACCAAAGAGCAATTGGAATTGTATGAGTGCTATAAGCTATAATTACACCTAAGTATGTGTCAATTAATCCAAGATTAAACATAATAAGATAAAGAGGAATTAAGGTTAAAACACCTGTAAACATCTTTAAAATGAATACACCCACCATTATCTCACTTTTCAGCTTAAAGTCATATCGCGAGAAGGCATAAGCCGCTAGGATTGTGAGAACTACACAAAGAATAGCTGAGCCTAAGGAAATAATTAGTGAGTTCCCAAAATTCAGATATATTTTCTCTTCTGTAAACAATAATTTGAAATTCTCGAAAGTTGGATTACTAGGAAAGAAAGAATCAGGGACAATTTTATTACCAGAAGAGAATGCTATCCAAACAACGTTCCAAAGAGGGATTATTGATACAATAATAATTCCTATCATAAGAAAATGTGTAAAGGAAACCTTCAGAGTAGACCTATTCAGGTAGTTTACAAATCTATTGACAAACCTTTTTTCAGTAATGAAATGTTTTAAGAGATAAAGTATAAGCATAACTGAAATTAATAGTTCGATTATTTTCCATCCTAAAGAATAAGGTAGTATAAGTAAAGCTATCCATAACCCTACTTGAAGAACAAAGGAAAACGTTTTGATTTGAGTAATGAATAAACTGATTATTAAATTAATTACTAGAATTGATAGAATCAACCAAAGAATCCAATCACTTGTGGAATCCAATAAGCAGGAAAGTAGAACAACAAAGATTTCTAGACCTAAAAACGAATGGAACCTATTGATTTCAACAAATTTTTCATCTAAACGATTTAATGAAGACAATATCTGCCTTCTTACTTTAGTTATCCACCCCTTTATTTTAGAAATACTTTTGGAACCAATTTTAGTATCGTTCAAAACATTGTTATTTTTGATAACGTAGAAAATCACTCCAGAAATGAATATATTCCAGTTAAAAGCAAACCACATTTGATAAAAGAAGAATTGTGATAATGATAAAATTAGATCAAGTGCAATAATAATCGAGAATATTTTCCAGCTTCTATTCTTCTTAGAAACTATAAGAATTGCACAGATTAAGAGTGAAACTGCAATGGTGTAGCTAATTGTTTTATTCCAATAAATACCAAAATAACGAAAGTTATAGGTTGTTGCTAGGAAGTATCCAATACTCTGACTAAATAATACAAAAGCTACAATCAATTGATTTTTCTTCTTCTGTTTACTCTTTCTTGGACGGAAAGTACTTTGTGTCCCCTTCGACATTTTAATCCAGATTAAAACAAAAAAGAGTGTTAAAAGGCTCATAATAGTTGAGTAAGCTGCAGAGATTCCTACTTCTCTTCTCTGATAAAACATGTAAAAAGTGAATGTGCTAAAAAGGTCTGTTGCTCCGACAACTCCTGCCTCATTTGTGCCGTAAGGTAGCAAGGGATATCCTCTTGTCAGAAGGTAAGCTACATTAAAACTCCCAAAAGCCTTTATTATTTCAAGTATTAGTGCAGGTAACATTACGGGTTTTATCAGAGGTAGCACAATATGCCTAATTCTTGATCTTTCATTAATCTGATCAACTTCAGCAATATCCATTAATTCTTTAGGTATACTGCTCATAGCACCTAAAAATAGTGTTGTAATTAAAGGTATAGAGTCTATCACTTCCACAAAAGATGCTATAAAAAATGTCACATACGGTTGAGATACAAAATTAACACTTGTTCCAAATAACAAATTGAAAAGTGAATGACCTGCATTTCCATGAAAGAAACTACGCCAAGATAGTATTTTAATGTAAGCAGGTATTGCCCACGGAATATAGATAGATAGGTACCATACTTTCTTTCTTTTTACTTTGTATTGAATAAAATATGCGATTAAAAAACCAGAAAGTAATTTGAAGAAAATAATAACTGTACTCCAAACTAAAGTAGTAGTAAGAGTTATTGAAAGATGAGGGTTTTGTGAGATATATGCATAATTTTCAAAAGCGTTGAAAATTGGTGTCTCTCCTCTTTGTAGGTTATATGAAGTAAAAGACAAAACAAACCCATAGAGTATAGGGTACACTTCAAGTAACGCTAAAGCAAAAAGTGCTGGAAAAATAAAGATGTATGCTATCTTGTTAAATGGAATATCCTTTTTAGCAATAAAAGCAAATAAGATGAGAAAAACTAGAATAATTATCAGAAGTGATACAACAGTTGCTGTTCTAGAATGCACAGAAGCTTGTTGAAGACTTGAAAGAGTTTGAAATAAAGAAGATTTCCATATAATAGAGCTAGAACTAACAATTACTGAAGGAACAATTCCTTCAACAAAAGTAATGTTTGATATTGATATTTCTAGAAGATAACTCTCTTCTGGAATCAATCCAGTTACTTTTACTTGGACACTTTCTGCATTATAAGGAACTGAATATACTGTGAAGTTTGATGTTGGTATTTTTTCTGCTCTGAAATTTTCTGATGAAAGAGTATAATTCACTATAGAAAAATCCTCTTCAAAATTTGCAGAAAAGTGATTTAGAGAAATAAAAGACCAAATAGTTGTTTGATTAGTTTTAGCTGAATAAAGGTTTATTTGAAATGAATTATAATTTACATCAGTTTGTAAACTCCAATTCAAAATTACATACCTATCTTTGATTTCAACAATTGAAAAATCAAGATCCGGAAAGAAGTTTACTCTATCCTCTTCTAGAGCATTAGCGGTTGAGTGTAGCGTAGAAACAAAGAATAATATTAGAAAAGTTAAAGAAAATACAAATATTTTCTTTTTTTTTTTGTAATTTCAGCCATCAACACCTCTATTAGCATCAATGTTTTGTTGAGCTGCATTTAATGTTTCTTGAATATCTTGAAAATCTACCAATATAAATTGCAGAGCTGCTCTAATATAATCTGAATAAATTGCATAAATAGGATCAAGAGGAAAATTTTGGCTATGTGAAATCTGTTCAATTTGTTTTTTGATGTCTGGATTGTTTTGCACTGTAGAAGAGAGTATTAAATCATTTTTTGTGGGAATTTTATATTCTTCATTAACAAGTTCTTGTTGAGTCTCTGTTGAAGTTAGATAGGAAATAAGTTCAAAACATGTTTGTGGATATAAAGTGTCTTTTGATATCCCAAATCCCTTTACTTCAGCCATTGGGGAAATGAATTCGCCTGTAGAAGATATTTTTGGGAGTATTTCAACACCATAGTTAAACCCAACATCCTTGAGAACAGGAACAAACCAACCTCCATAGATTAGCATTGAAGCTTTGTTTTCAAGAAAAGCTTGGGTAGCAGCACTACTAGTATCATCGTAACCTACACAGTTATAAAAATACTTAAGTTTGTAAATAAAATCCATTGCGCTAACAGAAGCTGTGTCATTTACGATAATTGTCTGATTTTGGTAAAGAGGGCCGTGTCCAAATCCAAATTGAAAAGCTGGCCACATATAGGGAGACAGCGTGCTCCAAGCCAATCCGTATCTTTGAGTTTCTGATAAATCAGTAAGGTTTTTAGCTGCGAAAATCAGATCAATTTCAGTCCAATTAGCTGAAGGATATTCCAAACCATTCTGATTGAAGAGGTCTTTATTATAAAACAGTAAAATCGAATCTAACCATAAAGGCAACCCCCATAAATCATTCTCATAAGTTAAACTTGTTATTGAAAAAGGAAGAAAGGAAGATTCCAAAGTAGGAGATATAAAATCGGTTAATGAGTAGATGTACCCTAGAGTAGCTAGTTCACCAAACCATGAACCTTTTGCTAGAAAGACATCTGGTGATTCACCAGTTTGTGCTATACTAACAAATTTGTCAACCCATCCTGATGATGGTTGTTCATGAAATTTTATAGAGATGTCAGGATGAAGATTCTCAAAGTTTACTATCTTTTCTTTAATTATATCACCTCCTTCATAAGTAAACCAGACTTCAAGTTCTATTGGGGAAGTACTGTAGTTCCTAATGCTGAAATAAGCTATGGTGGCAATAGTACTAAGAATCAGTAAAGTAATAGCTAAAGACTTCAATAACCTCTTTTTATCCATTATTTTCACTTCGTGTTACAATTCAAACTGAGAGTTACGGATATATTCACTTACTATATTGATTATTTTGCTCTTTTATGACTAATTGTACAATCTTTATATAATCTTTATTCTGACACCTCATAATGTTGAATAAGAGGATAATTATAGCCTCTCTGTTATCAGTTGTTATTGTTACAGGCGTAGGATTGGGATTATACTTTGGATTAAAACCTCCACAACAAGAAGAGATAGTGTTAACTATTACTAATGGAAGCGATACAATTACTTTCACAATGTATGACATAAAAACACACTCAAAAAGCATTCTCTCTTCTGGAGGTTATAAGAAGACAACAGGAACCATTGTTGGTCCTAATGATTATAAGGGAGTACCTGTTATAGAACTTCTAGAAAGCTTAGGAGGGTTGAATGAAACACAGGAACTTACAGTTATAGCAGATGATGGGTATAAAATGACCTATTCTTATTCAATGATTAATGGGCTTGTTACAGCTTATGACAATGTAACAGGTGTAGAATTGGGTATTCAAAACTTTGAGATGATGTTGATTTTTGAAGAAATAGATGAAGTAATACTAGAAGGAGGTCCGCTAAGAGTAGGTTTTCTATCAGATGACGGGTATGTATCTGATGGGCAACTATGGGTGAAGGAAGTAATCGAAATTGAAATGAACATCTCGAGTAGCATCTGGAGCGTGGATCTTTACGGTTTAACTAATAGTAGTATTAATCGACCTACTTTTGAAGCATCTATGTACTGTGGAACGTACCCTCATAGACAAACCTACGAGATAGTCGATGGTGATAGAACTCACATCTACGAAGGCGTTGGATTATGGATTATTATTTCAATTATAGATGGTGGAGAACCTGTCGATGATCCACATTATATATTTAACGATGATTTAATAGGGCAAGGATACAAAGTAATTCTGAAAAACAAAGATGGATTGAATGTAACCTTGAATTTTGATGATATTGCACGGAATAACTCCTATATACTTGCTGCGAAAAGAGACTCAACATTTCTGAAAGAAACAGTTGGCCCCTTAAAATTGGTAGGTTCTGGGGTAAATAGTCTGCAAATGATTGAAGGCATAATAGAAATATGGCTAATAAAATAAAATACTGCTCCTTTTTTGAGCTGAAATTCAGTTCTTTTTATATTATAAACATTTTAAACAGTAAAAGGTAGATTTAATAAAACCATTAAAAAGAAAACTGTAACAAAGATGTTTTCAAAATAAATCTTTAAATCAGACTAAAATTAAACTTTAGAAGGAGACAGAAGCAATGACAGCTAGTGAAACTGTACTTCCAACAGGAGAATTTTACGATCCTGTAATGGACAGATATAGTAAAAAAAGTCATTTAAGATGGATTCTTAGTCATGTACTCGTACACAAAAAAATGCTTTTGTTATTCTTTCTAGCTGCAACAATTAGTGCTGCAATCGGAACTATTACACCTCTATTAATGGGAGACTTGATTAATGAAATTATAGCTGATAATAGTTCATGGAATGTGATTCAAAGATTAGCATATATAATTCTTATACTCACCATATCTGGAGGAATTGCAAGTTTCGGTTCGAGTCTGATAATAGAAATAATGTCACAAAAGGTGGAGAGAAATATAAGAAATGAGTATTATGCTTCAATGTTATCAAAAAGCATGACTTTTCATGATGAGGTCAAACAAGGAGATGTTATGGCACGAGCAACTTTTGACACAAGAATGGTCAATTTCTTCGTCAACCCAGTAATCCATTTGCTTTATGCAGCAATATTCGGGGTTTTATTCTCAATCATTGGGATGTTTATCATAACTCCTTATTGGAACAATATGCCAGTACTTCTATTGATGCCATTATTGATCACTTTTCCCATAGCATTCTTTGCAAGAAGATTCTACAAGTCAGTAGGACCTATATCAATGCAGATTCAAGAATCTTATTCGACACTATCTTCGTATCTACAAGAAAAACTACTAGGAATAAGTGTAATCAAAACATTCGCTCGAGAGCCTTTTGAAAGAGTATCATTCAGAGAAAAGAATACTAAATTATCCAAAGAAATAATTACAAGAGGGAAGCTAAGATCAAAATACTATCCTGCTCTATTTGTAGGAATAGGGGTGGGAGCAACAATAGTATGGGGAAGCCTTCTAATAGACTGGGGAGTAGGCGCAGGACAATTCGGAATAGGAGAACTAGTAGCATACTCAATGCTTGCTGGAAACCTGTTTTTCCCAATCTGGGTAATGTCGTGGATGCTTGTTTTAATCCAAATGGGTTTTGCTGGCGCTAGCAGAATCACAGATATTCTTACCAAAAAAACTATTATTCCTGCCCCTGTGAATCCTACTGATCTTTCTATTATCAAGGGTGATATAGATTTCAATAATGTTTCTTTTTCCTATGATGGAAACGTTTTTGTTATCAAAGATGTTTCTTTTTCCATTCCTTCTGGAAGCCGTGTTGCTATAGTAGGTCCTGCTGGTTGTGGTAAAACAACTTTAATGAAATTGTTAACCAGACTTTATGATGTTAGCTCTGGTAGCGTTAATATTGATGGTGTTGATATCCGTAATCTTTCACTCGAAACTATACGTCGTAATATCGGAGTTATTGAACAAGAAATAGTATTGTTTTCAGCTTCTATCAGCGATAATATTTCATATGGAAAACCTGATGCCACAGAGGAAGAAATCATTGAAGCTTCTAAAATGGCTCAAGCCCATGAATTTGTTATTAAATTCGATAAAGGTTACAAGACCATTGTAGGTGAAAGAGGAACTACCTTAAGCGGTGGTCAAAAACAAAGGATAGCTATTGCTCGCATGCTTTTAGCAGATCCTACTGTTCTAGTTTTCGACGATGCTAGTTCAGCTGTCGATTCTGAAACTGAAGATAAGATAAATACTGCTATTAATCGAGTTCTTAAGGATAGAACAAGTTTCATCATTACACATAGATTGTCGACCATTCGGCATTCTGATATTATTATTGTTCTAAAACAAGGAACTATCAAAGCTATCGGGATTCATGACCAGCTTTTGAAAGAATCGGTCGATTACTGGCGTGTTTTCGCTCGTTTCTCTGAGATACGTAAAATGATGCCTGAGCAAATGATATCAGAGATGGAATCTGGAGAGTGATAAAATGGGTTTTATTAGAGAGCTACCTGATGAAAAATACGACCGTAAATATGGTGATATTTACCTATTCAAAAGACTGTTTGGATATATCGGGAAGCATGATATGAAATCTTTCACGATTGTTGTCACATGGATGATAATTCAAACAGCTGCTAGTATTTCTATTCCTTATGTTATCAAAATTGTTATTCAAGGTGTTCAAGAAAGTGCTTTTAATACTGTTTTCTATATTGAAACAGCTTCTATTGCTCTGCTTTATGGCATAGCTTGGTTTGCACAGTATAGAGCTCTTTACAGGAGTTCAATTCTTATGGGAGAAATGCTTCTCCAGATTCGTAAAGATAGTTTTGAAACTCTTCTTCGTAACGACATGAAGTTTTATGATGAAAACAAAAGTGGTAAACTCGTTAGTAGAGTAACAAGCGATACAGATACTGTTTCTCAAATGGTCCAATTAACAACTTCGTTCTTCATTAATATTTTAGTAATGGCTGTAGTTATCATACTTCTATTTGTTACAAATGTAAAATTATCTTTGATCACAATAGCTGTGGTTCCTTTCCTTTTTGGCATAGGTATTGGTATTCGTCTATTCTCACGTAGAACTTCAAAAAACTGGCGCAAAACAATAGCTATTCTTAATGCAAATGTTGCTGAATCAATTTCAGGAATTGAAGTAACAAAAAGCTTCAATCAAGAAAAAGAAGCTTATGAAAGATTTCAAGAAATTAACACTAATAATTATAGAGCAGCTTATGTAAGAGCTTGGGGTATGAGTATTTTCTTTCCGGTAATCGAAACAATTTTCGGTGTTGGAACATTTCTAGTTCTCTATTTTGGAGGTAGAATGACATTTACTCTAGGTGCTATGGATGTTGCTACTCTTTACTTTTTTGTTCTAATGTTAAACCGCTTCTTCATGCCTTTGTTGGAAATCACAAGATTCTTTAATCAATTTGAAGCTGGGTTAGCTGCAGTAGAAAGAATATTCAGCTTGATGGATAGTAATCCTACTGTTGTAGAAGCTGAAAATCCCGTTGCAGTAAAAGAATTGAGAGGGGAAATAACGTTTGATAATATGACATTTTACTATAACCCAAGTGAACCTCTGTATGATAACTTTAAACTTGATATCCCTGCAGGTGAAGTTGTTGCTGTTGTAGGTAGAACAGGTGCAGGAAAAAGTACTTTAGTTTCTCTTCTGACTCGATTCTATGATGTTCAAAGTGGTAGAATATTAGTAGATAATGTTGATATCAAGGAGTATAAGATGCTAGATTATAGAAATCAAATCGGGGTTGTTTTACAGGATAATATTCTATTTAGTGGAACTATTGAAGAAAATATTCGATATGGGAAGTTAGATGCAACAAAAGAAGAAATTATTCAATCAGCAAAAAATGTTTATGCATGGGAGTTTATCCAAAGTCTTCCAAATGGCTTGGATACGGAAGTAGGAGAACAAGGTACTAAATTATCAGCAGGACAGAAGCAACTAATAGCTTTTGCAAGAGCGTTACTTTCTGATCCAAAGATTCTGATTCTTGATGAAGCCACTGCAGCAATAGATGCATATACAGAATCATTGATACAAGAAGCGTTGAAAGTTCTTTTAGAAAACCGAACATCTATAATTATTGCTCATAGATTAACAACAGTTGAAAATGCTGATAGGATAATAGTCATAGATGATGCTAATATTGTAGAAGAAGGAAGTCATCAAAAACTAATGGAAATGAAAGGCAAATATTGGCAGCTATATGATATGTATTTCAGACATCAATCACTGGAATATGTAGAAAAGGCTGCAAAACTGATATAAAATCTTTAATTCCTACACTTTTTACACATAAGTACTAAAACCATGTACTGTCTAGCAAGGTGAGTGATAAGTGCTCTTTTCAAACCCTTTTTAATTACTCATTTCCTTATAAGTATTGGGTTACTATTTTGGTTAATGTTTGTTCACATACCCATGATAGCCTCTCTTATTTAACTGAATCAATGTGGGTGGAGTTAACAAATGGGAGAAAAAAGCACAATATTTATAAATGCAAAACAATACGTCTAAACAAAAAGATAGTTGAAAGAAAATATGAAAAACAGAAAACAAAAAATGTTTTTTTCATTAATTATGGTTTGTTTAGTGTTTAATTCAATCTTAATCACAGAAGTATTTGCAGTAACTACGGTTATAATAGACAAACCTTGGGCAGGACAAGATTTTGATCATTTACTAAATCAGGAGAATATTGTATTTAAATTCAGAATATTCGGTGGTTATCAATCGTATTCAACATTCATAGACGGACAATACGAACCACTTTTAAAGCACGTAGGGGTAGATATCTATTATGAAGTTAATCTTTTCATCGGTAAATATGGTCGAGGAGAGCATACTTTTACTGTGTCGGTGAAAGCTAGTGGATTAGTGCCTGAAGGCGTGATGGAGGGTGGGAGGAGTACCATAATTGAAAGTGTAGAATTCGAAGTAAATCCTGTGTTGTGCCACTTCGTTGGTTTTGGATGGTTTGATCCGGAAAATCCAACACATGAATACTGGAAGAGTAATGTTCTTCCATTAAAAGATCTTCTCCAAGAACCAGGATATGCGAAATATATCCCCGGATATAGTTATTCGTCATTTTGGTGGAATGATGATGACGTTGATGATGAAATCAGAGAACTTGATGCATACGAAACATCTAATGATATTGTAGTGGTTCTAATTGCTAGTCATGGAAGCGATTTTTGGGGGGGAATATATTGTACTTATGGATCTGGTTACAATTATATTCTTACTCCAAACGAACTAGAAAGTCCGTTAAGTGTCTTAGAGAGCAATAACCTCATTGTTATTCTTGTTACTTGCCATAGCGGTATGTTCATTGATGAATTATCTCAGCTTTCAAATAATCATCACATTATGACATCCTGTCGAGATGATGAGGGTTCCTATGGTACTGGCGGTTTTTATAGTTATTCCTGGACTAGTGAAGAAAAAATTAGGAACGTTGGTGCATATTTTCCTCGCTTTCTATATAAAGCTCTTCTAGAAGTAAATTCAACTTTCAGTGCTTTTTTGTACGCATATTCTGATACTGTACAAGCTGATCCTAGACAACATCCTCAATATCATTATAATTTAGCTCAAACTCTTTATCTAGTTGGTTGAAAACATTTGTTGTTCTATAAAAACAAGAAAATAATAATGGTTCTTATATCTATATTACTACTTGTAGCAATTCTGATACCAATATTATACAGTTATTATACTAATGATGAAAGAGTCTATCCTAGTAATCAATGCTATCCCGTGTATAATCTGCTAGATTTAACGCTAAACAATAAGACAAATGGAAATATCAGTGCGCAAATTCTAGTTTTTAATGATACTACCGATAATTGGGAAGTGAATTTCGCTCTTCTTGAGATGATACAAAATGATTTTCAACCTGCAGTAGATTCAATAGATAATCTTGATGAAATCTACCTCTATTCCATTAATAGATCCTTTCTACCGGGGGAAGTTTATTTTCTTCTAAACACGGAAATTGATAACAGTGAAAATGCAATACAGAGCCTTTTCTCTATCATTTCCCTGAATAATGAGACTTTCTGGTATGTACAGAATGTTTCCTTCCCTGTTTTTGATATTTCTGCAATGGCTTTTGGAAATACCTTAGCTCATAACGCTATTTCTCATATAGAAATACATACTGGTCATGCAGTTTATTCTGACAATGAAACCGATTATGTTTGTAAGGAATTGGATGGTTTGATCGCTTCTCCATGGATAATGAACGATTCCTCATGGGTTAAAAACACTCCATTCAGAGAACTGGTTACTAGTGATTTAACTTGTTTTGTAGATAAAATAATAGAAATTGAATCATTTAGTGTATCATTTGATGATGATATTAACTTTGATATTATTGTTAGTCGTCCTTTTATATCCTATGGTTTATTTCTACATTACAATCAA
>BPTO01000030.1 GCA_023705985.1 Candidatus Heimdallarchaeota archaeon | reverse complement strand
ATATCTAAGAATGAAGATGTCATAACAGTTTAATAAAATTGTCATTGATTTTTTAAAATGGAAAAGAATTATCCTTATATTCCTTAAAAAAAATTGAATATTCAACCGAAGGACTTGAAAATTCTGAGTGAACGAGAAAATTACCTAGCTAGAACGATCAATTATATTGTTGAGAAAACCTATTTGAACGATCGTAAACGTCTTTCCCCCGTTTTACTTGGTATTGTCGGAAGTTTTTCCTTATCAATTTTTGGTGCTTATGTTGGTCTTCACTTAGAGGATATTGGTACAACAGCAATAATAATTGGTGTCATTCTAGCTCTAAGAAACATCTACCAACTTTTCTTGCGAGTTCCTCTGGCTCAATTCAGTCAAATGATAGGTAGAAAACCGCTTCTAATTGCTGGTGTATTTTTTTATGCATCTAGTCTGCTAATCTTGTCATTTTCCTATAACTGGATTGTTGTTCTTATTGCAACAACACTACTGGCCATTGGCATGAGTTGCTTCTGGCCGGTAATTTTTGCATATATTGGAGATTTTGAAAAAAATAATATTGGTCAAATGCAAGGAAGAGTGTTCCAAGGAACAGATTTCGGAACAATTATTGGTGCATTGTTGGCATACTTATTACTCAAACAGTTAGAGGTTCAATATAGGGTACTTTTCGGATGGAGTGCAGGAGTAGCTTTTGCAGGAGCAATAGCTTTAGCCTTTTTTATTCCCGAAGTCTTAAAAAAAGAGGATCGTTTACAAGTAGAATCTTGTATAAAAGCTCTGGGAAGTTCATTTTTAGCTATGTTTCGTAACCTAATAATTGTAACAAAGCAAAAACGCTTAGCTTTACTTTACCTTTTTCAGTTCGTTTTAGCTTTTATGGAGTATATGGTTGTAGCTTTTATACCATTTTTAATTGTCAATGCAAAAGGTTTCACAAACGATACAGTGGCTCAAATTTTGTGGATAACAGCTGGAGTCTTAATCTTTTTCAAACCATATATGGGGTCTATAATAGACCGGCTTGGGTATAAGAAGCCAGTAATTGTTACATTACTAGTTGCGTCGATAGCTCTTACTTTAATTGTGTATGTTGACCTTTTACCAGTAATTATTCTATTATATATAATATATAGTGCAAGTACTTTAACAGCATATTTAGGGATGAATACCGGTGCTACAAGAGCATCAAAACCAGTTCATAGGGGGATAGCTCTTGGGGCGCTTGGTTTTTATGTTTCAGCTGGAAGGTCAATGTCAACACTAATATTATCACCAATCTGGGAGAAATTTGATGTAAACGTTGTTTTTATCTCAACAGCAATAGCAATAATAGCTGCTACTATCATTCTCTCTTTATTTTCCAAATTTTTTGAAAAATCTGAAACAGAACAGTTGTAAAGCCAGATTACTGCGATATTTTCAAGCTTGAAGAACAACATTAAAGAATCTAAAGCTAAGCATTAACAAAACATAGGTGCCAGTGTAATGAAAGCTGAACCACAATTGAACAAAGGTGTGTTAAAGGAATTTATCCTCAGAATGTATGATATTGATGTTGAATACTTTGAGTTCGTACCTATTGGAGAACTATCATATTCATACATCATAAAAACACAAGACAAAAAGAAGTATTTTCTTAAACTTTACACACCATCTAGATTAACTCAATCAGTGATATTAAACCTTGATTTTTCTCTTCAAGTTGTAGAACAACTGAACGAGAGAGCACACATCACTAGAATCCCTCACCCAATAAAGAATTCTGATTGCAAGAATATATCGCAATTAGAAGATTTCAATGTGGTTTTGTGGAGTTTTATTGAAGGAAAAATGGTTACAAAAGATCAATCTAATTCAAAATACTTTGCTAAACAAATGGGGGCATTATTAGCAGAAATACATAGAGCAACAGATACGCTGGAATTATCGAAACCAGTGTTGGAACAGTTTGAAGTAGATTTCAAACAAGATTTGAATAAATGTATGACACTTTTACTATCTAGTGATAAACTAGAAAATATATATCAAGAAAAATTGAGAATAATGATTACTCCAGTTTCTAAAGAGATTTTTAAATCTATGAGACATTTGGAAAATGTTGCAGTAAAGCTAAAGAAACAAGATGTTGAAAAAGTAATATGTCATAAAGATCCAATTCGACATAATGTACTAATCAATGATTCAGAAGATATTTTTCTTATTGATTGGGACGATCCAGCGTTTGCTCCTTTTGAACAGGATATTTGGTTCTTCATCAATGATAAACATTTCAAGACTTTTATCAATAGTTACAAACATTTGAGAGACTTTCCGAAGATAAATGGAGATATTGTAATTTATTATTTTTTTAAACGCACCCTCGTTGATCTTACTGACTGGTTGTATAGAATTTTATTCGAAAATATGCATGAAGAACAAAACATTAGTGATCTTAATGAATTGGAAGAAGACGTTATGTCAGTAATCACTGTAATGGAGAAAGAAGAAAATATTTTCAGAAAAAAGATTAAAAAATGGGTGACTGAAGCAAAATAACCTCAAAATAATTCAGAAAAAACACCGTTAATACTGAAAAATTGGCTGTTTTGAAGCTTATATGCAATTTTTAAAAGATGAAATACTTCGCAGTTTCTAATTGTTTTTTCCTTTCTTCCAAGAAGGATGTCCTACCAATAAGGTTGACCTTAACACAAGATAAAAAAGAACTAATATAAGGAAGGAAAGAAGAAAAAACTTAGATATGTTTACGACAATAATAATTAAAAGAATCTAAATATTCTGTATTTCATGGAACAAGAAGAAGAGATTTGTTCAAAATGTGGAACTATTTTGCGAGATAGTAAAAACTCTTACATTGTTGAAAGTGAGAAAAAAGAAAAGCCTAGTAAACGTTTCAGACGATATAAATTTTGGGTCACACCTCTGAATATCTTGTTCTTATGTCTTTTCATTGCAGGAATTGATATGGCAATAGTTCCTATAGATTCACCTTTTCACATGCATTGGGCATTCTGGCCTATAGTTGGTATCATAACTATTTTTCTATTAGCACTTATACTATCTAAACGTCCAGAATCATTTTGGGTTATAGCTCCTCTTATTTTTGCTAATATTGCTATGTTATTGTACTTTATTGATAGATCCTATGGTGAGAACGATGGAATTTTTGGGCTTGATTGGTCGTTAATACCTGTACTTGCTCTACTGATTTTTGGTTTTGCAATTCCTGTTGTTTCACGCCTTGGTTATGTCAAAGAAACGCCAGAAGACAAATTCAAAAAGATGGTTGGAGAAGAATGAGTTTAGTAGACAACCGAAAAAAATTCACTTTTGGAAGAAAACTTCTTTCTCTATTAGAAGGATATTATAGCACTTACTTATGGGCTAGAGATCATGTTGCTCCTCAAGAGGGTTCATCTATAATCGATGCGTTAAAAGTTGCTGGATATGTGAAAACTATTTCAGCTATTATTGATAATATGAAATCTTCTCCAAGAAGGACAAAAGTGAAAAAGGCATGTAGATCTTTTGAATTGGAAGGAAGCGACACAGGAATTCTTTTTACTCATGGGTTTGGAGCAAATCCTGAAATTTTTCGAGATCTTGCAGAATATTTAAACAAAGAAACAGGATTTACATGTCGAGTACTAAGGTTGGAAGGTCACGGTACTAGTGTTCAAGATATGGAACGTACTAACTTTTTGGATTGGTATAAATCCGTTGAACTTCACTACAAAGAGCTTTCAAGTAAGACCAAAGAAATAATTCTACTTGGTCATTCCATGGGTAGTACACTCTCTTTACTCTTCTCGGCATATAACACCTGTAAAGCGGTAATAACAATCTCTCCACCATTAGACTTGCCTAGACCAGATGCTAAATTTCTTCCACTAATTACTTGGATCAAAAGATATTGGCCCACAAAAGAATCTGAGGCAGTAAAATATAGGAAACGTGGTCATTACATTTATCCAAAAAGGCCCTTAAAATGCGTTACAAGTATGTTTGATTTGATGAGTGTTACTAGAAAAAGATTACATAAAGTAACTGCACCTCTTTACACTTCAGTAGGCTTAAAAGACCCAAGAGTACCATCAAATAATATAGAACTCTTACTTTCATCTGTAAGTAGTTCCATTAAAAGAGCTGATTATTTTTCACAATCAACTCATTCGATTCATCTTGGGCCTGAAAAGGATGAGATTAAGGGGAATATATTGACATTTATTAGAGAATTATGATTTAATTTTGTAATTTGAATGTGCTTCTTTTTCTTCGTTCTTCTAACCACTTTTCAATAGTTTCAAGTGCTTGGTCCCTTCCCGCGTCTACCAGAATACTATGTTTACCTTTATTCACACTAACAATTGTTTTATCTCTTGAACCAACAATGTGGTATATTTTTTTAATTTGTTTTGGAGGTACGGTTGGGTCATTCTTACTATAAATTAGGAGGAGAGGATGTTCTATTGATGGTAAATTTTTTCTCAAGTTTTTCATCAATTTAGCAAATTCAATTGCACTTTCCGTTGGGAATTTAGGATAATGTTTTAACCTATCTAAGGCTTCAATATCATCTAATTTTGGTTCATCCATATTATGCCATTTCTTGAGATGTTTAAAAAAGGGGAATAATTCTAGCATTTTCATTTTGGAGTTAAAAGATTTATATGGTGTTGCTAGAGCAATAAGTCCATCAATATCAGGATTTGTTGAACCTAAATAGAGTGTGAGAGTTCCACCTAATGATGTCCCGATAATGTAAACTTTCTTGCATTTTTCCTTGAGATTATCTAAACAATTTTGACAATAATCAGTCCAGTCAGTCCACTTAACACCAATCATATCTTGTGGAGAAGTATTATGTCCAGGAAGATCAAGAGCATCTACAACATAGCCCTTTTCTTTCAATGAATTAACTAGTATCCGAAAAGAGTATTTTGTACTAGCAAAACCATGAATGAGCAGAAAACCAATTAATGCGCTTTTTGACATAGATTAACACCTTATTTTATACTAATAGAACCCGGTTCTATTACATGAAAAAAAGCAGATTTCTTAAATATTACCAGAGAAATTGTGTGTTATATGTTGATTAATATTGGTAGTACGAGTGTCTTAGTCTCTGAAGTTATTGGAAAATTAAGGGACAAAAATACTGAACCTTCCGTTTTCAGGGAAAACCTCAAACGATTAGGAACTTATCTAGCATATGAAGCTTCTAAAATAATGGGAAAATCAGTTAAGAAAGTTGAATCTCCCTTAGGGGAAGCTAAAATAGACTATCTTAAGGACAACATTTGTGTTATTGCAATTTTAAGAGCGGCACTACCTATGTTGGAGGGAGTACTTGAACAATTTTCACGTGCAGCGGTTGGAGTTGTTTCTGTTTCAAGAGGAAAAATGCTTCAGGAGAAAGGAAGAGATTTCAGAATTGATGGAACATATGTTAACATTCCATACTTAGAGGATAAGGTTGCGATAATTGTTGATCCTATGTTAGCTAGTGGTTCTACAATATTATATATTTTAAACATAATAAAGGAACAAAAACCAAAGAAGATAATCATTCTATGTGCTATTGCTTCTCAGTATGGAATAGAAAGAATCCAAAATAATTTTCAGGATAGTATAATTATTTCGGGAGCGGTCGACTCAATTTTAAATGAAAAAGGATATATCGTTCCTGGTTTAGGAGATGCTGGAGATAGAGCATTTAACACCTAATTTAGCAATATGTTTAATATTCTGTATCAATTTTTGGTGTTTGGTAATAGTTAATAATGGTAGAAGCATCTTACAATTGATTTATTCATTTACAGAGGTTTTAATGTGGAAAATGAGAAAGTTGCTGAAGTATCAGGAAAAAAATTTGCGATTCCTTGGAATGACTTCTTGAGCTTTAATCTAGTTTTTCTTGGTATTTGGATCAGTTTTCTGTTATATACGTTTATTTGGGCTCCAAAAGGTCAACCAGGAGACCCAACTTTTAGCAGTTTAATGAATATCAAAGAAAATAATCCTCTATCATGGGCAGTATTTAACCTGATAGCTGTTTGGTCTTTATTGTATACTGCAATTCTCTTAATTGAACAAAGAGAGAGATTTGTACCTTCATGGCCTTTCATTCTCGCTTCTTTTGCTGCAGGTATGTATGCTTTAATGCCTTATTTTTCAGTAAGAGGTGTTTGGAAGAAGAAAACTAAGGAAAAAAGAAGTATTATTATAAAAATTGCCGATTCGAAAATAACGGCTGGTATAATAACAGTCTTGGTTTTCGGTTTATTTCTATACGGAATTATTGCCTCTTCAATCAATAATAGTTGGGCAGAATATGGTGATTTGTTCTTAAACACGCGCCTAATTAATGTAATGACAATAGATTTCACTTTTCTTACATTGTTTTATCCGGTTTTAATTTGGGATGATATGAAAAGAAGAAACTGGGAAAACAAGAAGTTTTTCTGGTTATTTTCGCTATTACCAATCATTGGTCCCTCAATCTACTTAATTGTACGACCACAAATGAAATAAGCAAAGTTCCTTTCTTCTCTTTTTTACTAGTTATTCTTCTTTTACATGTTTAAATTTATAAATACACAAAAGTGCTCAAGTAAAATTACAAAGTGATAAAACAATGAAAGTTCCACTTCAGAAATATTGGGATATTCAAAAGAAGTATCTGACTCCATTTAAGAAGAGAGTCGTACTTTTGGGTGTCCTATTATTGAGTGGAACAGCCTTACAAGTTTTAACACCGCTAATTATTGAAAGTTATATCAATTCTGCAATACAAGGGGTTCCTTTGCAAGATTTAAATGCTTTTTTTAGAACTTTAGCCCTTGTCTTCAGTAAGATAACTACTGTTTCCTCTACTCTACTTTTCCTTGCAGCACTTTACATAGTTTTAATGTTATTTCAACAAATAGCCACTGTTATTTCTGTTTATGTAGGACAGAATCTAGCTTGGTCATCAACGAACATGCTAAGATATGATTTAACTAAACATTGTATCAATTTGGATATGTCTTTTCATAATGAACATAAACCTGGAGAAATGATAGAACGTATAGATGGTGATGTAAATACTTTGGCTATGTTTTTATCACAGTTTTCAGTCGAGCTTTTAACATCTCTATTTATAATAGTTGGAGCTCTAGCTGTCTTGTTCAGTAAACATTGGATTATTGGATTATCTTTCACTATTTTTACCCTATTTGCAATCATTGTCATGTATCTAATGAGGAATTTTGCAGTAAAATCATGGGAAAAACAAAGGCAGGCAAGTGCTGATATGTACGGTACTATTGAAGAAAATTTGAGTGCTATAGAAGACATCCGAGCAAATGATGCCATTAGCAATACGATGAATAAGTTCTATAAATCTTCAAAAAAGAATTTCGGAGCCTTTCGAAGAGCGTTAATTAGAGACCAATTTTTTGCTATGGCAATTTGGGGTGTTATTGCTTTAATCAACACTATGGTCTTTGCACCTAGCCTTCCTTTGTATCTTAACGGTCACATAACTCTAGGAACAATATTCCTAATCCAAATGTTTGCGGGTATATTACTTGGTCCAATTTTTAGACTCACAAGACAGATGCAAAACTTTCAACAAGCTGGAGCATCGATAGATCGCATAAATAAGCTGTTCCAAATAGAAAAAAAGATTATAGATAAGGGGCAAAAAAAACTCTCCTCTGGACCATTGTCTATTGAATTTAATAGGTTAAACTTTGCTTATCACGAAAAAGATTATGTTCTTCAAGATATATCCTTTAAGCTTGAAGCGGGGAAAATATTGGGTATCGTAGGTCGCACAGGAAGTGGTAAAACCACTATTTCGAGACTATTGTTTAGATTATATGATATCAAACCAGAAAATGGTTTCATAAAACTAAATGATGAAGATATTAAGGAACTATATCTTGAGGATTTGAGGGATAAAATATCCTATGTTACTCAAAACGTAGAATTGTTTCAAGCTTCAATAAGAGAAAATGTTACACTCTTCGATAATAGAATTTCAGACGAGAAAATTACCCAAATACTCAGTGATGTTGGGCTTTCAGATTGGTTAGAAAAACTACCAAAAGGATTGGATACAATAATTTCATCAAGTGAACATGGGATTTCAGCAGGAGAAGCACAGCTTCTAGCACTAGCTCGAGTTTTCATTAAGAAGCCGAATTTAGTTGTTCTAGACGAAGCTTCATCAAGATTGGATCCTGCAACTGAACACCTACTTGAACAGGCAATTGATAAATTATTGGTAAATAGGACAGGTATTATTGTAGCCCACCGATTGGCTACTCTTGAAAAAGTTGATGATATCCTAATACTGGAAAAAGGGCGTGTTATAGAACAAGGTACAAGAATTAACCTAGCTAAGGACCCAAATTCACACTTTTATCATCTTTTGAAGACAGGTAATATTGAGGAGTGGTTGAAATGAGTGTCTTAAAAGTGTCTTGGGGATTATTAAAGTACAAACCATGGTTAGCTTTTTTTGGTTTCCTTTCAGATATTTTCTTCTTCATACAACCGCTTGCTGCTAGTCTAGTTGCTCGTGAAATCTTTAATCATATTGAGGGTATACAAAGTTGGAATGTAAATATCTGGATTCTAATTCTTTTAATTCTTCCACTCACTTTAAGTTTGAGGCTTATCGGGGATTTAGTTTTTGTTTTTACAATGTGGGTCTTCATACTTGCTAGTAGAGTCTTACTTCGAAAGAATATGCTAGAAGGAATTTTCTCAAAACCAGGAGCCGTTGCACTTCCAGATTCCCCCGGTGAAGCTGTTTCAAGGTTTCGTGGTGATATCGAGGAAGTATCATGGTTTGTTTACCATCTGACATCACTGTTCAGTTTTGGTATATTCGCTGTGATATCTTTTACCATAATGCAATCTATTGATTGGAAATTAACAGTTTATGTAAGTTTCCCATTAGTGGTTATGATGATTCTTATTTTTATTACAAGACCTAAATTTACTGCATTACGAAAGAAACGTAGAAAAGCAGCAGGGGCAGTAACACGCACCATTGGAGAGATATTTCGTTCAGTACAATCAATAAAAGTTGCAACAGCAGAAAATGAATTTCTAGGTTATTTTGATAAAATTAACTTGAAAAGACGCAAAGCAGAAGTGAAAGATGAGTTTTTCCACCGGTTTATTCACGCTATTTTCTATGTTTCTATTCATTTATGCGTTGGAATAGTTTTACTAGTAGCTGGTCAAAATATCACAAATCAATCTTTTTCAATAGGTGATTTAGCTTTCTTTATTGGAATTATTGGTGAGATTGGTGAATATGTCTGGAATATGGGGGACATAGTCCCACGATATTTACGAGCAAAAGTCTCCATTGAAAGGATGTATGACCTGATAAAAGGAAAAGATCAAACAGTTACAGAGATGGACTTAGCAAAACATGGTCCGATTTATATCTGGGAAACATTGCCTGAAATCCAACCACTGAGTTTACACGAAGATGATAAATTGAGTAAGTTTGAAGTACGTAATTTATCATATACTTATTCTGGATCTGTCAAAGGGATTAACAAGGTTAACATGATAATAGAAAGCGGGTCTCTCACAGTGATTACAGGGAGAATTGGTTCAGGCAAAACTACATTGCTGAGAACGTTGCTTGGATTATTACCCAAGAAGAGCGGAGAATTGTATTGGAATCAAAGAGCTGTGGACAAGGCTGGAGATTTCTTTGTTCCACCAATAACTGCATATACAGCACAAATACCTCAACTTTTTAGTGAAACTTTGAAAGAAAATATCTTGATGGGACTACCTGAAGATTCAGTTGATATTGAGGAGTCTTTGAGGTTAGCTGTAATGGAAAAAGAGATAGAAGAATTAGAAAATGGTATAGATACATTGGTAGGACCAAAAGGGGTAAAACTTTCAGGAGGTCAAAGACAACGTTTAGCTGCTGCAAGAATGTTTGCTCGAAAACCAGAATTATTAGTTTTTGATGATTTATCTAGTGCGCTCGACGTTGAAACAGAAATAGAACTCTGGAAAAGGGTTTTCGCTCAACCCAATGCAACTTGTCTTGCAGTGTCTCATCGACCACTAGTTCTTAGAAGAGCCGATAACATAATTGTTATGAAAGATGGCAAAATTGAAGGCCAAGGAAAGCTTGACTTCTTGCTAGAAACATGTGAAGAAATGAGACAATTGTGGGCAACAGAGATAATCACAAAGCAATAATTTCCTGAAGATTACTAACTTGTTGTGAACACATCTTGTGATGTTTCTTTTTATATACTCTGAATTATTGTTTTTTAGGTGAAATTCTTGGATAAGATTGTTGTAAAAGAAAACGAACAAATAGAACTGACAAAGGTTGATGGTGACCTTGAAGTAAAAGACGGAGCTGTAATAAACATTCCAGCTGAAGTTGAATATCTTGTTGTTAATGGAGATCTAAATTGTGATGGAGATATAGTTATTAAGGGTTCAATATCTGCGAATAATGTCTTCCATCGAGATGGGGACCTTGAGATTACGGGTAATGTAAAAACTAAAGAACTTACTGTCAAAAGCAGAGCTTTTCGAAATGGACCATTACTAATTATTGGTGGTTCTTTAGAATGTGAAGAAGCTAGTATTGATGGATCCCTAGAAGTTGGAGAGGATTTAACTGCCAATGATGTTGATATCATGGGTTCTTGCTCTGTTACTGGTATATCAAAAATTAACGAATATGAAGTAAATGGGTCAGCTAAACATGGTGGAGATATATATGCTGGTGAGGTTGAAGTTAATGGATCACTCAAAGCTGAATCTAATGTTACCATAGAGGAAGAAATGGAAATTGGTGGATCAGCTAACATATTAGGTGATTTAAAATGCCCAAAAACAGAGGTTGGGGGAAGTTTATCAGTAAAAGGCACTACTGAATGCAAACTAATAGAAACAGGAGGTTCTTTTAGAGGAGAAAGAATAGCTGCTGAAGAGGTAAGCATTGGGGGTTCTGGCCGTTTTACATCAGCTGATATAAGCAGTGAACTTACTGTTAATGGTAGTGTAAAATGTGAAGGAGCACTAAGAGTACCCCTGTTGGAAATAAATGGTTCTTGTCATGTAGGTGATGATTCTAACATTTCTGAATGTGAAGTTAATGGGTCAATGTCAATGGGTCACAACCTAAATTTTGAAACACTCAACGTTAGTGGGTCAATGTCATGTGGAAATGATGGAACAGGTGATACAATTAATGTTAATGGATCTTTCAAATCACAAGGTTTACTCAAAGTTGCTTCAGAAATAAATGTAGATGGAAGCGTTACTGGAGATAAAATTGAAACAGGAACAATGAAGGTTAATGGATCTTTGAGATGCGAAGAAACAAAAGCAGATCTCATAATACTTGGGAAACATTCACGTGCAAGAGGAACGTTAATCGCAAAGAAAGTGATTCTTAAGAAAGGTGCAAAAGCTGAAACTGTTATAGCTGATGAAGTTGAACTTGGGTCTCGAGCTAGAGTAACAAATCTTCAAGCTAAAATTGTGAATGAAGAAGAATATACTGACACTGAACCAGAAGAATACTAATTTCCAAATTAGTTTCAGTATCACAAATCTTTTTAATTTTTTTAAAATTAACTCTTGAAGCAGATGAGAAGGTTGACTACAGCTAATAGAAATCGTTATGATATTTATGCCGAGGTGTTAATGGTTCTACGATTCTATGATGAAGCAGGCATTTCACAAATAGGGAGAAGAGCCAATATACCCTTAGATAGGGCGAGAAGTGTAGTTCAATTCATGATTTCAAGAGGTTTAATTGTCAAATTCGAGAATCAAGAAAAGCGTCCTAAATACCTATACAAAGCAACTACAAGAGGAGATAAATATTTAGAATTGTATAAAGACCTTTCAATACTAGTAGTTGAAACCACAGAGGAGGAACTTGATTTGTTGGATAGAGAACTCATGGAATAAGTTATCGAAATTCTTATTTTACATTAAAAAAAGGAAACTCGATGAGAGAATTCAGGAACATAGAAGAGAAAAATTGTTTAGAACTTGTAAAATTAAACGCAAGCGCATTCCAAGATGACCATATGGAAAAGGAAAATTGCCTTAACCAAATAAAAGAAGATAATCTCATTGGTTTATTTATTAACAACAAACTTGTTGGATACCTATTAATGCGAATCATGGGTGATTATGGGCATTTAGCTCATATCGCTGTATCTGCAAAACATCAAAGAAAAGGATATGGAACAGAATTAATGAAATATTCAATTGAATTTTTCAAAAAGCACAATGTTAAAAAAATGGGTCTGTACGTTGAAACAAAAAATGTTGTAGCCATAAATATGTACAAAAAGTGTGGGTATAAAGTTTCAAACGAATCTTGGCACTATTGGATTGAAAAAGAACAATTGGAAGAAATCGAAATAAAACATTTGTCAGATACTTCAAGACACATAGTAGAAGTAAAAGAAGATGATTATGATAGGATTGTAAGAGCTTTTCCAGATATTAACAAAGAAGAGCTTATGGTTCATCTAAAAAATGAAAAACATTTAACATTATGTTATAAAATCAAGGGAGAAATTAAAGTTTACGCACGATTCAATGTAAATTTTTCTGGTTGTAGACCTTTTCTATACATCAATGAAACTAGATATGTTGATGAATTTATAGTTAAAATGAAGAAATATAGAAAAAAGGAATATTTCAGGCTTACTTTTGACAACTATAAGGAATTATCAGAAGAATTTGAAAGAAGAGGATATAAGCTATGGCACCATTTATTCAATATGGAGAAAAATCTCTAAAAAGAAAAAACAAAAAACTACTGTCGTTTTCAAACCAATGTATTAACATCATTCCGCAGTTTTTCCAAGTATGTTGATTTTCCCTTTGTAGCTAGTTCAAGAATGTGGGTTGATGAAATTTTAGGCACTGGAAGAGCTTGAATTTCGCCTCTAGACATCTTTGACAGAGGTTTTCTAAGAACTTCTACAATCGCTGAGGATTTTCTAAAATCTCTTACTTCTCTCCAAGAACCGCGCAATAAATCTTCCTTGAGATGCGCTATTTCATAGAGGGATTCAGCCCATTTTACGTTTTCCTCAATTAAGCCTTGTTGAATGTGTCGAGGAATCATATATGGAAGATTATAATCTTTACACATTTTATATCCTTTCAAAGCTGGATCAATAACACCCGTTTTTTGAACATAAGATGAATCAGGATATCCGTATTTGTTATTATTTCCATATAGTTGAACATATTTGGAATAAAGGGAAGAAAAATGTGCTTTGATTGTATTCATAAAATCCTCTTTATATTTTCCAGGTTTAAGGCTTAATCCACCACAAACAACATACTCAGCACCAGAAGATTTAGCCATCTTGTAAATGGAATGCATATTTTCTTCAGTATCACCTATCCACGGTAGAACAGGAACAAAATATATTCCGCCATGTATACCAGATTTACGAAGTATAGTCAAAGCAGAGTAACGTTCTTGAGTCGAACTAGAACGTGGCTCGAATATTTCCCTTATTTCGTCATCAGCAAAAGTGATGGTTACAGAAACACTAGCATAAGAGTCCTTATTGATTTTTTGTAGAAGATCAAGATCTCGAAGAACAAGATCGCTCTTAGTGATTATTGTAACAGGAAAATTGTATTCATGTGCATGTTGGAGAAGTTGACGAGTAAGTTCAAACTCTTTTTCAGCAGGTTGATAAACATCACAGACTCCACCACCGATGAAAAGCATAAATTTTGATGGTTGCTTAGTCGAGGGGATAACATTATTTGAGGGAGAAAAGAAGTCATCGAGGGTAACATGTGTATTACTAGAAGAAAAATGACCTTTTGATTGAAAATACTTTTCAAGAAGTTCAGGAGCATTAATTTTTACTTTGATTCTATCACCAAAATCCTCGTGAAGGTAATAATCATCAGATTTTCCCCGGCAGTAAACACAATCGTGATAACATCCCTGGTAAGGATTAAAAAAAATATCAGCAGTATAAGCAAAATGACGGATGAGAGATTTCGCTCGATATAACTCAATAATCATATTTCAACCCAATTATGTTTACACAAAAAGTGATTTTACTATAAAAACAATTTATTAAGAGGGGACAAGGGTGAAAAAACACCCAATAATCAGATCCAAATAGTGCTTGAGCTCATCGCTCCAGAGTAGAATCATGAAACTCATCTAACCAATTGCTAGTCATCGCTCAAAGCATGATGATTATGTCCCAAGAAAAGTTAACAAGAATCTTTCTTAAATATGTTGTAATAGAGGAAATAGAATTAGTAGATGAGATTTAGATCAACGGGGTTTTTATTATATTTTAGACTTATCTTGGAGAAGTATAGTTTGAGATTCTGCAGCAAATTGTTCACCCTTAGAACTATGACCTCTCAAAAGGCTTCTCTTAACAGGAGATTTTGTTGAAAGTCTTAGAGAGTGTCTTCTTTTAAGTGTAATTAAGACACCAATTAGAATAAAGAAACCACAAATAGCAAATAAAATAAAGAGACCAGTTGGAAACATCTAAGAAAATAAGGGAAGGGAAGTTAATAAACTATCGTTTTAAAAGCAGAGAAGAGGTAGGATAACGATCAAATAGAGTCAAGGGAAAAAATTTGTGGTGGGGACGGGGTGATTTGAACACCCGACCAATTGGTTTCTTCGTGGTTTGTCATCGCTTTCACAATGCACTCTGGAGCCAACCACTCTACCGGACTGAGCCACGTCCCCCTCTTTCTACTTCGACTCTTTTTTGGAGGTCATATACGTGAGTTTTCGCACTTTTTTAAGGTTTTCTACTTTTTCTTTTTACTTTTCCACCGCCCTTTATAGCGAAAATGCTATTTTTTCTAGTTCGTTAACAAAATATTCATATTGTTTCATTCCCAGTGACCAAAACTCGGGTTTTGTTATATCTAATCCTAGCATTTCAGCCATTTCTTTTGGCGATTTACTTCCTCCTGCTTCCAACATCGCATTGAATTTTGGAATGAATGCTTCTCCTTCTTTTTGATATACTTGATAGAGTGCATAGGTAAACAGTTGACCAAATACATATGGATAATTGTAGAATCTGAAGTTAGGTATGTAATAATGTCCTTTCATTGTCCATTCCCAATCCATTTCCTCAAACCACTCTACTGCATCTCCATATACCTTATCTCGTCCTGCCATCCATAGTTTGGATATAGTCTTACCATCCAAAAATTGTCCTTTTTCAATTGCATCGTACATACTCTGCTCAAACCACAATCTTGAACTCACTTGAAAGAGTGCCATTCCCGCTCCATCCAGAACTCTTGAAAGAATGGTTTTCTTCTCTTCTTTAGTTTTGGCTTCACTTAACAAAAGACGTGTTAACAATAACTCTCCAAATATCGAAGCTGTTTCTGCTGCTACCATTGGATACCTTGCGTTTACTATTGTTTGGTTTCTCGTTACCTTATACCCATGTACTGCATGTCCTAATTCATGAGCTAAGGTGTAGATGTTTGACAGTGTCCCCGTAAAAGTCTGTAAAATGAAGGAAGTTTTGCCTTTATACCATGTTGAACAAAAAGCTCCATTCCTTTTTCCGAATCTTGGACTTGCATCTATATGATTCTTTTCAAACATTTCTTTTGCGACTTCTAAGAACGATTCATCGAAATTCTCATAAGCTTTCTTGACGAGTTCTTGAGTTTTTTCCCATGTGTAAGTTGTCGGTGGAGCATCAGGTAAAGGAGCAATTACGTCTTCACAACTGAGTTTTGGTAGGTTCATAATTTTTGCTTTTAATTTTAGATATCTTTGATATAGAACTACATGATCTTCGATAGCTTTCATCAAATTATCGATGGTTTCTTGATCTACATCATTAGCTGAAAGACTTTGTTCCATTTGCGAAGGATATTTTCTTCTTTTAGCATTAGTTACCCAATCTCCACAAATATTCCTAATAGCCGCTGAAAAAATTTCTTCATCTTTTCCCAACAAGCCATATATTGATTTATTCGCTGATCTTCTCGTTGCTCTATCAGGATGATTAAGTAAACCATTTACCTCCCCATAAGGTAATTTTTTGAGTTCACCTTCGACTTCAACTTCAAACATTCTGGTATTCAACCATTTGCTTTGTAGTTCATGCCAACCCTGCACCCCATACCTATCTTTTTCGAGAACTAGCTGTTCTTCAATCTCTGACAATTTGTATGTGTGTCTTCTACTTAATTTCTCAAGATAATGCTTATAATCACCTAGTTTAGGGTCAGAAATTATATCTTCCTTATCACATAAGAGCTGTCCTATTTCAAGGTCGATGAATGTCAATTTTTTTTGTATTGTAGTTGAAAAATCCCTTGATTTGTTATTCAAAACCTGGTTTTCTTTTATTGTCATATTTGCTGCGAAGGAAAGACTTGCAAATTGATTTACTTCGAACAAATCAGCAAGGATATCTTCATATTCTCTGATTAATTTCAACATATCTTCTGCAGAAAAACCTTTAGTTGAAATTTTTCCTTTGTATTTTACTATAAAATCATCTGCGCGCTTTGCTAGATTTTCCATCGTTTCATTGATTTCAGGATCTTCAGTACTGGTGAATATCCCAGTTAAATCCCACGAAATATCCTCTTTTTCACCCATTGTAATCTAAGAATAGAACTAGATAGTAGTAAAAAACATTGTTGTTTGTAATAATAATCATGTCCCAAAACCTCTTAATCACCTCCAAAGGTGCTGAATGTACAAAAGAAAGGTGTACCAGAGGAAAGGGCAGAGTAAAGTCTTGAGTATATTGGTCAACTTTTGCTGCCATAAATAGTGAGGGGATGGAGCTTGATTAAACCAAACTAGAAAAAATAGTTGAACTAAGTTGCAGCTTTCTTGAATATATGAATTGCTATTTACTTTTACTATTATCACATATGCTTGGATCTCACTCTTTAGAAGAACCAATGATAAATCCTCAGGCATAGAAATTTTAGTTTTACTATAGTTTTTTCCTCCTTACTACATACTTATCATTGTTAGAATGTTTAACTTTTCTTCTAAAACTCTTGAATACTAAAAGAATTACAAAAGCAAAGATAAGCGTGGAAAATTGCCAAGAAGAATCTACAGGACTTGCGCGTATAACATGAATAATGCTTTCCACATACCATAAGCGTTCCATCATACTATAAAGAAGGAAATAGTTCTTAAATTGCTGATTTCTATCAGAATCTTGATTGTAATATATACCTATAGAATAGGATATACAAGCATGATAAGAACCAATTTCAAAACCACTGGTACCATAGAAACCTATTCCATATGATTCAATTTCTATCATTCTATCTACAATATGAGTTAGATCACTAGTTACTAGTTCTCTGAATTGAGTGTTATTAACCCATGAGGAGCCATTTTGTATCCATGGAGAAGCGATTAAACCATCCAACTCCTTACAGACATAATTATGTGTATTGTTAAGTGTATGACCCGTACGTATTTCCATTAGAATAATAGCGTTATACTCTAAGGTTTTTCCATAAGCCATTGCAGAAATATCAAAGACAGGGAAGGAAACATTCTCTACATACCAGAAAGTCTCATTATTCAGAGAAATGAAAGAGACGAGGCTTTGTATTGCATTTTCACTGTTCTTAATTTCCGTATTTAGAAGAAAATAAATTTCTCCTGGTAGGAAGGATCTATTAATGGAATAAAGGTAGATTTCATCAAGATCATCTGTTGACTCTACTGCAGGTTGAAGATCATTTTGTATCATCTCAAGAAGAGCGAAATTCACTTCCCAATTATCTGTGGTATCATTAAATCTTAGAACCTGAGCAGAGATATTCCCCCTTGTCTCATTATTTAGACTCAAATCCAGCAGATTATACAAGGGGTAATTTTGATTACTAGGATTGACTCTTTCATCACTAGTATAATAACTGTATAATATTGGTACCAGAATTGCTACAAGTAGTAATATAGATATTAGAACCATTATTATTTTCTTGTTTTTATAGAACAACAAATATTTTTCACCCAACTAGATAAAGACCTTGAGCTAAATTATAATGTTATAAATTCTTTCAACTATCTTTTGATTAAACCTATTGTTTTGCAGTAATAAACATTATGCTTTTTTCTCCCATTTGTTAACTCCACTTACATTGGTGACAGTTAAATAAGAGAGGTTCTCATGGGTATGTGAATAAACATAAACCAAACTAGTGACCTACGTTCTTTCTCCCTTAGAGAATATCTAAGTCGACTCAGACTAGTTTAGGGACATGCTTATAATCTTCAAAGTACTTTGAAAGAAATCTTAATTTTTGTTAACCTATTCTAATTTCTTTTCCAATTCTTCTATTTCTTCAAGACTAGTTTTTATATCCTCTCTCACAGTTTTAATCTCGTTATTCAAATCAGCTATTTCTTCTGATATTTTTCGAGAATTCCTATATTCACTTTCTTTATCTTGTCTATCGATAAGAACTTTCTGTATTTCTATTTCTGCTTCTACTTGTCGATATAATTCTTGTATTTGTTTATTTTTAAGCTCTATTTCTTGCTTTGTTCGATCAATTCGTCCTTCTATGGACTCCAAGCGACCCAACAATTCACATAATTGCTCCTTCTCCTCTTGGCATATTTTTTCGTTTTGATTAATGTCTTTTTGACAATCAACTAGCTCTTCATTGCACTTTCCTATTTCTTTCTCTAATTTATTCGCTTTTTTCTCGTTTGTGTCTACTTCTACTTTTAGTTGGGTTTCTAAATCTAATAATTTTTCATTTACTTCTTCAATTTGTTTTTCTAAGTCTTCTTTAGCTTTTAATCTATTATTGTCCTCTTTTTTCAGTTTTTCAATTTTATTTTCTGTATCTCCCACTCTTGTTTCTAAATCTTTTATTTCTTTATTTTTTTCATCAACACTATCCTTAATTTTTTTCATCTGCAGGTTTAAACTCTCTATTTCACCTTCTACTTCTTCAAGCTTATCATCATCTTTTTTCAGTTCAATTTCAGTTTCGAGTTTTTGCTCTTTCTCTATTTTCTCCTCCAATATCTTGTATAATTCTTGTTTATCGACTTTTAAAACCTGTTTTGATTGAATTGCTTGAGTTATTCTATTATCCTCATCATCTAATTTTATCTGTAGAGATTCCAATTGGTCTTCTTTCTCTTTTTTTTGCGTTTCAGCTGTTTCAGTATCGGCTTCTAGAACTTCGATTTCTTCAATGACTTTTTTTATTTTATCTTCTTCTTTTCCCTCTTCAGGTAAGTTTTCTAATTTTCTTAGCTTTTTTCTTCTTTCTTTTAAGTTCTTATTTGAATCTCTTATTTGCTCCTTTTTAAGCTCTATTTCTTGAATGACTAATTGAATTTGATCTTTTTCCGAGTTTAATTTTTCATTTAATTTTTCTATTTGTTCATCTTTTAGGTTTTCTTCATTTTCTTTTTTTGTAATTTCACTTGTTATATCTTTTATATCTTCCTTAATTTTTTCAATATTGTTATGAACGTCTGTTGATACTCCCAGCAGACTCTGTATGGATTTTTGTTTTTCTAATTTTTTGTCTAATTCACTGTGTAACTCCTTAAGAAACTTTTCATTAACCTTTATTTCTCGTTCTATTAATTCAATTCTTCCAATATCTGTCAACTTTTGTATCCTAACAAGATAACGTTGAATCGATTCTATTTGAAGTTCTTCTTTTTCGATGGTTGTTCGGTAAAAAAGCGCTAGGTTACTGTCTTCTCCTAGCTTTATAATTAAAACACTTACAGTATCTGTATCGAATAGAAGTTGATTAAAACCCTTGTACTTATAATTGCTAAGTGAATATAATGAACGTAAATGTGTAAGTAATTCAGATAGATTCTCACCAAGTTTAGGAATATTGACAGATTCTTCGAATTGTTCAAATGTTGTTTGGTAAACTGTACCATCATTATAAAATAGAATTACGTGCTCAACTTCAGGTAAGGTTTTCTTAATTCTTTCAATAGTCTTTATTACCATCATCTTTGTTTCTACCCTATTACTTTAGTTCTAAATTTTGTGATTGTTTTGTCAATTATTTTTCTTGTCTGTTCATTACCATACTTTGAAAATATAAAAACTGTTCCAAGTAGGATAATTATAGTTAATATTATTGTGATTCCAATGACTAGATAATAGATTACAGTGAAAAAGAGTGTTACTAGAATAAGTTGGACAATTGTAGTTGTAAAACCTAATTTCCAAAAAGCTTTCATTTTTATTGGGCGTTTATGCTGTTCAGCTATATTCATAACTAAAATATTATCACCCATTGGTGTCAAGTTATCTCCCCAATTAGCTCCAAAACTTAGTGCGTAATAATTTTGATTTGGAGTTGCAGTTGCAGTGTCTGACATAAGCCCCACGACTGGGATCATAATTTTTGTTATTGGAATATTATCAATTAAGGAACTTAGAAATGCTGCAGCCCATATTATTACTATTACATTAAGGAAAGGGCTTATTGCACCAATATTGAACAGAGCTCCTCCAATAATGTTAATTACTCCAGTAACTTCTAGCCCTCCTGCTACCACAAAAATCCCTAATAGATAGAAGAGCAATTCAAAATCAAATCTTTGTATTATTGTTTTTGGGTTTAAACCATTAAAAGTGCTAAAAAGTGTTAGAAACATAGCAATTGTTAATGCGATAATATCAGGAGGAATAATATCGGAAGGAATAGCAACGAATGAAATCATCAGAACAACTAGCGAACACATTGACGCATATAATAAACGACGATTCTGCACAAAGTTCCAAACATTGAATTCTTTTAAAGTACTAACCATACCTTTTGTAGGTGATTTCAATTCTTTTTTATAGAGAAAAATAAAAAATAACATTGTTAAACCAGCTACAAGCAATGAAAACAACCCAACGTTGATAAAGAATTCATTGAAACTAATTCCAGTATCAGTCACAATTAATATATTAGGTATTGATGAAATAGAAAAGAAGGTTCCACCGATATTAACCATTATAGCTTCTGTTAAGATGAAAGGTGTTGGATCAATATTCAGAATTCTTGATATTGTTATAGTAAGAGGGATCAGAATCATAACAGCTAAAATATTACTTATAACAGCAGAAAAAACCGTAGATAAAGTGCACAATATTGCCATTAAAGCTATTGGTTTTCCTTTTGACATTTTTATAGCAAGAACTCCAATGAATTGAAAAAGACCTGCTTCATCAGAAATTTGTACAATAAACATCATCCCAACAATCAAAATTAGTGTATGTAAATTTACAAAACCATCATCTTTTGTTCCAATTAATAAATCAACGAGTGTTGAAAACTCAAGATGTTCTATGAATATTAAAGTGAAGTACGTAATTAAAGCCGCAGTAATAGTAACAACTGCCCTATTTATTTTTTCAGTGAAAATAATAACTATAACAACAATAAAGCAGATAGAAATTATTATTGCACTAGCTAAAATACTAAGCACCACTTATTTAATTATCTATTCTTAATGATATACTCCTTATATTAAGGAACATCTCTTAAGATTTGCTCTACATCAGTAAAAACTCGAAAAGTAGACATCTAATGATTTTCTAAGTTTTCTCTTTTTTCTTTACCTTCTTCTTTGTTGTAGATTTTTTAATCGTTTTTGTTTCTTTTTGCTTCATTTTTTGATCATATAAGGGATGCTTCCAAACTGTAATGAACCCTTTAGAATCTCCAGAATACATATACAAATCATCAACACACAAAGAGGTTATTTTTCTAGTGGATTTTAGTCGCTGAATTTCATTCCAACTATTTTTATCCCAGATTCTGATGAACTTATCGCTAGATCCCACAAAAACATAATCTGCATCAATAGTTATAGATTGTATTCCTTTCATTCCATCTAATTTAACAACTAAATTTTTTGTTTTCTTATCCCATACTTTTATTTCCTTACTGGTTGCTGTAAAAATAAAACTCTTATCAATTGCAATGGAATGTAATGTTCGAAAGGTTGAGTGCTGTATTGTATAATCAAGTGACCAAGATTTTTTATTCCAAATATTTACCATTCCATTACTTAAAGCAACGTAAAGATCCTTAGTATCGGAGAACACTGATTGAACAATAGCTTTATGCTTCAATTTGTGCTCTTCTTCACAATTTTCACGGTTCCAAATTCTTATTGTTCTATCGTTTAAAGCAACAAATACATAGGTTTTATCAATAGAAATAGAATTGATAATTGAAAGTCTTGAATGTTTAAGATGTGCTACATCTTTCCAATTTTTTTTATCTAAAACACTAACTACAGCATCACTTGAGCCAATAAAAGCATGTTGTGAATCAACAACAATAGAATTTACCCACACCCTTCCAACAGAGATAGAGTGTTTTTCTCCCCATTGCTTTTTGTCCCATACCTTAATGAAACCATCTTTTGAACCAGAGTATACAAAATTTTTATCTGTAAAGATGTCATTTACTTGAGATTTATGCGCTTTTATTGTGGTTACTATCCTCTCTTCAATGGTATCATTTTCATTCATTAATTATATTAACAATGTTAGATATTTATTTATTCCTAGAAGGAATAATTCCTATCAATCAACTCACATAGAAACAAAAAGAAGTTGACGTTCTATGTTTAAAATCAGATATCATCAGATTCTACAAGTTTTAAATAATAATTTCTATCTTCATAAAGAAAACCTTCGACACTTTGCCCTTCTTTAACATTTTTCGGCAATTTTTCTATTTTCTCTTCAAAATTTTCATAATTATCCATAGCCATTATTGTAGCCATATTTCCTTTGAAGGATATCACCATAAACTTTCTTTCTACAATTTGGTAAAATCTTCTTCTCCCATCTGTTTCCACCCTTCTTCTATCAAATTTCTTGATTCCATGATTCTCTAAAGATTCTAATTTGATTTGATTTTCTATTATACCTTTAATCACCCAAATTTCGTTTTCGAATTCAATAACATCTTCTAATGCATATTTAGGTAATCTGACTAAGTAAGTGTTTTGATAAACATCAGTTCCATCTCTCGCTTTTGTTTTCAATTCATAAGCAGTTGTAGATTTTCCTGCTGTTTTCTGTTTAATAGCTCTAGCCAATTCTTCTGCTAACATTTTGGTACTAATTTTAGCTGTTATACCTTTTTTATTAATATCATACTCCAGTATGTAAGCCATTCTTGAGCCTTCATACTTATTCATTATAATATTGATTAGTTCTTCTAGTCTGACTTCTTCCTTTTCAGTAATTTGGCGATTTTCTCCCCTCACTTGGAGGATTGCTTCAAAATAACCAGCCTTATATTTTGAACAAGTATCACAAGTCATTCGACTAATGTTTACCTTTGTATTCAAAATAGCTGTGAATTCACCAAATTCCTCAAATGGTTTCGCGGTAATGGATGTCGTTACATTGAATCGCTTTAATCGTTTATAATTAATTTTTTCTTCATCAATATCATCTGAATAATCATGCTTGTAAGGACTATCAATCCTTAATTTTTCTATAACTACACCTTTAACTATTTCTCTTATAGCTTCCTCTATATTCGTAAAATCTTCAGGATCAAAACGTTTTCCTTGGATTCTCATTGTTCCACAAGATGAGCATATTTCAACTTCAATTTGTTTGATAGTTTCGACATCCAATGGTTTTTCCTTTTTATAGCATGTCTCACACAAATTGTCAACAAAAGGATCCTTGGAGGTTCCGCAAATCGCACAAAATAGTCTTGAAATTGGTCTCACACCTTTTTTTCTGAGGAAGATGTACATTCACTTTATTATGATAGCATGTCCAACTTTCTTTTTTTTGTCTTCTGAGTGTTCTAACCATAGAATCGCATCTTTATGTATCATTCTATTTTTGAGAAGCAATTTTATCACACTTGCACCTATAACATTAGCTGAAGTACAGTGTTTAATTTCTTCAAGCAATTCAGACTCTGTAACAAGCTCATTTCCATAAAACCTTGGTGTTGCACAAATTTTAACACCATGAGACATCAAGGGAATGTTTATTATTTCTTCATCACATGCTGTAATTAAGCGCTCTGTATTTTGATTAATTACTTTCATAAAGAATGAAGCCATTATTATAACACCTTGAAGGGATTCTATATTACTTCCTTAATGGTTTTACTGCGGATTGTGCGCCACAGGCGTGACATACTTTCCATAATATTCTATCACGTGTCTCAAGAACTGTATCTGGCTTTGTGCATTCATTACAGATAACAAATTCTTTTGTATAACGCTCAAGTAATGTTTGTAAAGTAACCTTTGCGTGCTTTCCTGCAAAAACAGCTCTATGACCTTCTACTGTTACTGATGTGGCTAGTTCTCCCGCTAGAAATTTAAGGAAATGATTTTCATCTCTATTGATTATCTCTAGAATGTCTCTGAGATTAACTACGAAAGTTTTGTTTCCTTCGATTACGGATTGAACATTTGGAATCTCGAATCTGAATTTTTCAAATACCTTTTCAGGCAGTTGTTTCCTTGCTCTTGCTAGCAAATCTTTGTATTCCATGGCAGTTGTGTTTAAATCGTTTTAACATTAAAGTTTTTCCTCATATGAGATAGTTTTTATTTACTTATTATTTCCGCTTAATAGAACAAAAGTATTTTAAGGACGAGTTCTTAAAATATCAAGTAGAATAGTAAATGAGGATTTCATGTGAGTAAAAAAGGTAAAAAAGGTAAGAAAGGCAAAAAACCTTCGAAAAGCAGGGGATATAGAAAAGCTAGTTCAGACTGGGTAACTCAAGATTCAGATGCTATAAGAGCTCAGTTGCCAGGAGAAGGAGAAGTTTTCGGTATTGTATTACAAATTCTTGGTGCTAGTATATTACTTGTCAAATGTATAGATGGATTTACTCGTCAAATTCGCATTCCAGGAAAGTACAGAAAACGTATGTGGTGTCGTATTGGGGATTTAGTTATAATCATGCCGTTATATGGGATGAAACCTGATGAAAAAGGCGAGTTAGTTCATCGTTTCCGTAAAAACCAGGTACAGTGGTTAGTTGCTAATAAATATGTCCCAGGTGATTTTGTTTCCTAACTTCAAACATCCTTTTTACCGAGCATGACAGTAATTTTGTACCAGTACTTGAACATCTATTTTGTCGGTAATACAAAGAGAAAATAG
>BPTO01000029.1 GCA_023705985.1 Candidatus Heimdallarchaeota archaeon | reverse complement strand
ATTTTTGGGTGCTTATTTCTCTTATTCTTTACAATTTTCTGTTTTATACTTATTCAAGCATGTCCCAAAACCTCCTAATCACCTCCAGAGGGTGTGAGCGTACAAAAGAAAGGTGTACCAGAGGAAAGGGCAGAGTAAAGTCTTGAGCTTATTGTTCAACTTACGGTCATAAATAGTGGGGGGACGGAGCTTGATTAAGCCAAAGACATGTTCAACGCTCGCACGTCGTTCAGAGTGGTGGTTATAACGATACAAGCCAGGATAATTTTTTTCTGCTCTAACTCTCAGGTCTTGAGGACTATCAGTTCCGTGGTCGACAGAATTCTTGCTGGGTGGGACATCAGGGTACATACCTTCTTGCTTGATCCACCCCATGATATTTTCGTCCCAGTATGCTCCATCGAGGTGCATACATTTAAAGCGCTTTATCAACCTCTTTGGTAAGGTTTGAAAGAGTTTTCCACAAACTTTGCTGTCATGAGTGGTGGAAGGAGAAGTGGTGAGTGAGACTACTGCCCGAGAAGGAAGAGAGATAATAATATGCACTTTGTGGAAAAGTTTGGAAGTCTTCTTCAGTTGTCCTTTTGCCCACTTAAGGTAACGCCAGAGGTTACCTGTAGTGATTTTGAACCCTGAACTGTCTACTGCACACTCTGAGTCTTCCCATTTTACAGCAGTATTGTAACCTATAGCTCTAATCCAACTCTCTAACGATTGTACTCTTACATCCTGCCATACTCTGTGAAAAGTCGTTTTCGAAGGTATAGCCCTAAGATACCCTTCTCTTATCAGAAAGTCACACAAGGACAGTTTTAGAGGCAGTGTTCTCCATGGTACTCCTTCCATCCTTCCAATCACACAAAGTAAGACTATTATCCACCTTTCACCTAACCTTGGCGCTCCTCCCTTCCTTCGGTCTCCTGTTCTTTTCTCTGCAAATCTTCTTCTAACAAAATCTTTATTTAACTCAATAAATTGCTTAACTACGTGAGGGTCGAGTTTTTGTAGTATTAGCATATTTGAAAATTTGACCCTCACTTCTTAGATTCTTCGGTCTCTGCGTTTTTCCCCCTTTTCTCCGTTAAAACACTCTTTTTCCCTCAGAGAAGCTCTAGTCTACTCAGACAAGTTTTGGGACATGCTTTAGATAATCTTTCAACATAACAAAAGTTCAATCTAAACCAAAATTTCTGGTTCATGATAACTTTTCATATTATTGACAATCTTGAAAAATAGATAAAACAGCCATCAGCATCTCTCATTTCCTATATTACATGAAACTTTACAAGTTATTGATTAAAAAAATATTACTCTTATAGTTTTATAATTTTAATATTTTGTTTCTTTAAAATATAGTTCTCAAGGTGTTTAAATAGCACAAAGTTTTAATAAAATATAATAATTTCTTGTACATTTCATTTACTGGAAGATGAAGATCATTACTTTCGAAAACTCACATAAGTTAAGAAATTTTAGTTGTGAATTCTCAAAGATACATAGAGAATTAAATATAGATCTATTACAGTTCAATATCATTGTTGGAAAGAACAATACAGGAAAAACAACATTCCTTGAATCTTTGTTCTATTCCTGCAAAAAATTGCATAATGAAATTTCTGAAAACATTATATTTGATCAAAATTATAAATCTAGATTTGATATATTAACTAGAGACAATGATAATCCAAAAATCTCCATAATAAAAGATAAATCTCCTGTTTATGAAAGCTCAGTATTATTAAAAGAAGAAACTGAAGAAGAAATCAAAGAGCACTTTTCTAACATAATTTTTGTTCATGCTGAATTAGAATTCTTATCATTAGAGAGCGAAGAAAAATTAAGCATTCCAAATGAAGAAAATTTGTTTTTTTATAATAGAAAGTTAAGAAAAAGCTTATTTTTATTAAAGAATAACAAGAAAGATGATTATAATATCCTTGTAAATTTTTTTAAAAATCATCTTAAGATAGATTTGAAGGTAAAAGAGACAAAAGAGAATCGAATTGAAATTCTTTATAAAGAGAATAATAGCAATAATTGGTTTGAGATTAATAATATAGGTACAGGAATTAAAAAACTATTATTATGTATTTTAGCATATCTATATAGACCAGCTCTTCTATTACTAGATGAACCAGAAAATCATCTACATCCAAATCTCCTTAAATTGTTTCTAGATTTTATTTATAAACAAGCTACTTCTCAAGTAGTAATATCTACTCATTCTGCCATCTTGATCAATTATTTAGTTCAAAAATATAACATTCAAACAAAGTTTATTAACTTCATAAAGATGAAAGATGAAAACAAAATCGTAGCTGAAGATATAACAGCTCAGGAGATTTTTGAAAGAGGTTATTTAATAAACATATATAATGAACTTGGTTTAGAACTATCAGATTTTTTCATGCATGATAAGCTTATTTTTGTTGAAGGAAAAGATGATATCCCATTCTTTACTTCTATATTCAACGAACTTGATGGAAATTGGCATTCATACAACATAGGAATTTTTGAACTTGGGGGAATATCAGCAGTCAAGAAACAATGTACTTCAGAGAAATTGAAACTATTTTCTGATAACCCTCTGTTTTATAATATAGATTATTGTGGGATAATAGATAGAGATTTTAAAACAGACAGAACCAAGAAAAAACTTAAATATAAACAGAAAAGTGGAAGAATTTTTGAAGTTTTTTTACTCTATCGTCATTCAATAGAATGTTATGTAGCAGATCTTGACTATCTAGAATTTTTATCTATTAGAAATAATAACAGAAAAGTTCTATTACAAATAGATGAAAAGAACAAGAAAAAGGATATATATAACATTCTTGCAGAAAAATTAATTTACAAAACTGTATTCCGCTTAGTACTATCTAAATTAAAACTGAAGGATCTCGTTTTTGATTCAGATAATATAAATAATATCGCAGACACATTTATTGAGTTACTTTATGGTGAAACTGCTGGTGATTTTCTTAGAAACGGAGATAACCAGTTTGAAATGCATAGTCATATTAACGAGGATTATTTTAAAAATGAATTAATCTCATATTTCAGTTCTGTTATGTTGGATATTATTGAAAAGAGATTTAAGGAAGAAAATTATGATAAAATGAGTAAAGATATAGATAATATTATCTCAAAAATTATGAAAAAACCATTTAATGTAGTCATTTACTCTCGAGGTCATGATTTGCTAGATATTCTATTAGCAGAAGTACTAAACACTCACAAACCTACTAACTTATTTAATGATTATGGTTCGTATCTTTTAACTTTAAAAAACAATAACAAAGTAAGAAAAGAATTCAATAATTTAATAAAATCAATAAAGGTATATTTCTATAATAGAGGTTAAAGAAATGATAAATGAAATTGAAGTAAACAAGAATTTACCAAAAAAAATGGAGGAGAGGGAGATATTTGATTATGCAAAGAAATTTGATTTAGAAAAGAAGGAATATTTCAGTTATCTTATATTGCTTCAAGAACACAACATAAACATTGAAGATTTGAATGAATACTCTTTGCATAATATTAAACCCAATTTTTTTGATACTATAATTTTTAACGCTAATAGTCATGATATAGAGTTATACAAATTTATAATCGGTGAGGATGAAAAACAGGGAATAGATGAGATAATAAACCATACAATTGAAAACTTAGATAGTTTATTTAAAGGTTATAGGTCTTCAAAAAAATTTGTTACAGAATTAACAGGATTCGATACCCATATCAGGAAAGGTTATGGAATTCAAGTTCTGATTTACTATTTCGATGATCTAATCGAGGAGCATATTAATTTAAGTGAATACAAGAAGAAAGTTACAGACATTGTTATTTCATATTTTAATGAAAAGCAAGTATATGAAAATTTAATTTTGAAAGATATTCTAAATGATGATTTTGTTGATGATAAAGCTTTAAAGATGAATAAATTAGATTATTTGAAATCACAAGAAGAAAAAATCAAACTAAATTATGCAAATATTAAAATTTTGGTTAAATCTGAAATTAAAAGACGATATGAAAATTTCAGGGAGAATATTAGTTATAGAGAAGAAGAAAAGAAGAAAGCTCAGATTATGAAAGAACAAGATTTCTTCTTATCTATAACAGACAATCAATATTACACTTTTGAAGATGAAAATGATAAAAACATTAGCTATTGTGTCACAAATATTCTAGGCAAAGACCTAGTAGAATTATATCAAGAACTCGGATATGCACTCTTTGAAGAGAATGTTAGATATTTCTTAAGTGGAAATTCAGCAGTTTCAAAAAGCATAAGAAACACACTTATGTCTAAAGTAGAAAAACAATATTTTTGGTATCTTAATAATGGAATAATTATCTTAGTAGATGATTTTAAAATAAAAGAAAATAAACTATCTGTAAGGAATCCTAAAATCATAAATGGATGCCAAACAACAATTTCACTTTCAAACAACAGCAAATATGTTGATAAAAATATAAAAATAATGACAAAAATAATAAAGATAAATTATGACAAGATAAAAAAAGATTCTGAAAAAGAGAAATATAAAAAATTTATAAACGATATTGTAAGAAGTTCAAATACCCAAATGGCGATTAAGTCTTATGATTTAGTTACAATGGACAGCATTCATGATCGAATCAGAATTGAATGTGAAAAGATGGATCCACCATATCTTTATCTCTATAAACGAGGACAATGGGATACTATCTCCGATAGAACTAGATACAGAAAAGCTGGACGCTCATACAGAATTTTACCTATGATTGAAGCAACACAAGCTTACTATTCCTTAACAGGTTATCCTTTTGAGTCAAAAGCAAAACGGTATTCCTTATTTGAAAAAGGAGAAAATGGTTTCTATGATGAAATTTTTGATAAAACCACAATTTCTGCATTAAAATTATTATTTGCATTTAAAATATATGGGATAATAAATTTAAGAAGAAAGGAGTTCAATAAGGACATCAGGAAGCTTCGAAACAGTATTACTCATAAAATGGAGACTTTTGGAATGACACTAAATGAGATAGTAGAAACAGAACTATCTTTTGAGGAACAAAAATTACTTGAAAAACAATTTACAGCTCATTCTTTATATCATATTATTGCTTTAGTTGGTTATGTATTCAAAATAAAATATGGTGATGATTTTTTAGATAAAGAGAGATTTTTAGAAAATTATATGTTAGATAAATCTTTTGAAAGTAAAATAGAGAGATTAAATGAAAATATTGAAAAACGATTAACTTCAATCGTAACTGAAGAAAATAACAAAGATCCAATTTTCTCTTATTCTAAATATTTCAAAGATGCAAAGACCTTTGAGCAGCTGAAAAAGGAATTTGAAAAAGACATAAATTTATACAAAGCATTTGGTAAGGATCCTTATACCTCACTAATTTAGATCTTTGATGTTTTAGTTATTGTAAATTTAACAACCTTCATTGAATATTAAGGATAGTTATTAATGAAATTGTTTAAGTAAGGTTTCAAAAGAGAGGTATAATAGTGCATAACTGAATCAAAGATAAATTCATTGAATGAAAGGTACAATTCTTAATGAATTTAAAGTATTAAATCTTATTACTGACTTCCTATCTTATTTTATCAGTAAAAAGAATATACATAAATTTAGGCACATCATGAAAACATTCTAAATATCCTAAGTTGTTAGATTTAAATATCGATTTAATTATAAAAAATTGAGTAAAATATGCAAGTTCATTACTTCTTTAAGATATTCAATAATATAAAAAGTTCTCATGAAACTAAATACTTTGCTAAAATGGAACTTGAGGCTTTATTTGGGGATATGGAACCTGTATCAAATGTAGTTGAAATCTGTATAAAAAAACCTTTTTCATTCTTTATTGAAAATAAAATTAGAGTACAAGATATGTTAACACTGGAATTGCCTTATGGTAAAATTCATGGTTATACAATTAAAAGAAACAACATTGAAAATATCACTTCCCTTGTGCGAAGACTTGCATACACAAAAGAAATCTTTGTAATAGTAACACATGAAGGAAAAAAACCAGAAGAAATAATGAAACAGGTATTTCCGATAGGAGAAATTGGAAAAAATGTCCAATTCTTTTATATTGAATCGTTTGTCCTCTTCCGAATTGTTACAAATGAGTATTATTTAGAAAAATCACAATATATTTCTAAAGTGAGCAGAAATGAAGAGGAGACTGATAGAAACGTGGAAACTCTCTCTTCCCACTTATTTACTAATCTTTATATGATCCCTGCTTCATCTACTATGGCAGTTGGGAAAAGAATGATTGACTATTTTACCATTAGAGAAGAACCTTCTCTCTATCTTAATCACTACATGCACCCCTATAAAGGGAAATTTCATCCAAAGATGGTTAGAGCTTTAATTAACTATATTCACCCTCAATCTGAAGGCGTTATTCTTGATAACTTCTGCGGTAGTGGAACAACTTTAGTGGAAGCAGGTTATATAGGATTAGATTCTTTAGGAGTGGAAATCAATCCTCTATCTGCTCTAATGTGCAATGTAAAAACTAATTCTGTTTTTATTGAACCAGCAGAATTGAAAAAAACATACATTAATCTGCTAGAAAAATTGAGAGATGAAATTCAATCTTTTCAATTAAAGAAAAAAGGACAGCATACACTTGAAGGTTTTGTACTAAACAGTAAGAACCAAACAGGTAATAAGCGAGTATTAACGAAAACTGAATTTGAAGCACGAAACGCTGCTAAAAGACTAAGAGGTGACATGAAAGAAAATCTTGTTTTACTTGAGAAATTTATTCTTACTCGTAAAATTATCACTGAACTTAAAGAAGAACCAATTCGTGATTTTCTACTGTTATCTTTAAGTGGAACTATAAGCGATTTGAACAGACGATCTAAGAAAGAATTTCTTTATGCTTTTGAGGAGAGGTTAAAGGATCTCTATCATAGGATTTATCTTTACCACAAATTAAATGAATTATTAAAAATTAGACGAACGAAGTCGTTTACTTTCATTTCAGATACAAGAGATATGAAAGAAGTTAAAGACGAATCTGTGGATGCAATATTAAACTCACCTCCTTATTCAACAGCTTTGGATTATATCAGAAATGATGAACCACAACTTGTACTACTCGATTTAGTTGATTCTTTTGAAGAATTAGAAAGAAACATGATGGGGAATCCAAGAGTAAATTTCAATAAGAGTGAATTATGGCAAATGTTGAAGGAAGAGAAAAATAATCCCATTGCAAAAATACAAATTGCAATGGAATATGTAAATCTTCTAGTTAACAATAATAGGGAAGATGTGGGATTAAGGGTTTTCAAATTCTTTATTGATATGTATTATTCGATAATTGAAATGTATAGAGTTCTGAAAAAAGGTGCAAAAAGTGCAATAGTTATAGGTAACAATCATTTTAAAGTAAAAGATGCATTCGTTGAAATTCCAAATGGGAAAGTTCTAGAAGCATTGGGGGTTGACATTGGATTCACCGTAGATAAAGTAATTCATCGAGAATTACAGAAATCACAAGCTGGAAACATACAGAAAGAAATCGTTTTGATACTAACAAAGGATTAGTATTCTTATTTTATGGAGGTAAAAATCCATTTAAGATACTACATCACCAATTTTTTCTAAAATCTTTTTACCTTTTGGTGATATAATGAAGAATTTTCCCTTTCTTCGCGTTGGAGTGAGGCATCTTATTATTTCTTTTATCTCTAACTCTTTCAATGCTCTACTAATATGACTAATAGCTATTTTATATTCCTCTGACAACTGTTTTGGTGTTTTCTGAGATTTGGAAAGAGAAGTAAGTATCTTGAGCCTCACATGACTGCTAACAACAAAACTGATTATGTTCCAATTCACATTCTGAGTAGTTACTCAGATTATTTATTGTTGCGTACCATATATAGTACATATTTGGTAATAATGTTTTTTTCTTTGACAATGCACAAATACCCATGATTCAGAAAGAAATGGAAAATTACGGTATAACAAGGGAGAATATGTTGGAAATTGCGATAATAGTTTCTAATAAAATGATTAAAGTGAAAAATTTGCTGATGGATGAGTATGACATCCATTTCTCAAATAAGAATCTTTCAGAAATCATCGGAAAGATGTTTGAAAAAGAAACTGCTAGTTATTTGTCCAATGTTACAGATTATGAAGTTTTAAACGCTCAAAGTGACAAAGACTCTGATTTAAACTTCACAATAAAAGGTGAGAGCGAAAAAAATGTTGAGATTAAAGTAACCTCAACAAAAAATACATGGACTGGTGGAGAATTCAGTCAAAGACCGCTTGACTACCTATTAATTTCATGGGGAAAGAACTACGAGGAATATTTTATTGCATACGCTCACTTAGAAAAAGAAGATTGGACATCTCATTTCAAAAAAAGATTTTACGGACCATCTTTTAAGGTGAAGGATTTAAAAGACAAGTCAGATAAAGTTATACTGTTGGGCACTATAAATGAAAGAGGAACAGGAGTTATCCGGGAAAATATTTTCCAGAAAAAACTAAGATAGCCTTCATTTTTCCTTTATTGTGGGGTTTATTTATGTTTTTCAAACTAAGTTTCTAGAGTGACAATAATATATAAAACTCCAGTTGTGGAAGTAGCTAAAGATTATTCTCTAATCTTCCAATTATTTAATCTAAGAAGTGAAAATATAATTTTTGAAGACCTTTTTGCAGATGAATTCCTCAAGGTTTCGTATCATCTATTGGGTTTCAATGATCGTTTAATCATCATAAGATATAGAAAAAGAACTGATTATGGGAGAATTGAGAAATTTGTCAACGTAATAACTGATTTATCAAATAAAAAAACAATTCGAGAAATACTAAAAAGTAACATAGCGGGAGTGGAAAAACGTAAGTTTGAGAATGTATTAGGTAAGATTGTACTAAAATATATAGGTGAAAACAAAGAAGAAAAACTTCTCCTCGAAAAAAGATCTTAGAATACTAATGTATCCATAAACTTCAGGTCTACATATGTTCGCCATTCTTTTACCCTTTCTGTAGTTAATTTGCAGTACATTGGTGATAATTCAATTCCTATCCATTCTCTCCCCATACTTTCTGCTGCGATTGCAGTGGCTCCAACACCCATAAATGGGTCAATTATTATATCCTCCTTTGTTGTACATATTGCAATAAGCCTTTGTATCAACTTTATTGGAATTTGGCAAGGATGTACAGGAACTATTTTACTATTTTTTTCTACCATTATCTTTTCTTTACTCACATTTTTCACTAACTGGATATCGGAAAACCAATCATAACATCGTGTCCCTTGACTTCCTGAAGCAATTAATTTTTTAATTCTTTTATCTGTAGGATTTTTATAAGGGATTTTGGAGTTGTTTAGGTTTGGAATCATATTGTAGATACTGATTAATCTGAATTGCCTAGAGATATTAGAATTGTAGCACCATGTTAGAACTTTATTTGGGATTCCTAGTTCTGGTACAATAAATTCCATGGTTTCCTCAGGATACTGAATGATCGCTGCTCTGTAGTTGTGAAAAATGGAAAATAAACTTTTGTATTTATCAGAAGGAAGATTATCGTTATAATTATCGTACTTTATTCCAATGTTATAAGGAGGATCAGTTATAATAACAAATCTGTCTTCAGCTATTTTTGGAAAAATATCCTTGGTGTCACCTAGATAAATTTTCCCCTTTCCTACCTTGGAATATTTCATTTTATCACTCTAAAGCAGCTAAACAAAAAGAAAGATTTTACTTAATAAACATTTCATTTACGATTTAGTAGTTTAAAGAGAATATCTCTTTTATTGCTTCTTCAAGAAGACCTTTTTTAATAAATTCTATGTTAAATAAATATTTTTGATTGTTAACAGCTTTTTTTAGCTGATTAGTAGAAGTCTTCCAAACTTTTCCATCAGTTATCCAAATAAATTGACTATTTACTGCTTGTAACTCATTATATCTGTTGATATAGGAATCAACTATCTCTTCAGGTTTAGATCCAGGTCCAGAAAAGAAATTTACTTCTACATTAGTTAGCATTCCATTTTTCGTAAGTATAAAATCGCCTCTTCTTTCTCTTAATTCAACTGGAACATCAATTCCAAATTCTTTCTCAACTTTATTGAAAGTATTTTGAACCGTACAATTAATCTCGTATTTATCGCATATATTCATCAGTAGTGGTTCAATCAAAGTTTCCATTGCTTTCCCTCCTCTGTTCTTTCGAGCATTTGTATCCATTCCTACTTCCACTCCCAGAATATAATCAAAGAAATCCTTAATGATATCAAACAATTTTACTATACCAGTTTTTACAATGAAATCAAAATAATCTTCTTTTTGATTCTGATTTAAAATGTCTCCTCTATTAACATCGAAATTGTAATCGCTTGTAGTAATTTCTTTGTTGAATAAACTATCTATTACTTCAAACTCTAATTCTCGAACAGCTATCAAAATTGGAAAAGTTCTTACTACCTCTGGATATGTATCTAATAATATCATGAATTCTTGTTTTATGTTTTTAGCCCCTATTAAAGAGTTCAATATGTTTAATTCAATTTTGCATTTCCTTGCGTTTTTCTCAATCTTCACCCAATTAACGTAGAAGTCATGATCTCGATTAGTTTTCAAAAGATTGTCTTGAAATGATTGTACAAATGTATCTACATCTGAAATAGAGAGATGTTTATAATAGAAGTTCTTATTGAACATTTTCTCACTTTCTTAATGATATCTAATGTGTAGTGTTTTTGTATAAAAACTTAATCTGACACTCTGATAAATCTTAGACTGTTCATATTCTCCATTCTACATGGTTTAGAAAAGATAAAAGTAGAATCTTACTAAGAATTAAAAGTTGATGAAATTGTAAAAATAACAAACAAAATTCAAGAAGAAATAAGCTTTGAGTCTTTTGGATTAAATGATTTACTCTTGTTCTAATATTGATTATTGAAGAAAGTTTTAATTCTATACAAAGGAACCTCTTGTGAAAAGAAATGTTAGAAGGACTGAGAATAAGAAAGTACAAGAATTCTGATAATGATTCGTGTCAGAACTTGTGGGTTGAACTAACTGAATATCATCAAGAAATATATGCTGATCCTTCCATTGGGGGTGAGAATCCAGGTCAGGTATTCAACACACACATAGAAAAATATGGGGAAGAAGATATCTGGGTGGCTGAAGTGAATGGAGAAAATGTAGGTTTGGTAGGATTAATCATTAAGGGAAATGTAGCTGAAATAGAGCCAATAATAATTAGCAAATCGTATCGTAAACAAGGAATAGGTGGGAAGTTACTAAAATTTATCATTGATCATGCAAGAGAAAGAAGCACGAAATATCTGTCCATAAGACCAGTGGCTAGGAATGAAGAAGCGATGAAAATATTCTATCAGTTGGGTTTCAAGACTATTGGGCATATTGAACTTTTTATGAATTTAGAAAAGAAAGAAGAAAGCAAAAAATGGAAGACTGGTATAGACATTCATGATTTGCCCTTCCAATATTAATGAAAAAAGAAGAAGTTTAGCTAAGCACTACGAGTTAGAAAATTACTTACTAGTTTATTTCAAGCTACCCAACTTTTATATTTATGATAAACTATTTTTATATGTATTAAAATTAAAAAAAATACAAGGATGTAAGAAAAAATATAGAGGTTGATTATGATGTTTAAAAAGATTAAAGATAAAGCTCCTACAAATCCGATAGACCAAGAAATGGTATCTGAGATACAACAGATAATTGAAGATTATATACCTCCATTCATACAAAAATATACTGACAAATTAAAAGAACTAGTGAATGAAAAATACAAGACAATTGCAAAGAATAGCCAAAAACAAGAAGAAGAGAACCAGAAGAAAGAAGAAGAAACAGATGAAGTTAAGAGAAAAGAAATACAAGAGACAATTGACAAACTTGAAGCAGAGATCAAAGAAAAAATTGATGAACTTGAACCTGTGAAAATTAATCTTGAGACAATCAAGGAACTAGGAATGGATAAGATAAAGGATGCACTAACCAAGGTTATTATGGATGCAGTAGGACCAAAAATTGAGGAATTAATGCCTTCTAATGAGAAAGTTAGAAAGAAAACGATGGAACTAGCTGAAAAAGCAATTGAAAAACTTGTAGACACAGCAGTATCAAAAATAGAAGAACAAATTGGAAAACTGATAGAAAAGGTTCTAGAAGAAAGGGAAATAACAGAGGAAGTCGTCGAAGTAGCTGAAGAAGTTGTTACTGAAGTAGCTGAAGAAGTTGTTACTGAAGTAGCTGAAGAAGTTGTTACTGAAGTAGCTGAAGAAGAAGCCGTTGAAGTAGCTGAAGAAGAAGCCGTTGAAGTA
>BPTO01000028.1 GCA_023705985.1 Candidatus Heimdallarchaeota archaeon | reverse complement strand
GAAGAAGAAGCCGTTGAAGTAGCTGAAGAAGAAGCCGTTGAAGTAGCTGAAGAAGTTGCTGAAGTAGCTGAAGAAGTTGCTGAAGTAGCTGAAGAAGTTGCTGAAGTAGCTGAAGAAGTTGCTGAAGTAGCTGATGAAGTTGCTGAAGTAGCTGATGAAGTCGTCGAGGAAGCGGAAGCTGAAGAAGAAGTTGCTGAAGTAGCTGAAGAAGTCGTCGAAGAAGCTGAAGAAGAAGTTGCTGAAGTAGCTGAAGAAGAAGTTGCTGAAGTAGCAGAGGAAGTCGCCGAAGAAGCTGAAGAAGTTGTTGAAGAAGAAGTCGAGGTATTAGAGGAATTAGCTGAAGTAATCGAAGCTGTTGTTGAGGAAACCGTTGTGAAGGAAGATATTGAGGTAACCGAGGAAACCAAAGAGGTTGCTGAAGATGTAACTGAAGTAATTGAGGTAGTTGAAGACAAAGCTGAAGAAGAAGACGTAGAACTGTTTAAAATAAAGAATAATATTATCAATGCAACATTGGATAAATTAAAACCAAAAATCGTAGCTAAATTACCTTCTAATGAAGAAGCTCAAGAGAAAGCAATGGAAATAATTAGAATAAAAGTTGAAAAACTTGTAGATGAATCTGTCTCTAAAAAAGAAGAAAGAATAAAGAAACACTTAGAAAAATGAGATAAAAGTTTTCCAAGCTTTTCACTCTTCTTTTTTAAATTGCAATGAAACTAAATTAATGCAATATATTTTTCCTGTTGGATTAGATCCATTGTTAAACATACTCTAAATGACAACTATAGTATTTACTGAGTATTTCTTATCTGCTAAATTATTTCTTATTTGATTGATTTTTGACTTTCTTCCTTGCTAGGAAAAATCCAACAAGAAAGGTTGTAAAAAGTATGAATCTCATGCTTTGAAAAATGTCAAATCACTGTTTGAAGATATTGTAAATGTGTCTACTGATGAGTTAATACAAAAACATAATTTCACTTTGAATCCCCCTTTTTGTTGTCAAATTTCATCTAATCCAAGAGAATGGGATATGAAAAATGTATAACAATAAAAAAGGAGATGTTCACCCCATTCTGGTTCGATTAACATGTATAGTAAATACTTTTATCGGAGATATTCCCTTGATTGTGTTTAAAGGAATATTCTCGGATATCCACTCAGGAAAATCAGGTGGAGATGAATCTAACATAAATTGCCATTCTTCATCTGTTAAGCGTTCATTATAGGGTTGCTTGAATTCGTAGTAAGAAAGTGTTACCCCCCTAGTAAGATACAATTGTCCTGCATGATCTTGTACAATAACATAGATCAAGAATGGATTTCCCACTGCCACTTCCAGTACTTGATTTGTATTAGGATCTGTAAATACATCAGCTATTAGAGCAGTTCGTTTATCAGCTTCACTAGTAAAATCATCACCATTAGCAGTTGTAAATAACGAAATATACAATAAATCTTTACCAACATGATGAATAAATTTAAGCTCTTGAGATGTTAATTCCTTGTTTTCCAGCTCTTTTATGCTTATTTCCGCTAATGTGTCGAATATATTTATCATTTCATCAAATTTCCTAGTAAAATTACTGCATATTTGTTCAAAGTTGCTTTCAGAATTTCCTTCGTACAGTACTCCTCTTGCTTGCAATCCTTCTTTTAACATCTTTGCAGTAGCTGAAATTCTAGAATAAACTTGAGGGTAAGGTTCAACATAGTGATATATTAGGTCGCTCATTCCACTTGCACAGACAGCTTGTTTTGAATAAAGAATAGTATCATGTTTCAATTCTACCCAACTTGCTAAAGAAGTCATCAGAGATTTGTCAGTCCAAGCATCAGATTGCATGTATCCAGGATAACCCTCTTCTTTAACTTCTAATAAAGGTAGTAACGAATACAACCATTGCCAATAAACATTTTGAGTCCAGTAAGAAACTGATAAATTGGAGAACTCGTTTCTTAGTTCAACAATTTTCTCTTCATATCCTTCAAACTCCTTTTCAGATGCAAGATGATATTCTGCTCTCTCACTTCCAAAAACTGAGAAAATATCTAAAGCTTTAGGGAATAAACGGTTAGCTAAATTATCAAAGACTAGCTCTTGAAAGATATAAGCATCAGGTGTATAGCTTTGCCCAAAAAGTCTAAATCCCTTAGTTGCATTCTCTTGACCTTCAAATGATGCAACATAACGGGAATTAATTTTTGACGTTCTCAGTTCCTTAAGTGAATCGATTATTTCATCAATAAAAGCATCATCAATCAATTCCGAAAATTCAAGATTGCCTTGTTGCTCCCAAACTAAAAAATAATCACTAGGGGTAAGATCATCGCTTCCTCCAACAAGGAAATTAGTGGTTCTACAAATACTATCCCAATGGTCCCAAACTGTTTTGTCATCAATATCGATAGAGAACGAATAAACAAGTGATAAAGCCATTCTTGTTTGTTTGATACCTAAAGTATTATCTGTTGTTTGATCAGACACCATGAAACCCATTCTTCCTGCATACATCATAGCTTTGAAATAGCGCTTAAAAGCATCATTTCGTGTATAGTGACCTCTAACTTTATATTGGGAAAAATCTTCCTCGTATTCGAAAATCGGAGAGAAAGCTCTTTCACCTTGCTCAATATTTTCTAATTCCTCAGAAACAAGAGAATAGACATATGAAGGAATAGAAGTAGAATTATCCAACATATACATTAAAACAGTAAGGTATGCGATGTTATATTTTAGAGATTCTTTGATATTTGTATCGAAATTAATTGTGTACAAATCGATTTGATCATTTCTGAGAGCTTCAGCCATTAAGCTAAAATTACCATAGAAATAATTTAGCTCCATAGCTCTTAAACAATTATCGAAAATTGAATGTAATGTATGAAGGCATAAATCTGTTGAAACATACATGGGAGTTTCTAAATTGAAGTCATAATCCATAGGATAGTATATGTCTTCTATTCCCCCGTCTACAATAGTAAAACCATAATTTTCTAGTTGTTGGATCATAGTCTCATCTATTTCATCCTCTAATCCTTGAAGATCAACATTTGTTAAACCAGAAGCTATAGGAGTTGGTATTATTAAGGGTGTATAATTATAGTATTGTAATTCATAGGTACTGAAAGAGTTCTTGATATTTTCTGGAAGTTGTACTTCTTCTCGAAAATCATAAGGATTGAAAATTGAGTAAATATAGGGGGAAAGATAGAACCCACCTATAACCAGCGAACTAATCATTAAAGCGGAAATAATTCCTGTAACAACAGGTCTCTTAGGTTTTAAGATATTCATAATTTATCAATATAATTATAGAATAGCCTATTATAAATCTAGAGCTCGAACAGCTCTAACAGCATTTGGTAGCACTTTTAGGGTGTGTGTTTAAGTACTAGAACAGGAAAAAAGTTCTCTAATCATTTCTGATTTTCATCCCTTTCCCAGCTATAGAAAGAAAGTTGTTTTTTAACAGATAAGAAGTTTAGAACGTATAAAATACAGCTTATAGCTAAAAAAACTGCTCCATTAATTGAAGCAACTAGTGGATTTATAAAAATAAAAACAAATGTGACAATAAATGCAGTTAAGAGAAGCGAGATCAGGAATATCCTTCTTGGAATGAGTTCTCCCTTGATTATTTGAGCTGAAAATTTGATAGGAACGTTAATTTCCTTAATATCTAAACCCGTTTTAACAAGTTTATATCGGTTGGTAGGGAGCTTCTCAATCAAATTAGCTTCTGTCAATTTATCTAGATGCCATAAAACTGTGCTAGGGCTATTAAATTCTAGTTTACGTTTTGCTTCACGGACACCAAAATCTTCAGGATACATTGATCTAGCAAAAAGAAAGAGCTTTAGTGTAGAAGGATGATCAAGAGCTTCAATAATGGGAGTATCCTGAGATTTCATAAACGTGTCTAAATATAGTAAGAAATTATAAGGGTATCCCATCAATAAATTGGAAATAGTGGAAGTAAATTTTTTTAGGTAAGACGAGTACTTTTGGATAAACTATGTAAGAAATATTTTTGAGAGAGAATAGTTCTAGTTAGTAGTAAAAGAACACTTAACGAGATGGAAAGAGAGATTGTAGCTAGATGTTAAACGAAATACAAGAATTAAACAAAGAAATAGTAACTTGTAAAAAATGTAGTCTCTGGAAAAGTAGTATAAAAGTGGTTTGTAGGGTGGAGATAATAATCGCAAATTAATGCTCATTGCTCAAGCTCCAGGTGAAAAGGAAGATAAGGAAGGAACGATATTTATTGGTCCTTCAGTTATGATCAGTTTTCTTTTTTCATTTTATTGATTTTTGATTTTCTTCCTTGCTAAGAAAAATCCAACAAGAAAGATTGTAAAAAGTATAAATCTTATGCTTTGAAAAATGGCAAATTCTGTGGTACTCTGACTCGTAAATCCTTGAAGGAATAATACAAGCTCTCCTACAAATAGTCCAAATACGACTGGAAAAGCAGTGAATAATAATATCAATCTTCTTTCGATAGGTTTTCTATCACCCCAGATCAGCAACACTGTCCATGGATTCATCTATGTAAGGGAGTAAGAGAAGTGACATGTTTATAAAGGAAAAAAGAGGTTAATTAAAGAGTAAGTTGACGATAGAGAAGTACCTACGAAAGACAATAAAAGTGAGGGTGAAAAGAGAGGTACTGACAAAAAGAAAGAAGAGAAGGATTGAACAGATAACAGGGAGAGATACAAGAACAATTAAGCACTACTTGAAAGTAATCAAACACAACAGAGATAACATCGTTACTAAGACAAGAAACGGTGAAACGAGAGTCAACAAAAGTAAGCTAGACAAACTGACACTAACAACTACTAAGGGAAAAGACAGACGCACAACTGTTACCCACGATATGAAAAAGAAGTTTAGTAGAAGTTCACACGACGAATTGCAGGAATGTAGAGATAAAGCTGTAGCAATCTTCAACAGCCAAAATCAAGTAAATAGTAGACAAGGAAAGTTACATTCTCATCATAGAAGAAAGATTCCTCGAACACAATCTGCTAATAAAGAAAGATTCAAACTTGTATGTGTGAACGAAAATAAATCCTCTGAAGAAAGTAATAAACTCGCTCGGTGGTGGGTAGGTATAAGGGACTCGTTAGATACAAATATTAACAATAGTAACCGTCACCAAAGACTCTGGTTACCTTTAGCTCTATCACCTTATCATGAGAAAGAGATGAAAAAAGGTAAATTCCAAGCTTTAGAATTACTTTACTACCCTCATACTAAAGAGTGGTGGATACATCTCATAATCCTAATTACTCCTCAAAATTATCATTCCTGTCGTCCCCCAGCTGTGCTGGGAATAGATCTGGGGATAAACAAAAGAGCCGCAACAGCTCTTTTAACTCCCAGAAAAAGAATTTATCGTCGCGAGATCAAATTTTGGTCAGGTAATTTGCGAAAAAGATTGTTAGAAAAATATGATGAAAAGTTAGCTCAATGGCAAAAAAAGAACGAAAAACAGCTTTAAATTCCAAAGAATATGTTAAAACACTCCTTACGCTCAGAAACGTTCGTAAGAGGTTCAAATGTGAATTAGCGAAGAACGACAACGAGTTTGCTAAAAAACTCGTAAAATACATTCTATCATTAAGTAAAAAGTACGACCTCTATATTGTGATAGGTTACCCCTATCATATACGTAATCAACATAGGAGAGGAAACAAACACCCTAGACATAGAAAACGTGTCCACAGATGGAACTACAGGAGAATAATAGCTTTAATAAAATACAAGTTAGCTCTTAAAGGCTTCCAAGCTCACAGAGTACTAGCTATCTCTGAGTCGTGGACTTCCAAAACTTGTTCTAAATGTGGAACATATAACACTTTGCGCTCTCACCAATCTTCCTTCGTCTGTCTACAATGTGGATACAAGCTTAATGCTGATTTGAATGGAGCGAAAAACATCTCTAAAAGGTTGATAAGCTACGTTTTGGAACCTAAATACTCCACTATCAAAGACCAGCTAACAGGTAGATATTTCAAAATAGACCTTTTTCGTGGATTCAATGTGTTCAGCCAATGGCTTAACACTTGTAACACTCTTTCTTCCTCAACTACAGTTAAATGAACTGTAGAGCGAAAAAGAGTTTTACACCCGGAGTTGGGGAGTCTCCTTAAGGGAGACTAAATACTATTAACAAGGAAGAAAAAACTCTTTCTTCCAGCTACCCCATTAATGAGTCCCGGTAAGGATATGATTCCTCGTTCACTCTACATTCGTCCTGTGTGACAGAGTGAATAATTTCAGCACTTTATCCCACCGAAAGATTCGTCCTTTCTTCTCTCCGTGCGTGAGTTGGTCTGAGTCCTTAACATTTAAGTCTTTCTTACCTAAATGAACTCATTCCTGCAATGAGCACATATCTAGTTTCTAAAGTAGGAGTAGGGTAGTCTATTCCTATATTTACTTCAAAGAAGATATACAAGGTCATTGAAAGAGCAACTAGTAAATCCATTATTGCTCCTAACCAATAAGCAAAGCGTATAAACAAGATATCATATTGAGCTGATTTTTTCATTAACAACCACTCTTTTTACGTTCGCTCCTCTTAATAGCTAATGAAACAATAGGATAAGATTTATTAGATTTCCAATTTCTTAGCTAATTCTTCCACTTGAAATTTGTAACCTTCTCCACCTTTGTGTTTTTTGAAACCCATTCGATCGTTAATTGAAAGCATTGGTGCATTTGTTTCAGCGTTGCCAGTATTTATTTGTTGAACCTCAGGATAAGTCTCTCTTATATAAAGGATCATTTGTGCCTTTAACCATTTTCCTAGCCCTCTTCCTCTGAATTCAGGACGAACGCCTGTGAGTTCTTGGTGTATAACATGTGCTTCTCTGGGGTCATAATAAATCTCTGTCATTCCAGAAATTCTTCCATTTTTCTCTCTGGAGATGAGAGTGTAGTTGATTTGTCCTATTTCTTTAGTTCTTTTTTCTACTTGACGACGTGCTTTACCATCAATATTAGGTCTATGTTCACTTTCTCCAAGAGGTTGCATATTCAAAGCTTCAGTATACATTTCAGCATATTCTTCTAAAAACTCTTCAGGACAAACGGCAAAAGACTCTAGCTTTACATCTTTAGCTCTTTTTGGACCTTCATCAACCCAAGACTGCATCAATTCCCAATCAACTTCTTCGAGCTCCAAACGATTCTCTGCTCCTTCAATAGTTAATTGAGCTCCAAAATACTTCAAGAAAGCTCTGCCAGAATCAGTATCAGAACCAGTTTCTATAACTGTTCCTCCAAAGGATTGTGCTTCTTTAACTAGAACTTTGAGTAATTCTGTACCTATCCCTTTACGTTGATAATCGTGCAAAACAGCGATATTTATAGAAGCTAAATGTTTGTTTTCCTCATAGCTTGAAGAAGATTCTTTTTCTACTCCAAAACCCGCCCACGCAATGATTTTACCTTCTGGAGTAATAACAAGCCAACGCTTAACGTGAAAATCAGGTATATCAGCTTTTTGACGTTGAATGAGAGCTTCTCTATTGGGAAGGGGATCATCAGGATTGTTATATCTGAAATTAGCTTCAGTGAATTGGAAATAACCTTCCCAGAAATCGTCAGGAGCTTCTTTAGGTTCAAATTCAATAATTTTATAATCCATCTCTTTTAACCTTCAAACTTGGTTTGAGACTCTCATATTAAAGCATTTGTAAAAAATCTGTTTAAGTTAAATTATCTGTTATAATCGAGAAAGATTTAACCGAACATATCAGAAATCCCTTTGTTTAAGTAGAGAAAAGTCATGAAAATTGCCTTTCTCTAAAGTATCTTGAGAGTTCATTTGATTTGATTTATTAACATCCATGTACAAGTTTACTTAGAGATGCAAAGTAATAATTATAGACACAGAAATCGTTTTGGTGGATTGGCAGCTTTTTTGCTGTTAATATTTGGAATAATGGCATTCTTGGCATTCTATAATGGATACTTTAGATTTATCTATTGGCCTTTTTCAACTATTGGTACAATAATAGTGTTCCTATTAGTTGCAACTATTGTTTCTTCAGCAAGAAGAAGAGCAAGGTACAGAAGAGCTCAACACTATCAGACTAGAAAATATAAAACCTACAAACCCACAGAAAATCCCTTCTGGAAAAACCTAGAGAAGGAAGTTGTTCAAGAACAGAGACCTGTTCAAAGCGTAGTTAGTACAGCTCAGTTTTGTGATTACTGTGGTATGAAGGTTAATGAAGCGATGAGATTTTGTATAAATTGTGGTAATCAACTAAACTAGAACATCTTCTATCTGTTTTTGTTTGATAATTTCTATTATCATGGAATAAACTTCTTTGGTAGATGAACAGCAAATTTACATTTATTATCTCCATTGAGAATGGTCTCCAAAACTTCAACTTTAACTGGTTGGTCTAGTATCGCGTCCCACTGCTGTTTGTAATATCCTGCACTGCAATAACAGAACATAGGTGAAATTTCTATATCTCCAGTTTTAAGAGCTTCCCTCACCCAAGGACAATGACAATAATGGTATCTTTTCAATTGTTCATCTTGTTCATTTAAGTAATCAATTGTCATGTAAGGAATTTTTGTAATGATAACTTTGTCTCCCTGTCTAACACCACTTTCAATAGTTGGTTCATTCTTAACATATTCAATTACATGCTCATCAACATCTTGAGTGAAGAACTTGGTTCCTTCTTTATAGAGGTTCTCCAAATTCTCTAAGAGCTGTTGGTGCTTTTTAGTAAGAAAATCATCAAGATTATCAGCAGCTAGAAATTTTTCTCTTAAACCCCGTAAAGTACCTGGATTTAACCTGTGTAAACCACTAGATAAGAATTCTTTACATTGTTTTTCTTCTAGATTATCTTCCAACCTATCAACTATTTCCTTGGTGACTTTGGGTTTGATATTCGAGCTTGAACCTAAAGGAGGAAAAACTATTCCTTCAATTATTGTGGTTAAGGTTTCTTCATCGACTTCTCCCTTCAGCTCTTCAACTAAATACTTCATAACGTCTGCACCATCAATTATTTCATAAAGTAAGACTTTCAAATCTTCTCTCTTAGTAAGAAAAGAATAGCGAATTAAAGCGAGAAAGTTATCTATAATGTTTTTGCCAGAGTTTATCATGTATTCAATGAAACTTGATAAATCGTCGACACTTACTTTTGTAAGATCACTTTTTTCTAATTCTTTTTCTATGTAGTGCTCAAATTCCCTAAGGAAAACTAAATTGGCTTCAATGATTTCTTCCTTTATATTATTTTTAAAACAAAACTCTCTGAAAGCTTTTTCATCCATCATTTCTCAACTCAAAATATGAGTAAGATTGGTCAAGTAGAGAAACTTATATTTTTTTTCTGTTACTAATAGTATTTCCGAATTACCGCAAAATTTTAGGGTCAAAGTGCCGACAACAAACCTATGAATGTAAAACTCATACAAAGTTTAAAGAATCTTGTCCAGCAATTTAGACCCTGTAGAGAAGCAGTTAGCAGTTCCTTACAAATGTGTCACTTGTGGGGAGAGGTAAACATGGAAATCTTTATGTAAATAATAGAAGATCATTATCAACTTCAGATTTATAAATATAAGTAGAAAGAATTAAGATAATGAATTCTACAGAGATTTTTACTTTGCAGAGAAACTAATAATGGCTTAAAAATCAAATCATTATTAAGTGCTTAATCTCTTGAAAACCTATGGATGTACGTTCAACTGTTCTAGCTACTTCTGGTGCTGATAAAATAGTAAACAGACTGAAAGAGCTTTCAGGAGAGGAAATTTTAGATATTGGGACAGGAAATGGAGAATTCATAGGTCTTCTCAAACAGACATTGAAAAATTCTGACTCTTTTGTAGGGATTGATCTTAATGAAAAAGAGTTAAAAAAAGCAGAGAAAGAGTACGGAAAAATTGCAGAATTCAAGAAAATGAATGCTGAAAAGATGGAATTTCCAGATAATACTTTTGATATAGTAAGTATTGCTAGTTCTCTTCACCATCTGGAAAGACCAGAAAAGGTACTGAAAGAGATGTTCAGAGTAGTTAAACCTCAAGGTTATCTGATCATTCAAGAAATGTATTCAGATCTTACACAGACAGATGCACAACTAGCTTCTTCACAAGCTCATCACTTTGGAGCGAAAATAGATTCTTTGTTAGGCGAATATCATAGAATTACTTACACAAAAGAGGAAATAAAGAAAATGATGAGCATTCTGAAGACAGAGGAACTAGAAATATTTGATTCCACAAGATATCCTAAATGCTTATTCTGTGAGGAAAAAGAACAGTGTGACAATCCAATGGATGAAGTGATGATAGATATCGAGATAAATGATTTAAGTTCTTCATTGGAGAAGATAAGTGATTACCCAGAATATGAACAACTAGAAAAGGAAGCAAATAAGCTAGAGCAAGATTTAAAGAAAAACGGGGTTACTAATGCCTCTATATTATTCATCTTAGCTAGAAAAAATTAATATGAAAGATAATTTAGTGTAATTAAATCAACCAACTATAAGAGGTGAAAAAATGCCAACAATACAAGTATATCTTTGGGAAGGAAGAACAGATGAGCAAATTAAGGAAATAATTGCAGGAATAACTGATGTTTTCGTGAAACAAGGTTCTAAACCTCAAACTGTCAATATAATTATTCATGATATCCCGAAAAATCGATGGGGTAAGGAAGGAAAACCAGCTTCAGAATTATGAGAAGAAGAAATGATTCAAGTTATCAGATCTTTCTTTGGTGTATCCTCCAAATCAATACTTGAGAGTAGCGAGATGTGCAATTGGTGAAGGTGCTATAATGGCTAGAAGATCAAGGATCATTTAAGAAGTCATTAAAGAAGAGCTTCTTTGTTTTTCATTACTTTTTTTTCCTATTTATTTACAACTCACAAAGTAAGTAAAAACATAGAATTATAAAGTAGATTTTGTCATGTTGTCATATTAATTTTTTCAGAGTTTATATAAGGAAAGCTAAAAGAATCTTATGATGACCAAAGTCTTGCGGACAGAAATAATGGAGGTACGAAAAAGCAAAGAGTTAAGCAAGCTTTGTCATCAGACTAAGAATCTCTATAATCGAGGAAATTTCCTAGTAAAAGGACAGCTTAAGAAGAGTGGGAAGTTACTCTTCTACAACGACCTAGATAGAATCTTGAAATGCGAGCAGTGTTACACACTTTTACCTGCCCACACAGCTCAACACACACTTAAACTCTTAATGAGGAACTGGAAAGCTTACTTCCGCGCTCTGAAGGAATGGAAGAGACAACCTAACAAATTCATTAGTTGCCCTCGCTCTCCCTATTTCAAGAAACCTTCAGGGGAAAACATCGCTATTTTCAGTAACCAGCAAGCGAGAATCGTCAATGGATGGGTGATATTGCCAAAAAAAGTTAAGTTTACTATCAAGACTCGATTAACAGCTCAAGATAACTTACGTGAGGTGCGAGTCATCCCCCGTGGAGTAGGGTACACCATCGAGCTTGTTTATCACAAATATCTTCCAAAACCAATTAAAAAGAAAAAGAACAGAAAAGGTTCCATTGATTTAGGGTTAACCAACCTCGTGACTTTTGTGGATAACATCGGATCACGTCCGATTGTCATCAAGGACGAGGGTAAAGGGATAAAATCAGTCACACAATATTATTTGAAAGAAGTAAAAAAGTTACAACAGCAGTATACATCACAACAACGAAGACAATTACAAGAGAACCAACTAGTCTATGGTCAGAATTTTTATTGTCTCCGCCAACACTGGAGGTGGAAGGTAAAAGATTGGTTACACAAAGTGAGCAAGTTCCTTGTTGACCTCTGTGAAAGCAGAGGTTTACACACCGTCTACATCGGTTATAATCCTCTCTGGAAACAGCAACTTAGGTTGAGAAAGAAGACTACTCAACTCTTTGTCATCGTTCCCTTTGACAAACTCATCAAACTCCTTACCTACAAGGCTGAAGAGAAAGGGATAAAGGTTGCACAAGTAGAAGAATCTTATACCTCTAAATGTAGTTTCCTAGACAATGAGTCTCCCCAGCACTGTGCTCATTATAAAGGGAAGAGAGTGCACCGAGGGTTGTTTCGTTCCGCAACAGGTTTGTTGATAAATGCTGATGTTAACGCTGCTTACAACATCTTACTTAAAGGCGATCCGCAAGCATTACCTAAGCGTAATGTGGGCGGGGTAGGAGGGTACGTGGTTTACCCCCTTAGAGTGAGCTTTCCAGCAATGACTCTCTAATGAAGATCATGTTATATGCCAATATGACAAAATCAAATCATGAAATACATTTTTAAAATAAGACTCATCTTTTAGATGGAGAAAAAAATGAATGACGCTTTAAATCTATTAAAAACCCGTAGGAGTATTCGAAAATATAAAGATCAAAAAGTAGAAGAAGAAAAGATACAGAAATGTCTAGAAGCTGCTAGATGGGCGCCTTCAGCGTCGAACAAACAGCCTTGGGAATTTCTAATTATTACAGATGAACAAATAAGAAAGAAGCTATCGGAAATTCACCCTTATGCAAGTTTTGTAGCAGAAAGTCCAGTGGTTTTCATTCCTTTAACAAACCCAGAAGTACATGTAAAGTATCATATGTCTGATACAGCACTAGCAACCTTACAATATATGATAGAAGCACATAGTTTAGGATTAGGAACTTGTTGGGCTGGAGTTATAGGTTCATCAATTGAAGCAGAGATAAAAGATTTGCTTGGGGTTCCTGAAAATCTAAATATTCTAGGATTAGTTGCTACTGGG
>BPTO01000027.1 GCA_023705985.1 Candidatus Heimdallarchaeota archaeon | reverse complement strand
ACGAGATAAGGCCACGTGACTGGAGTTCAGACGTGTGCTCTTCCGATCTAATGTACAAAGAAGATATTCAGTCTGGATAGGTGGAAGTATTCTTAGCAGCCTTAAGACATTCACAAAGTTGTGGGTAACCAAGAAAGAGTACCAAGAAAGTGGACCAACTGCAGTTTATCGCTGCATTTAAGGTGCATAAATTCTCTCTTTTTTCTTTTATTTTTTATTAGTCTAAATTTTAAATTATCTTCTTTGTACATTCTTTTTAGAAAAATAGAATATTAAGAGCTGCATGTAAGAATATTTGACTCTAAAGGTGTTTCACTACTTTCTTTGTTATTATTAAAAAAGTGTTACGCATTCTTCCATCCTGATTTAGTTTTATTAATTAGTAAAGTGTAACTCACCAAAAGATTTATTTTATTTCTTCATTTGCATGCTTAATAATAAAAATGAGGTTTTCTAATGTCCGCACCACAACTTACTCCTGAACAACAACAAGATGTTCAGCGTTTTAATCAGTTAGCTCAACAACTAGAGATTCTAAAGATGCAGATTCAACAACTAGAAGTTGAAAAGCGCGATGTTGATATTGCGTTAAAAGAAACTGAAACTATGACAACAGATGCTGTTATCTATCGTTCAGTTGGCAGGCTTTTATTCAAAGATAGCCTAGAAAATGTAAAGAAAAACTTGGTTTCTCAACAGGAAAAGGGAGAAGTAAGGATTTCATCATTACGTAATCGCGAACAAAAAATTACGAAATCTGTAAAAGAACTCCAAGAGAAGCTTATGGTGAAGAGCTAGTTTTAAGAAGGAATTATTTCTTTTTTTTCTCTTAGCTTCAGAGTTGATGTTTAATGACGTCTGATATAGTAGATATTGGGATAGGTCAATTAGATGATGAACAGTTAGAAGAACTTGCTATCAAAATAGAGACACAACTCCACAAAGATCTTAGAAAGCATCCTCAATGGGTTCTATTATCAGATTTCTCAATTCTTATTAAACTCTCACAAGATAAAGATAATATTCTCACGCTTGATTTGGAGTATAACACGACAGGAGCACTTACATCCTTTCAACATGAACAAATACATGAAAATCTTTCTATTCAAGCTGAAGAAATTTTGAAAGAGGCGCTCATTTGTCTGAAGAATTCCAAAAAATCATAAATTATGTACAAGAACATAAGTGTCAACAAATAGGTATTTTCGCTCACCTAAATGCCGACCCCGATGCAATAGCTAGCGCTATCGGGTTGAAATATTTACTTTTATCGTATTTTCCCTTAATTCATGTAACTCTTTATGCTTCTTCCATTAGCTTGCTCTCTCAGAGAATCCTATCAAATTATGATGAAAATTTTGAAGATAATATTGTACAGAATAATCTAGATGCTATTTTTCTGTGTGATACAAATAATTTGCTTCAATTAGGTGATATATCAGTAGACGAATACATTTCCAACAATGTTCCTGTTTTTATTATTGATCATCACTCCTATCATGAATTCACAAAACAAGCAATTGTATCAATTGTCAAACCTATTACTTCAACAGCCGAAATCATTGCACAAATATATAAGGAAACAGCAATTCAATTATCTGAAAACGTTGGAACAATTCTACTTTCAGGGGTGCTTTTTGATACCCGGAGATTTATCCACATATCACCTGCAACTTTTGAATTAACACAATTTTTGATAGCGAACGGAGGAAACTATGACACCGCACTCTCTGTCTTACAAAAACCATTTACAAAGTCTGAACGTATTGCTCATCTAAAAGGAGCAAAGCGAATGATTATCCATTATGAGGATAGAGGAATTGTTGTTATTTCACATATTGGCTCTTACGAATCCTCTGTTGCTAGATCCATCGTAAATTTAGGTTCAGATTTTGCTGTTGTTTTTGCTTTAACCTCCTCTGACGAATTGCGAATTAGTTTTCGTTGCTCTAATAAATATGCTTCTAAAACCGCCATAAATCTTGGAGAACTTGCTAATAAGATTGCTACAAAATTTGGTGGTACGGGAGGAGGACACAAAACTGCAGCGGGAGCAAATATTAAAGACATTAAATACTTCCCCAAGAATAAAGATAAAATCGCTAAATTCTTGCTAGAGATATTACTTGAAGAATTAGAGTTAACGAAAGAAACTTAGAGGTTTTTTAAGTGATGAATGAGTTCATTTCTTTTCGGAATTTTAGCTTTCGTTATTACTTGAGGAAGGAATTGTCTCTAAAATCAGTTGACCTGAATATAAAAAAAGGGGAACTTATTATTATTACAGGACCTAGTGGTTCTGGGAAAACCTCTGTATGCTATTCAATAAATGGTCTCATTCCCCATTTTTATGCGGGGGAAGTTAAAGGAAGTGTGTTTATAGGGGGAAAAAAGGTAAGTAATAGACCAGTCTCAGAATTAAGTAAAAAAATTGGTTATATCCCCCAAAGAGCTGAAAATTCTTTCGTCACGCCATATGTTTTCAGTGAACTAGCCTTTCCTCTTGAATATCGAAGTTTCTCTAAAGAGAGTATAAAAAACAAAATTCTTGAACTTGCAAATTATTTGGATCTTACAAAACTCTTGAAAAGAAACCCAAATGAATTATCTGAAGGTGAAAAACAGAAATTGGCAATTGGGTGTGCTTTAGTTACAGAACCTGAAATTATTATAGCTGATGAACCTTTAGCAAATCTGGATTACTCTAACCAACAAAAGATTATTGCAATTTTCAAATCGCTTCAACAGAAAGGAAAAACGATTATCATAGCAACGCACGAGTATTTCAAATACAAAGAGCTCAATCCAAGATTCATTCAAATTGAAAAAGGACAAATAACAGGGAATCTTATAGAAAATGGGGAAGGAAGTAAAAAGGAATTCGAAATTGTCAAAAAGAAATTATATCTCAAAGATATCAAAAGTGAAAAAGAAAGCGAAGTTTCGAAAAACGAGATAGAAGTGAAAAATCTTAATTTTAAATTTTCGAATGGTTTTTCTATTTCAGATATTAATTTCACAACAAATCGTGGTAAAATAATAGGGTTGGTTGGTGACAATGGTTCTGGAAAAACCACTCTTTTTAGACTACTTTGTGGATTTCTAAAACCTGATTCTGGTTCAATAATAATGTCTGGAAAAGACCTGAAAGATTGGAATTGGTCTGAATTAGCGGCGTATTTAGGAGTTATTTTTCAGGATCCAGATAAACAGTTTTTTGAAGAAGAAATTGGGAAAGAGGTAGGTTTTATTTCAAAAAACTTAGATTTGGATCTTATAGACACTAATAAAATTGAGAATGAATTATCCAGTTGTCAATTAGAGAATTATGTGTTATATAATCCCCATTCTTTATCACATGGTGAGAAGAGAAGATTAGCATTTGTTTCCTCAACGTTTCACAATCCAGAACTTATCTTAATTGATGAAGTAACTAATGGACTCGATAGAGAAAACAAAGAATGGGTATCTGATCAAATATTAAAACTTAAACAAGAAAATAAAATGTTAATCATTGTATCTCATGATTGGCATTGGTTATCAAAATTTGTAGATGAGATTATTTACCTTAAGAACGGAAGAATTGAACAAGTATTAAATAAAGACCAATTTAACAGCATCCTTCAGAAAGCTACAAAGGGTGAAGTTATTCTTTTGGAGAGATGAATATTGAGTATAGAAAACTATTCCAACGACAAAACATTCTTTCATTTGTCTAAGAAATACTCCATTGATCCCCGTACAAAACTAGTAATCCTATCATTAATGCTTTTTTCCATTTTCTTTTTCAGGGATTGGATAGTTCTATTGTCTTTAACTGCTACTTCTGTGTTATTTGTAATTCTAGTGAAACCTAAAATTGTTTTCTTGATTAGATTTATAGTATTCTTACTTGTTTTTTCTGGCTTAGCAACCTTTTTTGCGTATCGTTCTAATTCAACTATTGATCCGTTTGAAATTTTTGCTATTATCAGTAGTAGATTTTTGACTACCTTTTTTATCATTACATGGTTCTTTAGCTCAGTACAACCTTATGAACTCGCGGTTGTTCTTGAAAAGATGTATGTACCCACCAGAATCACTTGGTTTCTTACAACTATTTATCAATTTATTCCAATTCTTACAAAAGAAGCTCAAACCATAAACGAGATTAGAAAATTAAAAGGTTTAACAGCAAAAATGTGGCAATTCAAGAAACAAGTTATTATAATAAAGAGTACGTTGAAGCCGTTAATAAGCGGAACAATGAATAAAGCAATAGATTTAGCAGAAGCAATGACAATAAAGGGATTTCAACCAAATATTAGAAGAGAGCACATAGTTAACATGAATTTAAGAATATACGATTATATTCTAATATTAGTTATGGGAACCTCTTTAATTTGTTTAATCATATTCGTAAGATAATCATCAACTAATTATTTTTTAATTCTTTCTAGAATAATATTGAGAATGTCTTTGTGTACATCTTCTTTTTCTCTTGAAACATTTATGAGAAAGAATAAGTCAGGAAATTCATTAACAAGTTTTAAGTAGATATTTCTCACTCGTTGAAGGCTTTCATGCTTTTCAAAAGTATTGGTTCCATGTGTTCTCCCATTAGATATCCTTTCGACTGCCTCATCAACACTTAAATCGAGTAAAATAACGATTTTTGGTTCAATGGCGATTTTCATATTTTCATTGAGAATATATTTCCAACTTAACCCTCTAGAACCTTGGTAAGCTACAGATGAGAAGTAATAACGATCTGTAACAATTATCTTACCTTGATTAAGTAATGGAATAACTTCCTCCTTTAAATGGAGTTTTCTATCCTCTAGAAACAGTTTAAATTCCTCCTCAGCCGATAAACGTGTTGGAGCAAAAAAGCTTTCACGCAGTTTTTTTCCTTGTTCTGACCACTTTGTAGGTTCAGTTGTATATTCTGCGTCATAACTTAATGAACAGAGACATTCAACAAGTAACTTTGAATGAGTAGTTTTTCCAGAACCATCTATTCCTTCCAAACAGATAAGAAAACCAGCGGAGGTTGAATCAGACATGGTGTCAAGTGTAAGCTCAATAAATAAAATACTTGTGGTCAACAACTTCTCGCAAACAACAAAATATAAATCCATCCTTTTTTAGGAAAGCTTTAAATTCATACTTTTCCCGTTTGAATTAACCTAGAGGTCATATCTCTGGTTGATGTGAGTGGTACTATGTTTTCACAAAACTTTGAAGAATTAATAGATTATGCTATTAAAAAATTTAAAATTAACTTTTTTGATTCTTTTGAAATTGGCTGTGTAGACAGATTACATGCATTAACACGGTTTACGAAATCAACTATACACCAAAATGTTTCAAATCATACAAATCACTTTTTATTTAGAGTTTCAAAGGGTAAACGAATATGTTCAACATCTCTTACTTCTCTAACTCCTAAATCCATAGATGATACGATTTCAGAACTAAAAAACATGGTTTCACATGTGCCTGAAATACTATTCTTTGAAGGTTTCATAGAACCTCCAACAGCTACTGTTCCTTCTGTTCAAGCAACAGATTCATTGTTAGATGAATATCAACGAGCTGATATAGTAGAAGAAGCAGTAAATGCTGCTGAAGAAGTAGATTCCAATGTAAAACTTGCAGGTTCAGTATTCATTACAGATTTACGTTTTTGTTTAATTAATTCAAATGATATTGATTTTTCCCATCATTTGACTTATAATGGTTTAATAGTCAACTCACTCACTGAACGTGAAAATAAGGGTTATGCTAAAGAAGAACAATACGTTAGAGATCCATCAGAACTCAATCCATCCGATATTGCAAGAAAAGCAACAGAATTATCAGTTAATACTTGTTTTGCTAGAAGTTATGATCAAGGCGAGTATGAAGTAATTCTCTCTCCTTCTGCAACAGGAACATTATTACGATTTCTTTCATTTGGTTTCAATGGTACGAGTTATCATGAATCGCAGAGTTTCATTTCTGATGAAATTGGAAGCCAATTATTTGATACTAAATTGACGTTGGTTGATGACCCTCTTAATGAAGAAACAATGCTATCCTCACCTATTGATGGTGAAGGAGCCCTAAAAAAGCAACTTTGCTTAATAGAAAATGGAATACCTAAAACGATCCTCTACAACAGTTTTTTAGCATCAAAATATCTTGGAGATAAATCTAAAACTACGGCCCATAAAGTAATTCCTTATTCAGACTATATTTTTGGAGGAGCTATACCACTGAATCTTGTTCTTCAACCAGGCAACTCAAATCCAGAAGAAATGTTTGAAGAAACTAAAAAAGGATTTTTCATAAATCGATTACATTATACAAATTTTGTTAACAGGCGCCTAGGAGCTATTACTGGTCTCACAAGAGATGGTTTGCAATATATTGAAAATGGAGAAATAGTATCTACAGCCAAGAATTTTAGGTTCACAGATAGTCTTACAAGGATTCTAAAAAACGTTTCACTAATAGGAAAGAAACTTCACACAAGCGCGACAATAAAATGCCCAGCAATTAAACTCCCATCATTCAAATTCACTGGAAAAAGCAAGCACTAGCCAAATGAGTTGTTACTAACGTAGAATACTAACATGGTTGTTAATATGTTTAAAGAAGTAGAATTAACTTACCAAAGAATACAAAAAGTTGTTAATCACACTCCTGTAATGACTTCAACTACCTTAAATAAAAAAGTAAATACAGAATGTTACTTTAAATGCGAAAATTTTCAAAAAACAGGTTCTTTTAAATTCCGTGGAGCGCTAAATACATTATCGCTTTTGTCTCCTGAAAACAAAAAAAGGGGTGTTATCACTCATTCTTCAGGAAATCATGCTCAAGCTCTAGCATTAGCTGCAAAACTAATTGGAGTGAAAGCTGTGATTGTTATGCCAAAAAATGCCCCAAAAATAAAAGTTAAAGCAACAAAAGGGTATGGAGCAGAAATTGTTTTTTGTGGAAATAAACCTGGAGATAGAGAAAAAGCTGTTGAACCCTTAATTGAACAATATAGTTACAAACTAATTCATCCTTCAAATGATTTAGAAATTATTTATGGTCAAGGTACTGCATCTTATGAACTCATAAAAGAAGTAGGAGATTTGGATTACGTTTTCGCTCCTTGCGGTGGTGGTGGGCTTTTATCAGGAACATCAATTGCATCAAAAGGATTGTGTCCCAATACAAAAGTAATAGGTGTAGAACCAAAGAACGCTGATGATGCCTATCGATCTTTTAGAGATGGAAAAATATATCCTTCGCTTAATCCTAATACAATAGCTGATGGTTTAAGAACATCTCTGGGTACAAATACTTTCAGAATTATCAGAAAACAAGTTGATGAAATCATTACAGTGACAGAACAAGAAATAGTTAGAGCAATGAAGTTTTACTGGACAAGAATGAAACTTATTGTAGAGCCTTCAGGTGCAGTTTCACTAGCTGGAGTATTGTCAAAGAAAATTAATCTAATTTCTAAAAAAGTGGGTATAATCATTTCTGGTGGAAATGTTGATTTAACAGATTTCTTCAATAAAATTACGGAAGAACTAAATCACGAAGAGAAGAAAATAAGTAGTAGTTAGACGTTCATATTTTAATCTATGTAACCTTGGAAATTCTAGCAGGTTTTTATGAAACATTTCTACTAAAATGTGATATCAGGATGTAAGCGTTAAGGTCGTAGTAGGTTCTGATGCAAAGCGATAGTTCTTAGTAAAAACAGCAATAAGGATTGTTGTTACTAATAAAAATGCTCCTGAACCCACCATTGTAGCAATTATTCCAACATTGTCTGCTGTAAACCCTGATAATGAAAGACAAATTACACTTAGTATCTGAATATACGAGTTGACAGCTCCATAGGCTCGCCCTCTAACTTCATTAGGTACAGATTCAGCAAAAATAGCGTTAATAGATAAACTAAACATCCCATTAACTATTCCAAATATTGAATTGAAAACTATGAGTAAAATAAATGATGGCCTAAAAATAAAAATTATATAAAAAGCTGCCATTGCAATAGAACCCATAAAAATTGCTCTTCCTCTACCAATTGTTTTTTCATATTTTCCAAAGGCTAAATTTCCTATTATTGCTCCAGCAGCTCCAAAAGCTCCAAGTATTCCATATTCCGTTTGAGCAGCTTTTTCAATCAAATTTAGATTGATGATTGAATCATATCTATTGATTGTTTTTAGTAAAGTTACCATTTTCGCAGATAATGCTTGATAAGCTGGGGTTTGGCTATGTACAATTTCAAAGAGATATGGGAAGAGCAAGGGACCTGCAAAGGCTGTACCTAGAATCAAGAAGCTAAATAAGATAATAAGAATTCGAACTGTCTTGTGTTTAAACAGGTATTTGTACCCTTCTTTCATATCGGTAAATACTGCTTTTACTGTAAGTTTACCCGCTTTATCTCTTGAGGCAGAAGGGATTTTTGTAAAGGAGAGTATTATTGCGGAAATAAAGTAACAACTTGCAATTATCCAAAAAGTATTGGATCCTAGTAATGGATAGATTGGTGCAGCAATAAGGGGACCAAGAACTGCTAAAGTTTGAAAGACTAGCTGACTTAAACTAATCGCTTTCACATATAAACGTAATCCTGTGATTTCAGGAATTGCAGCAGAACGGGGAGCAACAAACGAAGCTGAAGCAACGCCAATAAAAAAAGAAATAATAACAATACCATATATTTCAGTCATAAAAGGCAGAAAAATAATTGAAACTCCACGAAGGATATCGGAACTAATCATCATAGTCTTACGATTTACACGATCTGCAAAAACTCCAGCAATTGGAGCTATTATGACCCAAGGAATTGTTTGAGCTGCTAAAACTAGAGTCATCTGTGTTTTTGATCCAGTTATAGAGTAAACATACATTATTATTGCAATTCGAAAAATAGCATCCCCAAAATTACTGAAAAATTGACCTGCAAGGAGTCTCATAAAATCTTTGTTTTGGAATACATCCCTGTAGCTTGGTTCATTTCCCTCAACAGATGCAGAATCAGATTGGTGCTTTTCATGACCATTTGATTCTAACTCGTTATTAGGATGATTCTCGGAATTTATGGGGTCACTCATAAAATCTACTTTCACAATTTCTTTTTAACGAAGAAGATTTTCGTGTAATAATAACTTTTTCTTTTCCCATATTTCGTTATTAACTGCTTGTTATCATTTCAAGAGTCCTGTTTTCTCATTGAATTCAACGATTAACTCATCTATATCCTTACTCAGCATTGGAATATTTCTCCAATAATCTTCGTCATACCATTGATTGTTAAGTTCTTCCAGTTCTCGACTTTGTTGCTCAATCCAAGTAAAATACTTCAGATTATGAATTCTTTTTTTCTCCATGTAATCCAATTCTAGCATATTGTCAATTTTTTGTCCTTGTAAATGAGCATAAGAGTCACGTAAAGAGTCTTCTCGAGTATATGGACCAGTTTTTTGATTCAATTCTTGTAACCTCGATTGATACAATTCCATTGAATCTGTAAAAACAGTCACTATCACATCATTTTTTGTTAATTCAAAGTATTTTGCGAATTTAATAGACATAAGCATATTTGCAATGCTAGAGATGCCTAGGAGTGGAAGTTTTTCTATTACTTCCTCAGTTATTCCTATTTCTTTAAGATATTTTTGACCTTCTTTTTCATTAAATAACCGCATTATTTTTACTGTATCAATATCATCAATTGCAATTACCATATCTGTATTTTTGATGTTGTGAATCCAGGGTATATGCTTGTCTCCTATTCCTTCAATTTTATGTGCGCCATATCCAGCCAATAACATGGTAGGACACTGTAAGGCTTCTCCTGCAACAATTTTCATACTAGGGTATACTTGTTTAAGATAATCACCACATCCTAGTGTTCCAGCTGACCCTGATGTTAATGTTAGACCGCTAAAATTGTTGTTACCAAGCTCTTTATCTAAAACTTCTTCGATAGCAGGCCCAGAAACTTGATGATGCCACAAATAGTTACCAAATTCTTCGAATTGATTAAAAATGAAGAGGTTTTCACGAGTTCTTTTTAATTCCCAAACTTTGTCAAAAATCTCTTTCACATTGCTTTCGCTTCCAGGCGTTTTTATTATCTCCCCTGCCACTGATTGCAACCACTTAAACCGTTCTGAAGACATTTCTTCGGGTAAAATAGCTATTGATTCACAAGCAAGTAAAGTGGCATCGTAAGCTCCACCTCGACAATAGTTTCCGGTACTAGGCCAGACAGCTTTGTGAATAACAGGATTAAATTGACCAGTAACTAAACGAGGAATAAGACAGCCAAAAGTCGCGCCAACCTTATGAGAACCAGTTGGAAAATATTTGCCAACCAAACCAATAATACGTGCTTCTACACCTGTTAACTCAGGAGGTAATTCAAAATAGTTAACATCATGGAAACCACCGTCAGGAACAGGTTCATTCTTCCAGTTGATCCTAAAGAGATTTCTAGGGTGAATATCCCAAAGACCAATAGATTGTAATTCTTCCGTAATGGAAGAAGGAATTAAAGAAGGATCTTTTTGCTGAGCAAAAGTGGGTATGATAATATTTCTCTCACGAGCGCGTTGGACAGCACTTTCCAATCCTTTCTCATTTATTGTTAAATCAATCATTAATAAACTTCAGCAACTAAGTTTCTTTAATTTTGTGAACTAACAGAGAATAAGCATTGTGGATTTTATTTAAAAATAAACCAAGAATGCTAAAAGTCAGATTTATAGAAGACGGGGAAAATTAATTTAATATTCCAACACGAACATTCTCAAATCTAGTGGGAGCTATTCCATGCCCTACATAAGCTGCTTGTCCTGGTTCTCCCTTTCCGCAATTTGGTGTACCAAATACTCTCCACTCTTTTTCTTTACATATCCCACTCACACTTCCCCAAAATTCAGGTGTTATTCCTGTGTAAGTAGAATTTTTTACCATTTCTGTCATTTCACCATTCTTTATTCTGTAGCAAATCTCACTACCAAATTGGAAATTCATTCTTATATCATCTATACTCCAGCTTCTGTTTGTGTCAAGGAAGTAGCCTTCTTTTGTATCAGCTATCAACTCATCAAAATTCCAATCCCCTGGTTTTAAATTCACGTTAGTCATTCTAATTATGGGTATTTTATCATATCCCATTGATCTTGCTGCTCCTGAACTTCTTTCTAGACCCACTGTTTTAGCTGTTTCGCGTGATGATAAATATCCTACAAATATCCCTTTATCTACCAATAAATTGCTTTGAGCTTTAACTCCTTCATGATCATAGAAGAATGTCCCCAAACCTCCAGGTACCGTTGCATCAGCAACCATTGTTACTAATTCATTTCCATACTTGAAATTCTTATTTAAGAGATCAGGAGTTAGAAAACTTGTTCCTGCATACGCAGCCTCGTAACCTAAAGCTCTGTCAAGTTCTGTAGGGTGACCACAACTCTCATGAACTTGTAAAGCCAGTTGAGAATGTCCCAAGATAATAGTTGATCTTTCTTGAACCATTTTTTTAGCGGTAAGAAGTTCTATTGATTCTTTTGCGGTCTTTTCAGCTGCTTCAAGTAGATTCAATTCTTCAAAGTGCTCATATCCTCTAGTCTGAAAATCACCTCTGAAGCTAGCAGGTAAACTTCGTGTTTGAACTTCTCCACTTTCTATTGCAGTTGAAGCTACCCCACCTCCAGACCAAATAGTGAGTTGATCTATTTTTGTTCCTTCTGTAGTATGAAGAACTAGATGATCTTTTCTCGCTATAAAATTACTCGTTGCAACCTTTATTGATTCAGAATATGATTTTGCCCGATTCGTGCATTCTTGTAAAACACCTATTTTTTCATCGATTCCAACCTCGAAAGGATCCTTTTTGACCGGTGTTTTTACAGTATCTTCATAAATTGGTTCATCAGCTAATTCAATTTCAAACTTCCTTACTAGTGATGAAGCTTTCGCTATTTTTACAGCGCTTTCAGCTAATTCTGTTACTTTATCTCTTGTCAATTCATTTGTTGATGCAAAACCCCATGAGCCATTTTTCAGAACTCTTATCCCTATTCCTCTTTTTTTTGTTCTATTCATACTCTCTAAAGATTCATTCTTGAAAGAGATTAATTCTATATGGGTGTCCATAAATTTCGCATCGGCGTAATCTGCGCCCCTTAATTCACAACATTTTAATGCATAGGTTACTAAATCAGCTAGATTTCCAGACATATTTCTCAGAGGAATCTAATCATTCTACTTTAAAACAGTTTTCAAACTAATTAAATTCTGCAAAAAGAACATTAATGTAATTATAACTCCAAATATAATGTTTTAAATAATTAACTCTTCTAATCTATTTCTAGATATTATTGTTGATGTGAAAAATAATGAGAACGAAAACTGAGATTTTTGTATTTTGGTGTATTATTGGGTTATTAGTAACAACCTTGAACGTATCTTCAATGCAAGAAGTTCCTGCAATTGATTCTATCACTTTTCATGAAACCGTGGTGAAAGATGCAGTTTTTGATTGGAAAGTAGAGAAATATAGATTTGAAGGAGATATTTTCGATACAATTCCTTTCAATCTTTCTTATCAAGAAGGCGACACTTTATCCATCAAAATATTAAAAGATCCATCTGAATCTATTCTTGAAGAAGTAGGTTTTGGAATTTTTGAATATCAACTAAATGGAACACCGGTTTCATTTGAAGATTCACTATTTCTGATGAGTGATATGCTTCGAACATTTTATTATAAATTACTGTTTCCAATTCAATACAGTAATAACACTGGTACACATGACTTTTTCGAATTCTACTACGAATATTTATTATTTCAGAAAGAGTCGATAGAATCAATTAACGAAGATATAACATTAACTGTTGAACTTGGTAATAAATATCTGACTACTACACAAGATATTTTAACAGAAATAGAAAGTATGTCACTAGAAAGCCATAGTAAAGTAATTTGGAACATAGAAACCGGATTTCTGGAAAAATCTGAAACTTATAATGAGGTTAATATTGATGGAAACATATCATCTTATGAGTTATTAATAGAGCTTCAAAATGGCAGTATCAGTGTACCATTCAACTGGATTTATAGCTTGTATGGACTAATTTTCATTAGTATATCTGTGTTAGTATTCAGAAAAAGAAAGAAAGTTCTTGATAAATAGTTCAAACTTTTTTTCCTTTTTTCAGTTTAACAGAGAACAACAAGAAGTTCTTATCCTTTAGGTGGGGATAAGTACCTCAATCTGTTTCCCGAAATTCTTGAAGATAACAATCAATTAACGCTTCAAGCAGGATATTCGAGTAAGATATGACTACCTTCTTCTCTATAAATTCATCTGTAACATGCAATTTGTCCATTCTTCCAGGCCCAAAAATCACGAAGGGGGTATTTTTAGGAGGGATTAAAATCCCTGCGTCAGTTCCATAAGCTAATCCGATTTTTTTCCCACCACCCATCTTAAGTGCTTTTTCTTTCAAGGATGTAATAAAATTTGATTGTTCATTATACTCAATAGCAGGGACGGTGAAAATATATTCTAGTTCAACTTTTGCTTTATTTTTGCGATTAAACTGTGAAATAGTTTCTTCAAACATAGATCTAACCTTATTATCATCAATATTAGGTGGTAATCTATAGTCTATATCAAATTCACAATATTCAGGAACAACAAAAGGAGTTCCACCTTTAATTGTACTAATGTTAATAGTTGAGTGATCTAGTAGAGAATGCTTTGTAAGGGGAATAATTTTCTTTAATTTTGAAAACAGTTTTGAAGCAGCTTCGATAGCATTGACACCCAATTCAGGTCTTGATCCGTGAGAAGCAATTCCGTGAACTATTACTTTTACCCAACACATCCCTTTTTCTGCCATTCCAATATTCAACTCTGTAGGTTCACCAACAAGCAGAAAATCGCAATTATCCATTATTCCTCTTTCTAGTGCATCAATGGACCCCTCCATTAATGATTCTTCATCACTTGTTATCAATACCACTATTTTCTTGTTTAGCTTTACTTTTTCTTTTTTTAATGCAAAAAGAAGTGCTATAAATGCTGCAACAGCACCTTTCATATCAGTTGAGCCGCGACCATAGATATGACCATCATGTTCCTCTCCGCCAAGAGGAGGATAAGTCCATCGCTTTTTATCCCCTGAAATAACGGTATCAATATGGCCAGTTAGAATAATAGATTTTTCACCCTCACCATATTCAGCTATTAGATTAGCATGGCCTTCTTTATATTCTTGGATTTCACATTTGATACCTCCTGATTTGAGAATGTTTGCAATAAATTTTACAGCCTCAATAGTTCTACCAGGAGGGTTTTCAGTGTTAAACTGTATTAATTTTCTAAGTAAAGGAATAACATCATTTTCAGTAATTGTTCCTTTGCACATCATTTCTCAAATTGATATAAAAAAAGAGAATTAAAGGTGTTTCGGGAAAAAATCTTCCTTCTAATATCCTCTTTTAATGCTTTCATTTGTCGTGTTTTAGAATTGTATCGAGTATGATATTTGAATATAATACCACTTCTTCTTTCAAAGTATATTCATCAGTAACGTGCAACTTGTCTAACCTTCCAGGTCCAAATATTGCAAAAGCTGTGTTATTCTCTGGAACGAGGATAGCTCCATCAGTACCAAAAGTTACTCCAAAGATTGAGCCGTAGTTATCTTTTTCAGCTCTTCTTTTGAGAAGATCTAAGAATCTTGATTCTTGGGTCATATCTATTGAAGGAGTATTGTGCATAATTTCCATTTCTGCCTGAGATTTATTATTTTCATTGAAATCATTTATAATGTTTTTAATTGATTCTTTAATGGTTTCACGGTTTACATTGGGTATAATGCGATAATCCAATGTGAATTCACAATACTCTGGTACAACATTTGGAGCTGTGCCCCCCTTTATTTGACCAATGTTCAATGTAGATTTACCAAGAAGATGATGATTGAGATCAGGAACTGTTTCTTTCATTTTAGGTATAAGTTCAGTAGCTGCTTCAATTGAATTGACACCTAAATGAGGAGTAGAACCATGAGCTGATTCTCCGGTAATCTTAATTTTAATCCATAGTACCCCTTTTTGAGCTTTGGCAATTTTTAACTCAGTTGGTTCACCAATAAGAATGAAGTTGCAGTTTTCCATCTCGCCCGCTTTCAGTGATACTTTGGCACCTTCCATTCCTATTTCTTCATCAGAAGTAATCAAGAGTTTTATTTTACCATTCAATTTTACATTCTGTTGCTTGAGATATTTGATTACAGCTATGAAGGAAGCAATTGCACCTTTCATATCAGTTGAGCCACGTCCATAGATTTTTCCACCATGTTCTTCACCACTAAATGGAGGGTAAGACCATTTAGATTCATCTCCAGCTGGAACTACATCCATATGTCCACATAATATAACGCTCTCTGCTCCTTCTCCATATTCAGCTATTAAATTTGCATGTCCTTCTATATATTCTTGGATTTTACATTTAATATCTAAGTTTTCAAACATTTTTGCAACATATTTGATAGCTTCAATTGTTTTGCCTGGAGGGTTAACTGTTCTAAATTTAATTAATTCTTTTAAAATAGGAATGACATCATTTTCTAAAATCATTTTATCACCAAAACTCTTTGATTGTGAGAAATTCTTCTTATTAACATTAAATCACTTCTTCTGAAATATGTTTTCTTAATTTAAATTGCTTATAATTACTTGGTCGAAGGAAGAGATAAGCAATAATACCTATAGCAGCTATTAATGAAGCAATATAAAAAGTGACAATATACGCGTATGCATCTAAACCAAAATCAGTTACTGAAGCCATAACACTATTCGCATATGAAGATAGAGAAGAAAGATAGAGATAAGGATCAGATATTCTAGAAACAATTATAGCATTTGTAATTGGTTTAGCAAGAAAAGCTATTCCAGTACTAAATAGAATAATAAATCCTATCAACCAGGAGAGATTTAGATACTTCTTTTTTTTCACCTGAAGTATTTTTTGTGAAAGTAAATATATCAACAATCCAATTATTACAAGAATCATAATTGTGTAAATCATAATTATAACGGAATTAGAGGCAACGATGGCATCAGCTACTGGTCCTGTTAGAATTGTACCACCCAATCCCCATGCCAAAAAGAAAGCAGCGTTATAATATCCCATCATTCTCCCCCTTCTTTCAAGAGGAACGACTCTTGTTACCATGGCATAAGAAGTTGTTTGTATCCAAACACGCGATGTGCCCTTAAGAGCCATATAAATGAAATAAATAACTATACTAGAAGCGAAAGGAAGGGAAATAGTAGCTATAAAAACTAACGAAAAACCAATAAGTAACATACGGTCATCACCGAAGCGAGTAGTGAAAAATCCAATAGCTAAACCAGCGATAATCATTGCAATGCTACTTGTGTTTCTTAATTGCGCTATCACAATATCAGAAGCAGCAAATGTGTCAGGTAAGCGAGTATAAATTTGAATCATTTGACCAATGCTGTTTCCACCGATATTTACAATAGCTACAATAATAATTAACCAAACAAACAGTTTCCAGTTCCAGATAGATGTAGGTTTTTTACGATTTCTCAATGATAGATCTGAATTAATTTCTTGTTTTACATTATTTTCTTCTATCTGTTCTTCTAAATCAGCATATGATTCAGGAATTAAAAACAAGGCAACTATGCTAAAAACCATAATACCAGATGAGATATAGAAGAGAGAACCATCCCAAAACCCTAATCCGCTAGCGTAGAGAAATCCACTAGCAGTGACTCCCAAAACATTTCCTATCCCACCAACAAATTGCAACCTACCCATGACTTTGCTTCTTTCTGCGTCTTTAGTTAAATCAGCAATTAGAGTTGACCAACCTAAATTGCTACTGCTCCATCCTGCTTCAATGACAGTAAAACCTATAATTATGACAAAAGCTGCAGCTCTTAAACTGTTATTCGTTCCAACACTTTTATGTATCCAGAACACCACAAGATAACCAATTGCTGCGTATGTTTCACCAAAGATAATTAGTAATCTTCTTTTCTTGAATCGATCAGAAATTCTACCCCACAATGCAGATTGAGCAACAATATTTACAATCATTGGCAATGTTGCAAAAAGAGTCATCTCGGTGTTTGATACTCCAAGAAATTCTTTTAAGTAAATACTAAGAAAAAAGTAGAATATACCTCGTCTAAACATCGTCATGACTTGAAATATTGATAAGCTCACAAAGTGTTTAGTCTGCAATTGGTAAAGCACCTTTTTCTTCGTTTGTGGTTCAATGGTCTCTATTGTTTCTGTTTCCAAAAAATTCTAAACGAAATATTAAGATTTTGATTATACATCTTATGAAAAGACAAAATCGAAAAAGAACATTAAGAGGGATTGAGATTCTTGAAAACAATTATCTGTTCCTATTATATTTAATAAATCTTTTATATGCTTTCATCATTTCTCTACTCGAGGACAATGAAAATAGGTGAATGTGAAACAAATCAATAAAGATTTTTTTATATCATTAGTGAATAGTTATGTCCTCTTGAGTTTGATGAACAAAAATATGAGGTGTTTTTATTACTATTATAGAAGTTACCTTACCTGACAATAGTAAAATGGAAATTGAACAAGGACAAACTGTCCTAGAAGTTGCTGAAAAGATAGGACCAGGATTAGCAAAAGCTGCCTTAACAGGAAAAGTAGATGGCGACTTTGTTGATTTAACTTATAATTTAGAAAAGAATTGTGAACTTGAGATTATCACACCAAAATCTGATGATGCTTTTCACATACTCAATCATAGTGCTGCACATATTATGGCAAGTGCAGTTGTAGCGTTGTTTCCTAGTGCTCGTCCAACTATTGGTCCAGCTGTCGATGAAGGGTTCTATTACGATTTTGCAGTTGAAACACCTTTTTCTCAAGAGGACTTAGAGAAAATAGAAGCCAAAATGGAAGAAATCATCAAGGCTGACACGTTTTTCGTTAGAGAGGAACTTACTATCAAAGAAGCGATAGAATACTACAAAATAAAAGAAGATAACAAGTTCAAGGTAGAAATCCTTGAAGAAATAGAAGATAGTAATAAAGTCTCTTTCTACTCTCATGATAATGGAAAATTCAAGGATTTATGCAAGGGTCCTCACGTTCCTTCAACTAATAGAATTATGGCCGTTAAGCTTCTGACCGTTTCTTCAGCTTTTTGGCGAGGTGATGCTAATCGTGAATCTCTTCAACGAATTTATGGTGTAGCGTTTCCAACTGAAAAAGAATTAAAGAAGCATCTAAAGATGCTCGAAGAAGCAAAAAAACGTGATCATCGTATTCTTGGTCCACAGCTTGATTTATTTGATACAGCAGATGAGTGGGGTCCTGGAATGCCTCTTATCTTCCCTAAAGGTCGAACTATTCTAGAAGTATTGAGAAATTTCTGGGAAAAAGAACAAAAGAAAGCTGGATATGAGATAGTACAAACACCTCACATATTCAAAGAAATTGTATGGCAAACAAGCGGTCATACTGAATATTTCATTGAAAATATGTTTCCTGTAGATTTGCGAGGAGAACTTTGGTATGTGAAACCAATGAACTGTCCTGGACACATGATGATTTATAACAGACGTGCTTACTCTTACAAAGAATTACCCGTACGTTTTTCAGAAATGGGAACTGTTTATCGATATGAGCTATCTGGAGTTTTGCATGGTCTGTTTAGAATACGTGGTTTTACTCAAGATGATGCACATATATTCATGCTACCTTCCCAACTAGAAGATGAAATTGTTAACGTAATAAACATGGTTGAACATTTCTACAAGACTTTTGGCTTTGAGAAATGGGAATATTTCATAAGTACTAAACCTGCAAAAGCTATTGGAACAGAAGAAGGTTGGGAACATGCAACCAATGCGTTGATAAATGCCATGGAACGTGTTAATATACCTTTTAAAATTAAGAAGGGCGAAGGAGCTTTTTATGGTCCTAAAATTGATGTAGATGTCAAAGATGCAATAGGACGAAAATGGCAACTATCCACCATTCAAGTTGATTTCAACTTACCTGAAAGATTTGGTATTAATTATTTAGGAGAAGACAATCAAAAGCATAGACCTTACGTTATTCATCATGTAATATATGGCGCAATTGAGAGGTTCTTAGCAATACTAGTCGAACACTATGAGGGAAAAATGCCTGTTTGGTTGAGTCCTATACAAGTAGTAGTTATTCCAATTACTGACAATCATGTAAATTATGCTAAAAAAGTAGAAGAAGAATTCAATAAAGCAGAAATTCGCGCAAAAGCAGATACAAGTGGTGAAAGAATGGAATATAAAATCAGGCAAGCTACTTTAAACAAAATCCCATATATACTAAATGTTGGTGATAAAGAACTTGAATCTAAGACAATAGCAGTAAGATCCAGGGGAAATAAAGTAGAATTTGGAGTAAAAATTCCAGACTTTATCAATAAAATATTAAAGGAAATTGAAAATTATCAATAACCTTTCACCATTTTTCTTTAAATTAATTTTAAAAATTATTAGAAAACAGAATATAATAAGTAAAAGGAGAAGAGAGAGATTATTTTTGCATTTTAGCAAACTCTTCTTCAATATGAGCAATTTTTATACCTAAACTGTCCATAAGCTGGAAACACCAACCTAACCAGACATTAACAAAACCTTTAGCTCCTGCATCAACTACTCCAGCCTCTTTTAAAACAGGCAATAGATTAGGAGTATTTTCTAACGAAGAAACAGCTTCTTTATATGATTCTATTATCATTTCTGGCCAACCTCCGTTCCCATCAACGACTTCTCGAGCCTTATTAGCTGTATCTTTGATAACTGTTAAAATCGTACCTTCAGCAGGATTCAAAACAGCTTCATAAGCCCATTCAGAGCCAGTTTGAAGAGCTTTAGCAAATTCTTTAACTGTAACTTCATCATACTCCTCGATTTCAGCGCTAAAACCTTGGAAAAATTGGGAGATAATGACTCCTGAATTACCTTTAGCTCCCATAAAACTCCCTTTTGTCAATAATTCTGCTGCTTCACGAACGGAACTGGGATTAACGTCGTTAAATTGTTCCACAACAGTGCGCATGGTCAAAAACATATTAACACCGGTGTCACCGTCTGGTATGGGGAAGACATTTATAGCGTTTAAATCTTCTTTTGTATGTTCTAGATTTTTTGTAGCAGATATAACCATTTTTTTCAGTGTCATTCCGTCTAATTTTGAACTGTTCAACATCATAATTTTCACCCATCTTGTGGGTTTGATACTTTCGCTTCTAATATACATGATGCCTTATTTAATACTTACGTGCTTTTCCCATCATATAATATGACTTCATGTACTCTTCATGAAAGTGCTTCTATCAAAGATGGTTACAAAGTCTATATAAAATTATTCATGTTTCAATATTATACGCTTGGAGAATAGTGTTTTCGTAATAAATGAAAAAAGAAAAGAAAAATTATATTTTAAATTGATTAGTCCTTAATTGTACTATTCCAGAAGTAATGCTGGTTTCATTGGTCTGGCCTTTTGGGCTTTCTTTTGTGGATCATAAATCTCTTTTTCGTCAGCCATATGAATTAGGATTTTAGCCTTGTTGTATTTATCGCTTATGAATTCTTTATATCCTTCTATTGCATTTTTTTGATTTTTAGCAGATAGTATTTTGATTCGAAATATTGTTGGATCTTTCAGCATTAATTTTGCATCATTTGCAATTTCCTTCATGTACTTACTTAGTTCATTGTTATCCTTAGCTGCAGACATTACTTTTCCTATCTGCACTGCTTCTTCCTCAAATATTTTTTTTGCTAATTCATATAATACATTCTTCCATTCTGCGTTGATGTAAATATGAATCTTCTTTGGCTTGGTTTTAACTAATTTAACTATCTGTTCAATATCTTCCATTAAATCAGTTATATATTTAGATTGCAGTGCATAGAGTAAATCTTCATTAGAAATATCAATGTCTGAAATTTGTTTCAACGAAACATAGTCTATATACCCCATTCTCTCATTCAATTCTTCACAGATATGAGGAATTGCTGGTGCCATAATAATGACTATCTTCTCAATAACGTCTCTTAAAACAGCGTCTTTCTCGGTTTTTGGTAGATGTTCCGCTATTTTATAATATTCATCAATCGCTCTTATATTTGCATAGAATCCATCTAAAATATAGTCTCTTGCATTGAACTTCTCAATTGCTTCTAGTGCACTTTTTAGGTTTGTTTTTACAGAAGAATGCAATATTTTTGATGGGAATGAGTAGGTAATGTTTTTCTTTCCAGCTGTATCTATTACACTTAAAGCATATTCCCAGAATTTCCTCAACCTTTGTTTAGCATAATTTACTTCTGTATCTTTCCATTCTAACACAGTCTCTGGTGTTGCAACAGATGCCAAATGTAATCTTGTTAGGTCAACACTGTATTTCTCTGGAACAAGGGCTATGGGAATAACATTTCCTTTACTCTTACTCATCGCTTCGCCGAAACGACTTAGCATATCGTTTAATGAGAAAGCAGGTAACCAGTATTTTTCAGGGAATATCGCTACATGGTGAAAGATTGCGAATGATAAATGATTAGAGATATGATGAATAGCTGTATGTCTAAGATCATTAGGATACCAATACTCAAATTCTTCTTTCATTTGTTTAATAACATGCTCTGATAATTCTGTGTTCTTACTTACTTCCTTAATGTCACCTTCATCTAGAAGGATATAATCAAACAGCATAGGTTTCAGTTGATTAGCTTTTATATTGTTCTTTTTTATGTGTTTAACAATTGTGTAGTATGCCATATAAATAACTGAATCACTCAGTGACTCAATTATCCATCCTTCGCCTTTTGTAAATGGAAATTCTGTTCCTAGTCCTCTTCTTCTCACACAAGGTCTTTTATCTAACCAATTGAAAGTATTTTCAAAACTTTGTCTATATTTTTCTGGAATAATTGACATTTTATTTAATGCTTTGAATGCTGTTTTCTTCCATTCAGCATCACCATAATTTAGGAAATATTGATCCTGAATAATTGCAACAATAATTTGACTACCACATCTACAAAAAGCTTTAGTAGATGTCTCATAAATAGGTGTTGCTAAATTAATATCAAATAGAACATCTGCGACTTTATCTTTTGCTTCTTCAATTTTCAATCCTTCAAAGTCTCTTGTATTATCCTTCATAATCCCAGAGTAATATTCATCCTTGTAAATCGTTTGAGTCGCCTTTTCCAATTTTCCAGTATCTTCTTGCGATTTAACACCCAGTTTTTGACATATCTCAACTGCTGGAAAATCACCATAACCTTTTACTTTAATCAAGGATATAGGATTTATTTGTTTCAGTTTTTCAGAATTTAAAGCATATTTTTCAATTGTCTTTTTATCTTTCTGTAAATCAGCTAAAGCAGCATAGTCATAAGGAGCATGCCAGGAACACTATAAACAATTCCAGTTGCATGATCAGTATCAATAAAATTAGCTGGGTAAACCGGAATTTTACTTTTTGTTATTGGAACTTCAACAATCTTGTCTAAGATCTCTTTACCTTTCAGCTCTCTAATTATGGTAATTTTATGATTCTGTTCCATTAGCTTCATAGTCGCTTCTTTAGAAATTATCCATGTTTCATCATTGATGGAGATTTCATTATAGAGACCATCAGGATGTATCCAAACATTGGTTGCTCCGAATATTGTTTCAGGTCGAAGTGTAGCTGCAACTAAAAAGGAGTTATTTTCAAGAATGAATTTGATACCAACAAACTCAGTAACTTCTACTTTAAGCTCATCTCCTGCTTGAATGTCATCTTCACCAACAGCATTTTTATCGTTTATGCACCATAAAATAGGGTGATTTCCTTTAGTAATTAGGTTTTTATTGTTTAGCTTGATGTATTGCCATTCAATGAATTTGTTGTATTCTGAATCTCCTGTTGTGAATTGTCTAGTAGTATCGAGTGAATATCCCATTTTTAGAAAATCTTGAATTATTTTTTTTGCAAAATAACTAGCAACATTTTCTGGTTTTGTAAAAGAAGAGATTACTTCCTCAATTCTTTTTGTATCCTTTTCATATATTGAAATGTATTCACGGTATTTTTTCCATTCTTCTTCATCGTTATTCTGAATTTTCCAGGATACAGCGAGAACTGGTGTACCAGTTATATGAAAACCCATTGGCCACAAAACATTGTATCCTTGTTGTCTTTTATATCTAGCAAATATATCACCTAAACCATAAGTTCTACTATGACCTATGTGAAGAGGGGCAGTAGCATAAGGGTAAGACACTGTTAGAAACCATTTTGGTTTGTTCTTATCAATAACACCTACGAAAACATTATCTTCTTGCCATTTCTTTTGCCATTTCTTTTCGATCTCACGTATCACTTCGAGAAAAATCGTCATAATAATCACCTTGTTTCTCCTTTTGTCTATAGTTCGCTGATAATTCCATACAACGCTTCGATTTGTAGAGCCAAAACGCTAAATTAAAAGCTTTACTTCCAATCATTAAAATAGATTTTCCTAAGAATAAAATCTGGAAACCACTAAATTTCAAAGGTAGAGCTTCAAATGGGAAGAACACATTCACCAGTCATTATATAATTCTCCATGTAGTTTCCTAAAGAATCAAGAGTTCTTTACGTTTTTAAATTTTTTGAAGAAGAAGTTAGCGTAAATGCCAAATGTTTTTCTATTATTGAAAAAATCTCATCATTAGTCAAAATAACATCAAAATTATTCAGTATGTTTTGAATCCTTTGGCGTAATTGGGTTGTTGGATGCTCACACTAACAAACAAACGTATTAAAAATTGTTTTATCATCGTTCGCACCTTTTGAAACATGACTTGCATCCTTGAAGAATGGCATAACAAGAATTTGTTATTCAGTTTTATGGTTATTTATTCAGTTTAATGCACTGTCGTTGAATCATCGACTTTTTAAGTTGCTAAAAAACGACCACATAGAAATATAGAGGTTATATAATGCAAGCTAATATCCAAACAGAAGAGGACAAAATAATTGAAGGAATATTAAGCAAATTTAAGCACAAATTTGCTGTTTTAAGTGGAAAAGGCGGTACAGGAAAAACTACCGTGACAGTAAACATTGCACAAACATTAGCCAATCTAGGTTATAAAGTGGGAGTTTTAGATTCAGATATAACAGGACCAAATATCCCATTAATGTTTGGGGTTGAGCACGCAACTTTACAATCAAAAGACGATAAAATACTTCCAATAGAAGTTGGTAATATAAAAATCGTTTCAATCGAATTCCTACTTGAGGATAAAAGTAAAGCTATAATTTGGCGAGGTCCTATGAAAATTAAGGCTTTAAAACAGCTCATAAAAGATGTCGAATGGGGAGAGTTAGACTTTTTCATAGTAGATTTACCTCCTGGAAGCAGTGACGAACCATTAAGCATAGTACAAACAATAAAAGATCTGGATGGTATGGTTGTAGTTACCACACCACAAGAAGTATCGCTACTAGATGTTAAGAAATCAATCAACTTTGCTGAAGTTACCAATGTTCCAATTATTGGTGTCATAGAAAACATGAGTGGTTTTAAGTGTCAACACTGTAATGAAATAACATACATCTTCAAAAAAGACGGTGGAAAAAATGTTGCTAAAGATCTTTCTCTCGATTTTCTAGGAGTCATTCCTATAATACCTGAAATCTGTGAGGCTGGCGATATAGGTGAACCCGCTGTAAATACTAATGATGCGACGAAAAATGTATTCCTTGAAATAGTTAATAAAATTATTAAGAAGACCGCAAATAAGGCATAATCCTTATTTTTCTCATTTTTCTAGAAATCACTCTTTGAACGTAGCATTTTCTTGTTTGAGCATTCGTTTTTTCATCGGATGGTTACTCTTTCCGGCAAATTTACCTATTTTACCACTAGAAAGAATTACTCTATGGCAAGGAACTATTGGCCCAAATCTGTTTTTCATCATAACATTGCCAACAAAACGAGCGCCATAAGGAACGTCAACTCTTTTGGCTAGTTCTCCATAGGAAACAACTTTTCCTGCAGGTACTTTTAGAAGTTCGTTTAAGACAGCGATTTCTTTTTCCGTGAATCCACTAAAATCAAAATCGATTTTTGGTAAATCAAAAGATGTGCCATTCACAATGCCATTGATAGCATCTAAAATTGGATGATCTCTTTCTTCAACTTCCACTTCTTCCTTTGCTATCTTTGATAAATAAGAAACAGCTTCTTTTTTGTTTTTAAAAGAATAAGAAGAATAGTATAATTTTCCTTCATTAAGAAGTATACCTGTCCATGAATCCTTGTTTTGTGATACAATAATTTTCATCTTATACACAATATTTTTCTATTATTTCACTATATAAAACTTACATCAGAAAAAAGGTAATAGTGAAACAGCTGAAAGACAAGATACTCAAATACCTTAAAAACGCGTGTCCAAGCAAAAAAGATTTGCAAATCAACGAATTTTGCAATATTACTAATGGATGGGAGACAGAGATATTTTCGTTTACAATAGTATTTCAGGAAAATGGAAACGAAAAACACGAAGGGTTAATCTTAAGGATGTATTTAGGTAATTTTGCAGAAAATAAAGCTGTGAAAGAATATAAATCAATGAAAAAACTTTTTGAAGCAAAATATCCAGTACCTGAACCCTTGTTGGTTGAAAAAGATTCATCTATTCTAGGAAAACCTTTCATGATGATGGGGAAAATTGATGGAGAAAACATGGGAAAAAGGTTTCTTATAGCGCTTGAAACTAGTGATCAAGAAATAATTGACAGCAAGATAATACCCAAATTTTGTGAACTTTTTATCAATCTTCATGATTTAGATTGGGAGTCTGTTTCTGATGAAAAAATAAAGCATGTATACTCAAATCCATACAGTTTCATAGTAAACCATCTATCCAATTTTGAAAAGAAACTTGATTATTTCAATAAGGGGGAGCTAAAACCAATTATCAAATGGTTAACAGATAGAATAATAAATGTTCCTTGTCATAAAATGTCAGTTATACACCAAGATTTTCACCCTCATAACATACTAATAACTAAAAACGAAGAACATTATGTTATAGATTGGTCAAGTTGTAGTATTGGAGATTTTAGAATAGATTTGGGGTGGACATTATTACTAACATATGCTTTCACATCAAAAGAAATTAGAGATAAAATCTTATCGACATATGAAAATCAATCTGGAGAGAAAATAAAAGAGATTGAATTCTTTGAAGTTTTAGCTATTTGCAGAAGATTATTTGATATATCTATCTCATTCAGTCAGGGAGCTGAAGAGCTAGGAATGCGCAAAGAAGCAGTAGAAAAAATGAAAGAGAGTGGTTTTCATATAAAGAAGGTCTATTCTTTGTTGCAAGAAAAAACTGGTATCTCAATAAAAGGGATAGAAAACCTACTTATAGAAATATCAGAATAGAAAAACGTTCTATCTTGATATTTGTCAATTTGTAGTTCCCAAATGAGCATTTTCCATCTTCTGTAAAATCTATTAATCATTATGAAACCTCAAAAAAATCGTGAAAAAAGACAATAAGATATAAATAAAAAGTTTACAAAGATAAATAGGATAGAAATGTCAGAAAATAGTAAAACTGGTAACTGGACAAAAATAATTAAAGCAGTCAGAACACCTATTGCTTATTTCACACTTTTGGCACTTATTATTGAATCAACCCTTAT
>BPTO01000026.1 GCA_023705985.1 Candidatus Heimdallarchaeota archaeon | reverse complement strand
GTGAGCTAGGATCGAATCGTTTCTATAACTTAATAAATTCTTTAACTCTTTGTCTTTTCTGAACAAAAAACCTAGAGAATCCTTTAGATCACAAAGTAGGTCATAACTAGCATGTAAACCAATCTTTATTACTCCACTTCGAGTTTTATACTCCTCATATTGCGAGATAACAATGGGTTGTAACCCTAACTCTAATAACCTCTCAGTATCAATATTACTAGTATCTAGAAGATAAGAAGATTTAAGGCGAAATTGTGCAATAAGTTCAGTACACCTGTACAATCTTGCTGTAGCATCGTCATATTTCTCTTCTTCCACTCGACGTTCAGTATTATTTAATAAATCAGCAATAAGAAAATACTCTTTAGAGACTTTCTTATCTCTTGAATCAGATAATAATTTAGAGAGGAAAAGCTTATTCTCAGCATATTCTTTACTAATCTTCTTTAGTTTGAGAAAAGCTGATTCATGATGGAATTTATCCCAAAGACGGTAAGCATTAATTAGAGCAGTATAGTCTCACGTATATCATCATCAAAAATAATTATTTCATCCAGACAGTTTTGTGCAGTACTAAATTGGTAATGATTAAATGAATCATGTAGTTTGGCTATAAGTATCTTATCATAAGCAGAATAAAGGTTTTGTTCTATTATGCGTTCGGTCCCAGAAATGATAAGTCCATGCTCACCTCTTTTACCAGAGATCAAACTCAGCTTTTTGTGGAAAAGAACAGAACAAATTGCTGCACTCACAGTCATTGTTTTAGTACCAGAAGTGTAATCAATGATGATCTCAGTATTAGGAAAACGTGTGAGAGAAGAGGAGAGTAGACGAAAACATTCATCAAAACTGTCAATTTGCTGGATAATTACAAATTCATAATGAGAAAATTCTTTCTTCATTGACTCGAAATAAAGTTTCTTAACAACATCAATTGTAGAATAACTCTGGTCAGAACCAAAAAAAATAACCTTATCTGGACGAAAATGTAAGATGCAAGATAATAAGCCATGAGCTAAACTGGAGATACGACCTTGTTGATTAGAACCCACACCAGTACCAACAGTCATGAAAAGGACTCTTTGCAAAGAGTAACCACCTATAAGTAAGTGGATAACAATAAAGCTATTTAAGGATTAAGAAATCAAAGAAAAAGAAAAAAAAGCAAATAACAAATTAATAACTGAAATAAAGTAATTCAAGCGTAAATAAATATCAACAAAATCACTGATTATTGACGAAACTAGTTTGTATCAGTTTAAAAAAAATTTCAACGAGGGGTAGCAAAAAAAGCTACCACCTCCTCTTTTGACGGAGCTAGAATGTAACAAAAAGCTAGCTCTCTTCTAGGTCTCTTAACAACTAAAGTTACCACCTCCTCTTTTGACGGAGCTAGAATGTAACAGCAGAAGCCAACCAATGAGAACCTGCGCTATATCATGTTACCACCTCCTCTTTTGACGGAGCTAGAATGTAACGGCGGGGATTCTGCTTCTAGTAAGCGTTTTTGCCAGTTTTCACTTTCACCTCGTGTACTAGTTGTAGCGTACACTTTTTCTCTTTCTCCCTCATTCTTAAAGTTTTTGCTGTTTCTCGCGCTCTAGCATTTTTTCTCTTTTTACGTTACTTCGCTTAAGGCTCCAAGAAAGCGTTTTTTATTGTTCATATTATTGTTATTCTATTCTGAATAACGGATAATATTTTCTGTCTTTATTGTGATATTCATATAGTTTTACTGCTCTTGCTGTATTCAATTCGTATCCTATCATAAAGCTTAGAAAAATTGGCATTGCTCCATAAAAAAGTATTTTATCTGTTCCTTTTTCTTGAGAATAATCTCTTATCTTTGTAGCTATTCCTTTTGCCATTTGATTTGCTTTTTCATCTGTAAATATAATGTCTCTACTTATCCCTTCCTTTGGATGTATATGTATCCTTTTCCTATAATTAATATTATTTGTGTCTATATAATCTGATACAGCTTCTCTTATCGACTGAGCGACACTAACTTCTATTGTTGTAATTGTTCCTTCCTCTTCATCACCTGGGATTATGTCTTCTTTTAATAACGCTGGAGCTTCAGCTAACTCTCGTAATGTTCTGTATATGTTTTCATTGTGTAATATCTCTAAGTTATATCCAGTTGTGCTTCTAAATATGAAACCAAATGCTAAAGCTAATATAATATGAACTTTTGGGTTGATTATTCTTAATTCTCTTATATTAGATATCTTAGAAAGACTGTCTCTTACTCTTTTTATGCACTCATAAACAAGTTCACTTTTCTCTTTAATTATCCTCTTATCAACTTCTTCAACTGCACTTGTTAAATCAAAGGCTAAATCTGTATCATTATTGATTTTTTGTTGTTCTTTTGAAAATAACTGAATATTAAAATACTTATCTTCATTTTTTCTTTCATCTATTTCTGAGATCATCTGTTCAAAAATTCTTTGCATAGTGTCGATATTATGCTTTCTTTTACTATCTTCATCTTTTTCATAAGTAGCAAAGGGTTTTATTAATGTATCAAACTTTTCAACACTCCAATTTTTCACTCTTTCTTTATTTATCTTATATAATATTGGAAAAATCTTGAATTGTTCTTCATTTTCTATTAATAGAGCTTCTTTTAGAATGTTTTCCAATAGTGATGATTCTAAACTTTTTGGTGTAAGAAGTATAATTGCTCCATTACATTTTTTCATTTGTTCAATTAATAAGCCGCTATTTTCATATTCTACTAGTTCATATTCTAAACAAACATTTATACCCATAAACCTTAAAATCTCAGCTAAATTCGTCATTATTTCTTTATCTTCATAACTGAAACAGCAAAAAATTGAAGGAATTCCCATTTTCTCAATAACTTTACTTTCTTTCACTTTTTCAAGTTCAGTCTTACTTGTTTCTCTCGTTATGATTTCATGTTGTTGAGATTTTTTCTCTTCAGTAAGTATTAATTGAAATTCTGTAGTATTTTTTGGTCTTGTTTTTGTAGATATTTTAGCGTAGTAAGTTATATTTGCTAAATTTTGTTCTCCTATGCTAGTAATTACTTTAAATAGATTCTTTTCGTTTGGTTTTAAGATAAAATTACTTGGTTCAATATCTTTTATAGTAATTGCTTCTTTTGGTAATTCATTTTCAAAATTTTGATCTTGAGCAAGTTCCATTTGAAGGTGGGTGGATATTAACTCTCCTTCGGTATCACCTATGTTTTGAATAGTCAAATGCCATTCGTGGTCAGTTTCTATTTGACCATCATTAGATATATCTACAATTAATAATGTTTTGCACTCTTCTTTAAGAATCATTGGCGTAAAACCTTTTTTTAGTTTTACTGAGACTTTTTTAGCAAAATTACATTTTCTTGATTCTACAACATCCATTTGTATTATGTTAGCGACTAGTTCTATTTGTAAAGAGTCACTTTCAATAATAGAAGGATTAATGGGTTTAAGAGTAAATAATCGTTCTAGGATATCTTGAGTAAAATAAAAATCACTAGAGAGATAATGTGGTTGATAAATTTTTGCTTGTTTTTCAAGTGAAGTAACACTATCTATCTGCAAAACTATTTTTTTTATCTCTTCAGGTAATGGAATAAAACTTAATGAACATTGAATACTTTGATCTCTAAAGTCATCAATTGTAATAGTAACAAAATCAGCAATGCGCTCAAGGAAATAATCAATATTAACTTCAAAAGGTAGTGACGAAGTGAGAAATTTAGTTACTACTTCACCTATTTCTTCTTCTAATTTACCATTTCTTATACGAAGATCCATCTCTGTTTTGATATTTTTTGTTAAGACTTTTTCTATTTGATGACACATCATATCTTGCAGGGTTTTGTTTTTCAACCAGCTGGTGATATCCTTGTAAACTCCAACAGCTACATATTTGTCTTGGATAGTAGTGTAAAGGGCAAAATAATCTGCATTTTCAAAAATAAAAAATTCAGGAGCAGTATGGAACATTTCAAGAGATACGTTCCGAATAGCTGAAAAAAGACCCGCTAGACGTGTTTCGTCTGCTGATAAATCTTCTTCCTCTTTCTTAACTCTAAAATCTGAATACTCAGGGAGTATACTAATAATAGGAACTCCTTCGTGATATTCAAAAACAATAAACCATTGTAAACTTTTACCATAAGGAGTTTTAGGTTGTTTAAATGTTTTGGTATCCTTTACTGCTTCACTGAGCAAATCATCTGTACGTTTCTTTTCTATCTGTTTAATGCGTTCATTAAGGAACATTTCAAATTGCGGGAAATGTTTATCTAATAATTGATTAAAATCAATCTCTCCTCTTCCAAAACTTTTAATATTTTCCTGGATAGTCTCTATTCTTTCATTAAGATTACTTTGCAATTCTTTAAGTTCTGGAATGATTTCTACTTTTTCTTCTGTTTGTTCTATGAAATTATTGAATTTTGCTATCTCTGAATTAAGACATTCATTTACTTCTTCAAGAGCAGTAATTTTGTCACGATTACGATAAACTTGACTAGATAATTGATTTAAAGCTTCAAGTAGTTGATTTATAGTATAGTAAGCTTCTTTTATTTTGGGAAACCAAGAACTCATATGCTTTATGATTCACTTTAACATTTAAAAATATAACTTCTTTAGTTGTATTTTTAAGAAACAATAAATTCCTTTAGAAGAAGGACTGAAAACTATTTTGCTTTAGTATATAAACTATAATACATCAGAAGGTTTAGTGATCATTTTTCCTTTAAGTATAAACATTACAAAACTAGAAAGAGGTTCTTTTCTTAAAAAGTGTTGATGTTTCCTTGTTTATATAACAAAAAAGAGTAGATGTCCTACTAACTGATTGATACAACATATAGATTAGTGAATAGATAAAATAGTGTATTGATTTCTGATTATTTTGAGTGTCTTGTATAGATTTTTGAAGCTAGAAAAATCAAAATAGTACACTCAGTAGTATTTATATACAGTCTTTTACTTAGTTACTATATCACATATGAAGTAGTTTTATTCATAACAAGTAAGGATCAAATAATGGCTAGAATATTATTTATGACAGTTGGAACTGGTATTGGTGTAAACAAAGAGGAAAAGATCAAAAGTCTTGCTCACGGATTATTAGTCTGTATTGAACACTATCGTCCAGATAATGTAGTTTTTTTTGGTTCTGATCAAAGCATGGATACAATCGAATCTATTAAAGAACAATATTATGAGCAACATCAAGAAGAATTTACTGATTATGAATTTGTAGAAATAAAAAACGTTGATAACTTTGACGATTGTTTTTATAATTTGATTAAAAAATTAGAAGAATATCAGCAAGAAGAAGTAATTATTGATTATACTTCTGGAACTAAAACTATGACCATAGGTGCTGCTATTAGCTCTATTCTTTATCATAAAAAACTAAGTTCGATTTTGGGCAAGAGAGGAGAGAAGGGAATAGTTATCCCAAATACAGAGAAGATTACTGAACAGAATCTTTATTCATTTTATGATAAGCTGTTACTGAACCAAGTTAAAGAGTTATTCAACAATTATAGGTTTGGCGCTGCTAGTAAAGTTCTTGAGGCGATAGTGATACAAGAAACAGAGCTACAAGAGAACTATAAAGTTTTAATTAAAGCTTATGATTTATGGGATAAATTCCGTCATCAAGAAGCTTTTACAGAATTAGAAAAAATAAGGAAACAACATGGAGAAAATAAAGCTTTTCTAGGAAAATTACTTAAAACATCAGAAGAAAAAAGAGAGTTGAACTATATTGCAGATCTTTTAAACAACACAGAAAGAAGAATAGAGGAAGAAAAATATGATGATGCAACTGCAAGATCATACAGAGTAATAGAGCTAATTGCTCAATACAGATTAAGAGATAAGTATCAATTGATCTCAAGTGATATTAAGATTAAAAGGCTAAAAGAATTAGGGGTAAAAAACCAAGATATAGAACAATATAAAAGTCTAAAGAGTGTTAATAAAAAAATAAAAATATCATTACAAGCAAATTATGAACTTCTAAACACCATAGAAGATAACCTTGGGAAGATGTTTATTAAGGATAAGGAAATGAGAAATCTCTTGAAAACAAGAAATAACTCAATATTAGCACATGGATTACATACAGTAAGAAAAGAAGATGCAATCAATTTTTTTAATACAGCGAAACTCTATGCAGAGGAAGTAAGTAAGGAAAAAGTAGATTTAGAAGAACTGCGGAAAATAGCACTCTTTCCAAAATTAGAATAATAAAATATCTATAAGATATAGCGTGTTATGACATGAATTCTGTACAAATTCTTTAGAAGTGCCAGGGGCACATCATGGGGACATCACGTACCCTCCTACACCGCCCACATCATCTCATGAAAGTGCTTACGGTTTCGCTTTTGGGTTTTTGTTGGATGTAGACCCGAGGATCACCATGAAGTTGGTGCATATCTACAATCCTTCAAAGGATAATTTACACGATACTATATAAACACCACAAAAATGTACAAAAAACTCATTATAACTGTGACTTTCCAGTTTACCTTTTAGTTTTTTAGTGTTTTTGGTAGCTTAACTGGAAACCTTTTACGGATGGTATATAAAGTGTTACATACTTCATCACTGTCTGACTTACAGTATACTATGTTGTCATAAAGGGACGAGATATAAAGTCTGTCCTCCACCCATTCAAGATGCGGACCTAGGCAAGAACAATTTTTCCCCAGTTAGTGAATCCAGTGGTAGCATAACGACTATCCTTTTGTTCATATTTCCTAGTCTTTTACTGCACCCACACGTTTATCGACTCCAAAGGTTCCTTCAATAATGCTTCGAACCCCAAGTATCCTGAGGTATTGTTTAGGTGTTTGATAGTACTGTTCGATACACTTGTTTCTCAACGCATGCCCTACTTCTGTTACTCTCCCTTTCTTGTAGAGGAACTGTAGAATAAACTGGTCAGTACACTCTGGGTCGTCGAATGGCTTGAAAACGGAGTCTCTCCAATATTTTTGGTACAGTCGTCTTATCATGGGCATGTGATTAACAACGAACTCAACTAGTAAACCAATACTTATACAATAAATTTAAGGAGAGAATATTAGATTAAATGAAAAACAAATTCAAAAAACAATGAAAATAAGAACCGAATAATCAGAGTAATATCCGAATAAATTGAATCTTGAATATATTTAAAAATAAAGTAAAATCGGGCTAAACTTTTTCATTGAAACTGAAATATGCACGCTCAAAACAGAATAAACATTGTCAAGTTTAAAAATTAAAAATACATATTAAGCAATTTCGAATTTACCAAAACCATAAGAAGTTTTGCTACCAATTTGATAGAATTTAGCAAGAGACAAAAGCTTACCAATTTCATCATTCATTTTCTTGAGTTTGTAAGTGATTTCGCCAAAAATACCTTCTAATCTTATAGGTTTACCTTTACGTCTATGTTGATTCCAAGAGAACAAACGAAGATCATAATTTTCAACAGTAACAGGAATATTTCTCCAGCTGCGATCCCAACGAATAGGGTAGCAACTAAGAAGATGGAATTTGTTAAAACGATTGACACTTCGAACCAATGAATCGAGAAGAAGGGAAAAATCAACAAAAAGACAAGGTTTACCAGAACGATAGAAAGAAGTAGGAGAAATAAGACGGATACGGAGAAAAGGAGAAGGGGAAAGAGGGGAGAAAAAATCATTACGAATTTGAACATGAGAAAGAGAAGCATCTTTACCAGCAATATGGAGATGCTTTATGCCAGAAAGAACATGAACAAATTCAGAAGCAAGATCCTCAAAAGAATCTAAAAAGAGAAAATGGGCGAAAATACCTGAAGAATTATGGGTAGTATAGAAAAAATAAGGACGAAAAGGAATAAGAGGATCACAAAAAACAGAGTGAAGAGAAGGGGAATCAAATAAATGAGAACCGAACCAACCACGAAGAACAGGACCATAATAAGGTAGATGAGAGAAAGAAGGAAAATCAATGAAAAAAGAAACATGAATGACTGAATGAGAAAGAAGCGATGAAAGAGAAGGAGAAAAAAACGAAGAAGAGGAAGAAGGAGACATAAAATGGAAAAAAAAAAGAAATATATCAAGTTTTAGATAGGCAAAGAGAAGAAAAAAAGAAAAGGTTAATAAAGAAAAAAAAGAAGAAGAAAGAAGAAAAAAAAGAAGAAGAAAAAGAAAAATGGAAAAAACAAAGACTAGAAGGAAGTTCTTTGCAGTTACATTCTAGCTCCGTCAAAAGAGGAAGTGGTAACTTATTTCTCCTTTTTCTCTTACATAAGACAGCCTAACGTTACATTCTAGCTCCGTCAAAAGAGGAGGTGGTAACAGAACCTCGTGGCGGTGGCGCTTATGAAGCATCCTCTGAGGTTACATTCTAGCTCCGTCAAAAGAGGAGGTGGTAACGTATAGACATTTTGAGTTAAATAGACAGAATCAGCTCTAGTTACATTTTAGCTCAATAAGAAGAGGAGATAATAACTTATGATAACACTTCGGATTCATTCTCCTTCTATCCCATAACTATTCTCTAACTATAGTAGAAGAAGAGGAGATAACTGATAATTGACAAATTTAATCATAACTCTTTGAAATGTGCAAATTGTATAGTTTTTTATAAAATAGGATCTAGTCATTTTCATGATCACACTATACTTTTTTCATTAAATTATGATTTTTCTTTAATGTTTTGGATTTCTTCATCATTAACTTTGTCATCTTGAGGTTTTGTAATTATGAAGGTTTCTTTATATTCAGCTATATCTCGAGTTATTTTGTGCTCGTTGTACTGAAAGTAATTTTGCATCCTTCTTTTAATGTGTTCCTTATTCTCTATTTTAGTAACTAATTGGTCAATAAGAACATCAAGTGTTTGAAATCCTGCTACTATTTTACTAATAGAGTTTTGTATGATCTTAGTAATAGTTACCCCACTTACATACTTCTGAGAGAATGTTTTGATAGAGCTGATAAGTTGGATGGTTAAGAAAGTTAAAATCTAGATCTTTAATCTCTTTTACTGATTTTTCAAAACTCAATTGATTTGTCTCCTGGAAATACCAAGAATGCATCTGTAAAGCTGCTTGTTTCTTTATTTCTTCTAAATTATTATAATTTGTTATTTGTTCCCATAAGAGTAATTCTTTCTTTCCTAAAGGTTCTTTATTATTTATCTTACAGTCATAATAAACATCTAGCCAATAATTTTTGTAATATTTAACAATTTTTTTTCGTTCAAAACCGATATGATCATTCAAGAGATATTGTAGAAAATAAGTATTATTAGAACCATAAAACCCTTGTAACGAGTTGATGGTTTTTTGTTTCCTAAATGATATATCCTCATTTGTTGTATCAAATTTATTTATAAAATCACTAATTAGTTTATAAACATCTGTTGGTATGGTAATGAAAAAGACTAATTTGTTCTTTCCTTTTGTAATATTCAGATATTCCCCTGTTAATCCTTTTGTGATTTGTCTAGTATTAGTTACAAGGTAACTTCCATTCGAAAGATTGAATTTAACATAGATGGGTATTCCTTCCCATTGCCAAGTATAAGCAGTAATTGTTCTTTCATTGAATTTTCTTAAACCCGTATAGATACTACTTTTCTGACTGCTTAGAGTAACATTCTGTAAATAACTATGATATAGTGATGCTATCTCACCTGCTTTATCTGTTGTATCTTCTGTGAAGGTAGTCGTAAAAAGGTATTTATAGGATTCTTTAAGAGCTTTCTTGAAGGGTTCTGTTAAGTACTGCCCCTTACTATGAGTAGTGAATACTATTCTACCTTTACTTGTCTTGTAGCCGTATTTCTTCTTACCTGCTATGTAAATGTGAGTAATATAGTCTCCATCTTTATATTTATCTTCTATTTCGTCTTTCAGTAAAATAGTCTCTTGAAAAAGAGATAACAAATCTTCTTGCTGTGTCTTTGTAGCTCGAACAAAGATACTGTCTGTATCTGTATATATTTTTAACGCGTTAATGTGATCAACAGTTATTTCAGCAATAGTAATAAAAGCGCGACCAATGGTTGATATTGCATTTGCCACTATTGGATTACAGAAAATTCCTGTATATTTTTCTTTTAACATCCCTTCTCCACTTATTCCACAACAAGCATTCATCAAGATTTTTACAAATAATTGCTCACACTCTAAAACAGTAATTTTAGCGCTATTCCCTTTTTTGAGGTTTTCTTTTATTTCTCTTATTTCTGCTTTAATCTTTTTTCGAAATAAACAGAGAATTGTAAAGAATTCTTTTCCATATTCAGATGAAACAGGAATATCAACGTATTCTACTTTTATAAAAGAAATTTGACTCAAGACTTTATCTATCTGTCTTTTGTTATTTATTATTTCCCTTACAATAGCTAGAGAGATCAACTAGTGTAGTTGATATTCTCCCTTTCACTAACATATCAACTTTCTTATTCTTGAAGTCTCTAGGTAATTGGATGAGTATGTCACTGTGAATGGTGCAATTTCCTACCAATCTTTGAAAAATTCTTTTTTGTAAAGGTTTCTTTTTTATTATACTCTCAATAATTTCATTAACACTCAATTTAATACGTTTTATAACATTATTAATATCGTTTCGAATGTATTTATGCATTTCTTTTTTTGAACAAACAAGATAAAGCCATAGTGCTTCACAAATCCAAGCTGCATGAGGGTAAAGAGCAGTAAAATCTAAATAATAGATTCTTTGTTCAAGTGTAGTTTCGACTAGTCCGTGAATAAAACACTCAACTTTTCCACCTAAATAAGTCTGTTTGTAGTTTTGTAGGAAATTGTGTGATTTCTTAATATTTTTTTGAATTATATATAAATCTAGATTAAGTTTTTGGACTAAATAATTTCTAAGGATATGTTTACTGATTGTTGCAGCTGAACGTATTTTAGCACAAAAGGGGATATTAGTTTTTTCTATTTTCAATCCTAACAAAATCTCTAGTTTAGCTAAATTCAATCTGTTGGAAAGTTTTGCATAAATTGCAATAATAGAAAATGAATCAATAATAGCATTCATTTCTTTTCCTGGAATTGATTTGACAATTATGGGGTTAGGAAAATCGCAAATTATGGCTAGTGCTTTTTTATCATCTTTATTGTCTATTTTTGGATAATTAGTATTTGCACTTAAATCAAATAGAGTTGTTGATTTTTCTTGAAAGACATTAGTTAAAGTTGTTAAGTCACAAGTATAAGTGAGAGTAGAACTTACTCTCTTTGCTGAACTTATTTTTATATAGCAAATTTTGTATTTTCCTATTTCTATTGAAGATAAAGAGAAGTAGAAACCTACAGTGATATTACTAAAGTTGAAATTATACAAATAACTAGAGGTGCTATTATCAGTTTTGACACTTTTGGTATTTAAGGAATGTAAGCTAAATAAATTTCCCTTTGCATTCCTATGTAAAGTTATTAGCTGTTCTATATTACAAGAAGCGTTATGTAGTAAGAATAATGTTCTCCTTTTATTTAGGAGTAGTTCTTTAAGTAAGTTGAAACGTATAGGAGGAAGCTTATAATTTTTTTGAAAGTATGTAAAAATCTCTCTAAATTTCTTTTGTTCTTTCTGCAGAGAGTCGAACAAAATACTTACAATAACGGTTTCTATATCACTGATAACAATACCATCAAGTAAATTAGGACTTTTCATGTAAATTATTTGTGAACCATCAGTCTGTGTGTATATATTAATCTCATAATTATCATCAAAGAGACATAACACTAAACGTCTTGCATCTAAATTAAAAGCTAGTAATAATATAATTTCACTATGATGGTCTGCTCTAGTGACAATACTAATGTGTGTTAAATTCCATTGAAGCATGTCCCAAAACTAGTCTGCGTTGACTAGAGCTTCTCTAAGGGAGAAAGAGAGTTTTAACAGAGAAGAGGGGGAAAAAGCAAAGACCGAAGAGTCTAAGTAGTGAGGGTCAAATCTTGAAATATGCTAATACTACAAAAATTCGACCCTCACGTAGTTAAACAGTTTATTGAACTAAATAAAGATTTGGTTAAAAGGAAATTTCCAGAGAAAAGAACAGGAGACCGAAGGAAGGGAGGAGCGCCAAGGGTAGGTGAAAGGTGGGTAATAGTCTTACTCTGTGTGATTGGAAGGATAGAAGGAGTACCTTGGAGAACACTACCTCTAAAACTGTCCTTGTGTGAATTTCTGGTAAGAGAAGGGTACCTTAGGGTTATACCTTCAAAAAGTACTTTTCACAGAGTGTGGCAGAACACAAAAGTAGAATCATTAGAGAGCTGGATTAGAGGAATGGGATATATCCGTGCAACACAATGGGAAGACGAGGAGTGTGCAGTAGACAGTTCGGGGTTTAAGATTGCCACAGGGTCGCTTTGGCGTTACCTTAAGTGAGCAAAAAGACAACTGAAGAAGACCTCCAAGATTTTCAGAAAAGTGCATATCATCGTCTCTCTCCCCTCCCGGGCAGTGGTGTCGATCACTACTTCTCCCTCTCCTACTCATGATAGCAAGGTTTGTGGCAAACTCTTCCAAACTCTATCTAAAAGGCTAATTCAACGTTTCAAAATCATGCATATGGATAAAGCTTACTGGGATGAGGACATCTTGGGATGGATAGAGCAAGAAGGTATGCTACCCGATGTTCCACCTAAGGAAAATGCTATTGATTATGGAACTAACAGCCCCCATGATAGAATTGTAAGAGCATATAATAATTATCCTGGTCTCATCCGGCATAATAATCATTCAGAACGACGTGCAAGGGTTGAACATGTCTTCGGTCTGATCAAACTCCGTCCCCTCACCATCTATGATAGAAAGTTGAACAACAAGCTCAAGACCTTACTCTGTCCTTTCCTCTGGTACAACTTTCTTTTATACGCTCAAAGCCTGTGGAGGTGAATAGGAGGTTTTGGGACATGCTTTCCATTGATCTGATTCAATTTCATGATTAATGAAAAATTCAGTAGAGCGTGCAATATTTATAATATTGTAGTCTACATTCTCACTATTGTCTTGTATCAATGTCTTAAGTAATGCCACTTCTTGTTCTTTTAATTTACTGTACATGATTTCTCTTAGTATTATTGATATATAATTTATTAAATTTACTATAGGTTTTGTTGTTTTGTACAATAATGAACCTTTTCGAGTACTAATACATTCAGTTGATTGTCTTACTGGGGGTTTAAATAGGAAAGTAAAGAAGAAGAAATGATGTATTTAGTACAACAAAACCATCTAAGATCATTAATCAAAGAAACGTAATGGATACTCAAACAACTTACACGATGGTCAAAAAATGTTTATAACCTCACACTATGGTTAATGAAAAAGGAATGGGAGACAACAAGGACTTTTTTCACATACAACAAAGCATACCCAACAATTAAAACAAATGAGTATTATCAAAGACTTACAGCACAAGTTGCACAACAAGCAGCACGAAAAGCAGAACAAGCTTACAAGTCTTTCCGGATTGTGTGGGTATGTAATGGATATTAAAAGTGTCCTGCTCCATCACATAAATTGCATGTGTGGTCACCACTACCGTCGCAAAGGTTGCATGTATGGTTTCCGTATCCTCCACAAATATTACATTCATATTTGCCAGAAGAACTTCTTCCAGATCCCCTGCATGTTTTGCATGCTAGTTCTCCACTTCCGTTACATGTTTTGCATGATATTGTGCCCGTTCCATTACAATTACTACAAGTACCCATATTGTTTCACCTCCGTTACCACCTCCTCTTTTGACGGAGCTAGAATGTAACGATGAAGAATTACATAGAAAGCTAGATATCTTGAGGTTACCACCTCCTCTTTTGACGGAGCTAGAATGTAACTAGATACTGCAGTAATAACTGCGATCGTAACTTACTACGTTACCACCTCCTCTTTTGACGGAGCTAGAATGTAACATGAAGCACATTAACATTATTAAAGATTACCAGATACGTTACCACCTCCTCTTTTGACGGAGCTAGAATGTAACGTTGATGAGTAGGAAAATGGATGGAGCTGTAGAAATAAACTCGTTACCACCTCCTCTTTTGACGGAGCTAGAATGTAACCGCGGGGATTCTGCTTCTAGTAAGCGTTTTTGCCAGTTTACACTTTTACCTCGTGTACTAGTTGTAGCGTACGCTCTTTTCTCTTTCTCCCTCATTCTTAAAGTTTTTGCTGTTTCTCGCGCTCTAGCATTTTTTCTCTTTTTACGTTACTTCGTTTAAGGCGCTAAGAAAGCGTTTTTTATTGTTCATATTATTGTTATTGTTTTCTTCTCCCATGTTTTTTTCTTTCCTATTGTTGTACTTTTTATTAGACAATTGTTACATATTGTGACTATTCCTATTGAATCTTCACTTCCTATTTCTATCATTTTCAATTCTTTCTCTATCTCTTTTCTTGCTTTTTTTTCTAATCTTCCTCCATATACACTATATTGTATTCTTTCCATTCCAAAATATCTACATATTTCTAATGCTTTATTTCTCTGTTTGTCCTCACTTATGTCATACATTACTATATATTGCATTCCTTTCTCCTTTTTCTCTTTTTGGTCTGTATCCTTTGTATCTTTCTTCTTTTTTTATCGCTCTAATTAGTTTTATTATTTGCTTTTCTATTATTTTTCTCCTTGGTATGCTTTTTTCTTCATATTTTTCCTCCTCTTCTAGTTTTTTATAAATAGCTTCTACATATTTTTTCTTTAGTTCTTCGTTTATTAAGCATTTGTTTCCCTTTGTTATGAATTGCTCATTTTTTATCTCTTGTTGTTTTATCATCTTTACTACTATACTATTATTGGTTGTCTAAATTCTTCTATTATATCAAAAGCTAATGATTTTCTGTTTCTGTATGTTGTATGATATATTCCCTGATAGGGATTTAGTCCTTTCCTTATTATCTCCTTTTCTATTTTATTTACTATGATCACATATCCATAGCTTAATAATGCATTTATTGGGTCTGTTGCTGGATATTTTTTTTCTTCCTCTGAATTTAAGCTCATTTGGGAACCATTCCTTTAGCTGTTGAAAATACTTTTGTGTTACATTCCCCTCTATTCCCATTATTGAATTAATATTTTTCAGTCTCTTTAATTTAGTAATTTGACTCTTACAGAATTCTGTTGTTTGTTTCATTGAATCTGCTTTTTCTATCTTATTAATTAGCCAAATTTTATTGTAAATACTTGTTTTTACTATCTCCTTTGCTATTTGTGTTTTTAGCTCGTCACTCATCATTATTTGTTTAGCCCATAGTTTAGGTATTTTTGATTTAGAATCTATTATGTGATACATTTCTGTATAATTTTGTATGATTATTGCCTTTTTGTGATCCATAACTAATTTTATTGCTCCAGTTGATATCACTTCTTGACAATCTATTATTAATGAATTAAAAGTTATAGGGGAAACTAATTGTGTTTCATATTCTTTTTTCCCTATAGGTCTTCTTACTTTTATTAGTCTCCCTTTTCTTGTGATTTTTGTTCCATGTGTTAATATGAACAAATCTGAACTCATTTTACCCTCCTACAACATTTGATCTAATTCAAATGTAATATCTTTTTCAAGATCTTTAATAGTAAACTTCCATGCTTTTTCAATTGCAAATGAAACTTTATTATTGATTATTGGCCCTCTTACGACCCCTCCTCTTGCACTTGTTGCCCCTGTAATCATTTTTATTCCTTGAAGTTGTTCTAGAATTGTTTGCAAGTCTTCTTCTACTATATTATCAAATAGTATAAATGTTTTAAGAACTGTCCCTTTCGGAATATATTTGGTCTCATTAACTTTTGTTTTTGGTATTGCATCTGTAACAATAATTTTTGATCTTCCTCCACTTTGTTTAATACTACCAAATATTTTTTCTATCCAATCAGAGCGTTTTCCTTTGATTTTCTTCATTTTATTTCTAAGGAAACCTTTTATTACTGAACCTGGGATAACTGGTTCTCCTCCAAGTGTCACAGATTCTTCTTCTCTTCCTTTTAATGTGAATTTACTTTCTGTTTTTATGTTCATTTCTGCAACAATACAACCATTCAAGGAATCATCTGTAGCTCTATGATATACTCGAAAATCTTTCCATTCATCAAAATATCTGCCAGTTTTCTTTTCTACCAAGTAAGAATGTATTTTTTTTAGGTCAGTTTCAATTTCATATATTTCGTAACCTATTACTTCATTTTCTTCGTATTCAAGTTCTCTCTTATATACTTCAGTATTGATTCTTACTGCTCCATTACCTCTAGAAACTCCTCCCCCTATAAATGCTCTTTTTAAATTAAACTCATTGAAAGTTAGAAGGATGAGAGCTAATTCTTCTTTATTTGGTTTAGTTTGGAAATCTATCTGGAAAACGAATTTAGAAGGATTGATAATCTCCTCGGGGTAAAATCTTTTGTCATCACTATTAAAGTGAGGTCTCTCACTTACCATACTGTATTTTTCCGCTTCTTCAACAGGATAAGCGGATCTCACTATTATATTAGATTGGCTAGTTTCAGAACCGAACAACCGACATCCTAGACATTTCCCACAAGTCTTTTTCTCTTTTCTGTCATCTATCATCTGACACACGAAAAAACCAAATGTTTTGGCAATCCTTTCAAAAGTAGCTCGAAAAACACCTTTTAGTGAGCTTCCTGGGATAAAAGGATAATAACTACCATCTTGACTATTGTAATCTAACAACACTGGTGCAGCAGCAGATATAGAATATTCCACTACTTCATTTCTCGATCTTCCTATCCGGAGAGGACCTTCTAAAATAATTTCTCCTATTATGAAGTATTGACCCTTAAAGGTACTATAGTCTATCGTCTCAGTGAGATTCATTTTCACTCACTTTTCTAAATTTTTTTAATGTAGTTTGCCATTCTTTGAGAATAAGATCTAGTTTCTCTTGCTCTTTACATTCGAATTTCCATGTCATTGAGCGATCAGATTCTTTTTTATTATTAAATTCAAGTATTATTTTTCCTCCTGTAGATTCAAGGTAATCATTTGCAGTAAAAGATCTGACATTGTTAACAATTAACAGAACTTCTCCAAATCCTCTTGATGTTCCTCCTCCTAAAGATCTATTAGTGTTATTAAAGAAATTCACCATTGAAAGCAAAGCACCTAGTTTAGCATATTTGTGGTTATTAATTTTAGGATTCTCAATCATTATTTCTCCGTCAAAAATCGTTCCTTTTGGCACAACCTCTATCTCATATTTTGCTTTAGTTATTGCTTTTCTTGTTTTCCTACTTATCGCAACTCCATCTCTAATTACTGTCTTACTCGATTGTGCTAAAAAATCCTTAACACGTATCGAAGATGCTTGAGTTCCTCCAAATAAAAGACATGATAAGCATTTACCACATGGTTGACTTGAAGTTTCTAAATCGCAAACTTTTAGATCATTATTCTTCAACATATCAGATAATGAATTCAACAACCTATCATTATCACAACGTAACACACCTTTTAAACTTGAACCAGGGATGAATGGTGTTCCATCTGGAGCTTTTATCACAGCTTTATCTATTTCTTGGGGTGCTGTAGTTGTGCTTATTCCTATGTGTAAGCTTGAAATAACAACAACTTGTGTGTTAATAATTATTCTTTCATCTAATTTCTCAAACATTTTTATCTTCTCCTTTGATAATCTTTTCTTGTTCCACTTTTTGCTTTGTTATACCATTTTATGATTTTATCATTTATATCTGTAGGAAAAGGTTCATTAATTATAGCAAATTCAGTTTCTAGCATTCTTTTTACAGCATCATTAATTTCAGTTTCAGATATACTTGAAAATATAATCACTAGAGAATCCATTGTCCAAGATGCGTAACCTGTTAGATAATGCAGTTGTTCGATTTCATGTTTGTAATCTGAATTAGGTTGGGCATTATTTTCAATATCTTGAATAGCTTTGAGAAGTTGAGTGAGAAAATCAGTATCTCCAATATGAAGTCTTGAACGAGGTAAAGAATAGGTCGCATATTTAATGAAATGTAGAAAAGAAGCTTTGGGGTTGTCAAATTGGCGTAAAGCCATACCTAGATTTTTTATTTTTGTACGACTATCTATATTAAATTCGTTTTTATATTTAGAATATTTTAGTTTTGTCTTTAGAACTAGACTATAACTATGTTTTAAGATTCTAGCAAGTTCTTCTTCTTCCATTTATTTAACCTCCTTAATTCCTATTTTGTTTAAGAGTGATAATATTTCTGAAACATCAATCTTTTCCGCTTGTAAAGTTCTTATAAGAAGATTGTTTTGTCTGCTTTTTAGAACAACATCAATAAATGATATATTCCACAAAAGATAGCGGAAAAATAAATTTAACCATTTATCTTTTTTACTTTTTTCTTCCATTAATAGAAGTAGATTGTCTTCAAATTCAGTGTTTTTCCTCCAAAGTTCATCTTGAGGAGGAGTATAAGCAGAAGCGATTGATTTCACAAGTGTGATCATATTTGTCTTCCCAACACATGAAGAAAAATCACGTATTCTTTTATTTGAATATAGTTGATATTCACTTTTCTTATCTAGTTTAAAGGCTTTTATTGCTAACTTCCATGAAGTTCCGTTTAATTCTTGAAGTTTTTCATATTCCATTTATTCACCCCAAAAATATATATCTCCATAACCCATATGAGTTTTTTCTCCAAGTCCAACTGTTGATAATATTTGTTGTAATTTGTCAGTTATTTCAATTTCAGCTGTGCTACCAGCAATAATTGCTGGTTCAAGTACATCCAACCTACTTTTTCCTTTAATCGTCCACCCTCTTGCGACTACTGATTTAAAAAATTGTTTTTCTATTTTTAATTCTTTTATCAAGGTTGAATTTTCACCAAGTATTTCTAAAGATTTTTTAATATAATTCAAGATAATCTCGGTAACAAAACCTATAAAATTCTTTTCACTATTCTTATGAAAAATAATCTCCGAATTAGCAACTAACCATTTACCTGTTGGCAATTCTGCCATCCAATCTTTTATTGGAATTGTTGTCACATTTTTGAATTGAATAATACCAAAGCCTTTGCTTCTAAATCCTCCTAATCCATAAAATTCTCCTGCATCATTCAATATTTCCACTACCTTTAAAGAATAATCTGAATCACATACAATACGAAAAACAAACGAGTATCCACGATTAATACTTTCTATATTGTAAGGTTTAAGTTTATGTTCAGTGGTTGAATGCGTTTTTCTCTCTATTGGTGCATGAGTTGAAATTGTAGTAGTTAATAAGATTTTATCTAATATAGATTGAAGTTGAAGATTTTCTTTTAAAGCAATTCCAGAAGTTTGAACAGTTTCATTCAAACACTCTAAACACAATTTTTCTTTTATTATTTTTTTACATTTCTTACAAATGCTCAAATTCAGGGGAATAGAAACACCATTATTTGGCATTCCTGGTTTAAAAAGTATTTTTGTTTCTAATGGAGAATCTGCTTCAATTTTGATTTCCTTAAATAGCTCTTTATCATTATGAAAAAGGAAATTTCCAATCATTCCACGTAAAGCCCTTCCTGGTATGTACTTAAGTGTCGGTCTAAAGTTCCCCATTTTTTTTCCTGATCCTAGATGGAGAGGAGAGTCATTTACGATTTTACCAGTTATTATATCCCACGGCATCGTTATCCAACCTCCACATTTTTTACTTCAATTGAACATCCTCCTAAACCTCTGGAACGGTTTGAACCAAAACCATAATGTGCAGCAGATTGAATAGCTCCCATCAATAGTTTTTTTTCATTATTAGTCAAGGATTGTTTGCATAGTATTCTTCCTTTAAACTTCGTTCCTGGAGGAATTAGAATCATCTCAAAAAGTGATTTTTTTGAATGAGATAGAGAACTTCTAGAAATATGCAGTCCTGTTTTTGTTATTGTTCTTATTTCCTTATTTATACACACTAAGTCTGCAAAACGTAATTTGGGTTCAAGAAATTCTTCATCTTCCTTATCTTGTTTTCCAAATAAAAAGGTGATTTGATTATCATTTAATAAGAGCGATTTAACTATCCTTTCAGCTTCACAACGGATAATTCCTTTTACTTGAGAACCAGGTATGAACACTTCTCCTTTACTGTTTCTAATAACATCTATAAGATTACCTCGACGTACACCTTGACTATTGAAAAATGATGTCAAAGTTAGTTGTATCTCATAAATTTCCATGTTAATCACCTATAACTGGCATGATATCTTTTACTACTTCTCGTAAATTTTCATTTACAACAAATTCTGCTAAATATTCACAAAACTTTACATTAGTAATGTCCTCACCTCTAGCTGAAAGATATTGAACAGCTTTCTCAATAGTTTCTCTGTGTTCCATTCTTGCATATAAGAATTTTACAGTATTAAGTTGGCTTTCAGTATTTTCAGAACATGAAGCGATTATTTCCAAAAGAGATTTTGGAAATGTGTATGTTTTTTCTTTAGATTTATATGGTCTAATAGCATAATTTAGAATATTCTTGATTTTAATGAAATTATTAATTGGTCCTTTATAATTCAAAATAAAGTCGTGTGATCTGATGGCTGGCATGGCGTTAAAAACACTAGTTAGACTTATTGCTCCATGGGGAAGAATAAGTGTTTTATGACTATCAATTTTGGTATTATTACGGAATTGTTCTTTAGCATTTTTAAGATTTTCAAATGCTTTTTCAAGTAAGAAATAAATTGGAAACTTGTAGTTACCGAATGCTGCTCCTACTGAAAGTGTTATCATAGCACGAGAATGTTCCCACCCTTCTGTTTTTAGAGAAGATTCAAAGCTAAAAGCAGTATAGATATTTTCACATAGTTTATCAACAAACTCTAAAGCTATATCTGATTTAGTAATAATTAAGAGGTCATCTCCACCTATATAAAGAACTTCAATTCCAAGAAAATCATCTTCTGAAGAACTTTCCTCTTCAATTGGTGCTCTTGTGGTAATTTCCAAGAGATTTGAATAAACAATATCTTCTATAGTTTTAACTAAAGTTTCACGGATAGTTTTGTCAACATTTGATGACCTATATGAATAGTCACTTATGGTATTTATCTGCGAAAAAAACCTTCCCACCATATTACCATCAATAGCTAACACAGCAATATTTTTACCAATTTGTCTTAATTCTCTGGCAGGTTCAAGACCATATTCCTCTCGTAATTTCTTGAGTTCACACTGAACATAGTTTTCCCTCTGATGTTCCCTTTTTTTAATTAATGAAGGGATATCATGTCTATATTTTTTTCCGCGTTTAATTTTTTGGTGACATAAAGAACAATAACTTTCTTCTTTAGACGCAGATGATACTTCTAATTCGTAACATGAAGAACAAATTCTATTACTCGGAATATGCGAGGGTTTCGGTGTATCATATGGTTTATTTTTGATTTTTGGGAGTTCTGTAATATGAATATCATTGAGAATATCACCGAAGTTCTTCATTAGTTTTTGTACGGGATTTTCCTGAATAACACAAGCAACCTGAAGAGATCCATCAAAAACTTGATGGCAATAAGTTTGGATTTTTTCTTTAATTTGCTCTCCTATTTCTTGATCAGGAATAAAAGCCAAAACTCTCCCCCCACCTTGAAAAATAACTGTTTCAGGACAAACAAATTCAGCTATTATATCACTAATATACTCTTCTAAATCTTGAATCAACAGACTCCCACCGATTAGTCCAGCTAGTTTTCTGGTACTCATAACAAATTTTTGTATACCCATGATATCCGCTACAAAAACACAGATATTATCAGGAAGAGAAATAGTAGAACCAATATAATATGACAGTGAAGATTGAGTTGTTATATCTTCTCCTAGGAGGAGATAATCGCCTTTAACGGGTTCTAGTTTAGATATTTCTAACTTTAAAGAAGGGTTGTTAGGAGAGAGAACGTACTGTCCAGCTCTAGTCTTTATAATATGAGGAAAAAATTGATCTGTAGAAAGAAACTCAATATGTGTAGCTTCTTCAAACTTTGAGGTTTTATTTCCTTGAGAATCAAGTAAAGCAATAACAATATCTCCTTGACGGTCGGTTGCAGAAGCTATAGAAACAGCTCTAGCTACAAGTTTTTCTAATTCTGAAACAGGTTCATATTCGGAATAAGCAGGACCAGTATGATGTCGAGAAGCTAATTTGACTAAATCAGCAAAATCACTTTCAGCAAAAAATGTTTTTTTAAGAGAAAGAAGACGATCTTTGACAGAAATAAGAAAATCTATAGTACCTTTGACATGTTCAACACCCTTCCCTAAGTGAGAAACTTTACCTATATCGTGAAGTAAAGCACCAAGACGTAGAAGACAAACTTGACGATCAGATAATCCCATTCTGACAGCAAGACATGTAACTATTGCACTACTATTTTTAAGATGACTGAAAAGAGAGAAAGAAGGAATACGAGTATCTGCAGGGATAAAACTTAGTTTATGAAGAAGTTTAAGTGAATGATACAAAAAATCAGCAAAATCACGTAGTGAAGTGGAAGATTGCAGAGAATCAACTAAACGATCAGAAATACTTTGCAAAAGTGAAGAAGATTGAAAGTCACAAGGAAGACGTTTCTTGGTAAACCAATCGACAATTCCCTCATACGACATGAGTTAGCACACCACTACAATAACGCTCATGTTAAGAAAATCAACTATTTAAAGTTTCCTCAAATCACTCCCTCCTACTATGGTAACTTTCCAGTTAGTAGTTGATGTTTATAAAAGTTACGAAAAATTAACTGGAAAGTCACAAATATGGCAAATGTATACTTAGGCACAGAAATAAAAACTAAATCAAAAATAGAACCTGAAATTAGTCAAGAACAAAATAAGGTGAGAATGGTTTTAGTAGGTCTTTCTCTTCTTCATTCACATGAAAAAGGAAAAAATTGGAAGAAGAGAATGAGAATGAGGAAGAAGAACACTCAATTTTAGATTATATAAGCAGGATAACAAGAGCAATATCTCCAGTATTATTGCCAATGATCTCAACTTTAGGAGATGTAGAAAAATAACTATAATTATGCTAGATAGTTTATCGTTTTATATCTCTCAACAACTTCCTTCTTCTCTTCAATATTCTTCTTCTTATGTTCAAGATCCCAGATGGAAACATCTTTGATATTATCATAATCAAGAAAAAAAACTTGAGCAATGGAAATATTGTTATCAGGATCTACCATAATCTTCCCTCCATCAGCTAGTCGTTCAACCTTAGGTAAAGTGCTGACCTACTATTCTTTTCTTAATATCTTGAGTAATCTTGATAGTATTTTTATTTTCTTCAAGCATAAAGATATCCCAATTGAAAAGTAATTGTTGTTCAATTCGATGATATAGCTTCTCAGCAAGTGCATATTCAGACTTATCTAGATGAGTTTTAGCTTTTTCTATTAGAAGTTCTACTATAACTACTTTATCTGTTACCCATTCAAACAGTTCTAATATATTATTTACAATTTCTTCTCTTATCTGTGCAAAATCGTTTTTTTGGTATTTAGATATTTTAAGAACGGTGTACAATAATAAATTAGCACGAACAAATAGTAAGGTCCACAGATGAGTTTTATAATGTTGCTTTTCTTTTATCTCTTTCAAAGTATGAATTATTATATTCAATGAATCAAAGGCTACTTCATGTTGTTTAGTTTCAATAAGCGTTGACAAAATTTCAAGTTGCAGACATATAGCATAACGACCTTTTTTCATCTCCTGAATTGAAAATCTCATTAGTTCAGAGTAATTATCTTCAGTTTCAAGTAATAGGCTAAATAATTCACGAGCTTTATCCCAGTCTCTATATTCACACAAATCGAAAAACAAAGAGATAATTTTCTTTTTCAACAGATTAGATGAATTTTCTTTTAGTAACAATATATCTTCTAAAAGTTCAGATAGCAGTAAATATTTTTCAGATTGAAATTGATTTGAAAGAAGCTTAAGGTCATTCAAAGCTTCATTTTTAACTCCACTTCCAAGTAATATAAGCTGAAACGCTTTGTAATAGTTACTTTCCAGTATTTTCCCATTGTCTTTCAATTTCTTACTTATTTCAATCAATTTATTACAGTGTTCTATTTTTTGCTCACTTATCATAGAATTTTTTGATAATAATTCACCTTTTAAATGGACCCACGCATACTGATAGTAAAAATCTCTCCAATACCTGCAGTCAGCTCTTCTAAGAAACAGTCCAAATAAATCTTTAAAGAAATTAGATAAGTCTTCAGTTTTAATATTTAGATGGTGAGCCTTATTAAGTAGGATTATAATGGGATTAAGGTGATTTTCTTCGCGTAAGGATAAATCAAATATTGTTATGGGATCACTTTCGAAAATTTTCAGGAAATTTTTATTTTTAACAAATGAATACATCCTACGTATTTCAAGTGCGCATTCTAATAACTTTATTTTAATATCTCTAAACTTTCCTCCTTCAATATAGTACTTGAAAACATTAAGATGGGGTGGAGCTTTAGGGAAAATAATTGATGCTTTAGAAGCAGGGCAATTAATCGCCCTTTGTAGTTTCAATAGCACTTCTTCAATATTCTGAAAACTAACCTTCTTTTCATCATTTTCCTTATGTAAAACCCCAATTACTGAATAATAGGGTGTGACTGTAGAAGTCATCTCCTTCGTAGAATTAGCTTCCACTTGAAAATCTTCTTTCATTAGAAGACAAATTTCTTCATTTGCGATTTCCAAAGTTAAAAGAAAATAACTTCTAATATCATTTTCTGGCAAATTTTGGATTTCAAACCATATATCATCCCTAATTGAAGTTTCAGCAGTTTTTTCTATAATTCTCAGAAAGTGTGAATAAGAAGTTGATGCAAATCTATTGATTGGTACTGATAAGATATCGAAAATTTCCTCAGTTCTTGTTCCATTTTTATACAAATCAACTGTGGAAAGATAGTAAGGATCAAAGAATTCATCTTGTTCTACAAAATAAAAAATAAGACTACTTATCTCAACTTTTCTCACATAAAGGTCTGTTTCAATATCTTTGAATTTTCTTTCGTGGGAGTATGTAATTGCCTTATCTAAGATTTCGATGGATTTATCAAAATCATTTATGCTCTCAAAAGCATCAGCCAATTTTTTACAAGTAATAAGAAACTTCTCTTGATCAGACCAACGAACAGATTTCAACATTAAATCTGCAAAACTGTGCAATATCTCTGGTTCAACTAACATCAACGATTGGGCAAAAAATGTGTCTAAATTTTCTAAAATCTCATCAATAAGATGAACTGATGAACCTATTGTTGCTAAAACGGCATTTATTTCATTTTTAATCTCCTCTATTCTTTCTTTTGGATGAGGAAGTGTAAGCGAACCTATCACAGTTAGTAAGTAAACTATGGAAATAAATATGGTTTGAAGATTCTCTGTCTCCTTGATTGTTAATAACCAATCATAAGTAGCGTCAAAACCTCTTGTATAATCATCTAGTTCCCAATATGATTTAGCTTTCAATTCCTTTAACACAAATGTGATTTCGTCATCTATCACATTATATTTTTCAACTTCTTTAATCTCCTTTAGCACTTTTTTATAATTTGAGTTTCTGAAATATTCGTAAGCAACTTGAAGCTTAATACTAGCCATTATTTCATAAAGTTTGAACTTCTTTGCAAGAGATGCAGCTTTTACGAGCAATGGTAAAGGATCTTTCTTCAGAGATGTGTATAATTGAGATTGAAAAATTAAAGCTTTCATCAAAATGAAATTGTCTTTAGATTGATTCGCTAATTGTAACAAAAAATCGCTTATCTCACGAGATTCATCAATTTGATTATTAATCAGAAGCTCTTGACCTTTCAACGCACTTTCAGTGACTAAGTCTTCCAAAGAAGTAGATATTGTGATTCCATGTTTTTTTGCTATTGATAATAAATCATCCCCTAACAGCTTTCTTTTTTTAGATTTCATTTTGTTATTAACCTCTAGTGAATTGTTGTTAGAAGACACTTGGATTCAATCTACCGCTAAAATCATAACTAACACAAAACAGATAGTTTTATAAGGTATTCCTTTTGTCGAAGAAAAAATACAACTTGGTTTTGGTAGTGAAGTGAAAGAAGGAGATTTGATACGGAATTGGAAAGGATTAGGAATAGAGAAAGAAGTAAGTCGAGAAAACTAGACGACTGAAATTATAAGTATTAAATGATGAAACAAGTTATTTTTTTTGTTTTTGTTTTTTGCAAGAATAGTGAAAGCGGTTTTGTAAAAAATATATAATAATTCAGATTAAATGAAAAATGAGAAGTGTAATCATAGATGATGACGAAAAATTAAACGTACAAGGAGAGAAAATAGTGTATATTTAGAGGTTTACGCCCCTGAAAGTTTTTTCTTATTAATATATCAGTATATTTTTGAATTATGCGATAAATAGTTTTTTTCTTGTTTTTAATTTCTCGTTTTTTATTCTTCTTATTAAAAATTCAGATTACCTATCTGTGATTGAGTTATACCTGAAAGAGATATAAAATCTTTTCTAATATCATATTTTTCCACGTTTTCGGTAGTCTTATAATATTTATTACCATAGTCGTCAGAAAACTCCGTGAAACTTTTGTTAAGTTTCATAAATAGTGATCCATAATTGTTTGGAGAGGCGATTTTATTAGTATCTATAAGATACGAAGTAAATAGATAAGTGTTGATAAGAGTAGTTTTTTGATGTGTTAAATGTGAGATTGGTTCAATGCCATATAACAGTATTGTCTTCATCTAATAACTCTTTCCAACAGATTTGTATAGTTCCAGTGTCAATG
>BPTO01000025.1 GCA_023705985.1 Candidatus Heimdallarchaeota archaeon | reverse complement strand
GTCCATTCGTGGAACTTGCACCAAACCAAAACCAAATTATGAATTATATAGATAATTCAGTAAGCTCAATATATGATTTGGCATATGCTGGTATTGCACAATATTCACAAGGAACTTCGATGAGTGAAGTTAATGATTCAATCTTAAGTGGGTTAGCAACCATAGAAGCCTATCTAGACAATCATAATATTCCATCATTGATACGACACAAAAATGACATTGAAATAAGTCAGAATTCTGCTACGTCTACTGATGTTTACATTCAAATCTATTTCGAAATATCAATTCTTGTCGATAGTTTAGAAATCTATTTTAGTGCAGATTATACTGTAAATGTTTCTTTCCATCTAGAACGGTCTTCTACAGTTGGTACAGAAAACTACCTCTATCTATACAAAATACAAAATGGCTTAATAACCATGATAAATGATGCAACAGTATCCGTTATTCCTTTTACATCCGCATCTAAACTAGGAGATGGAAGTTTTCAATTAGATTTAGAACTCGGCCAAGAAATAACAGCAATCTTTCCACATAATGTTATATTAACTATGGAAATTTAGAAAAAAATAGATATCTCACTCAACATCTATATCGATTCCATCTTCTTTCTCTTTGTGTATTCTATCTATAATAATTTCAAGAACACCATTGTTGTACTTTGCTTTTGCTGTTTTGATGTCCACCGGAACAGGGAGTGCAACAGTTTTTTCATATTTTCTTATTTCAGAGAAAGCTTTGATAGTTAAGCTATTCTCTTTTCCCGTTAGTTTAACGTCCCCCTTTCTAATTCCTGGAACTTCAGCAATGACTCTTACAGTTGTTTTTTCTTTAAAAACATCAATTAAAGGTTCTCTGATTTCATTTCCTTCCAATTTTCCCCATTCATCTTGTTTAATGTTTCCAAATTGGTTAACCTTTGGTTTACCATCTGGTCCTATTCCAAACTTGAATCCATAAACAAAAGGACTTTTCTTCAGATCTTCTAATTTACTTATATCCATTCCTTCTACAAAAGAACTGGTGATTTTTCTGAGCATTTCGTCAATGGTTTTCCCAAAGGGTGAACTTTCAAAGAATGGAGCTAAAGACTTCTTAATTTCATCAATATCTATATCATCAAAATTAATATCAAAAGGGAACTTGTTATCTTCTCCTCTTTTCTTCTTCTTTTCTCCTTTATCATCGTCATTCATATCTAAACACTTTAAGGATTGTGTAAGATAATGTACTTCTATGAATATATAAACTAAATTATTTAAAAGAATTTATCAGTGGTTAGAAAAAAGAAAACTAAAAAAGAAAGAACTATGTTTTCAAGCCCTTTCTAGCTTTTTCTATAGTTCGATCAGGGTCAGAGTTATACTCTTGAATAACTGAAGCAACATCCTCGAAATATCGGATTCTTCGCTTGACCATCCATCTCAGCACAATCTTTCTACGCTCCATTTCATCATAGATCTCTTGCTCTGTTATGCCTGTGCTCTCCATCATTTTCTCTAAAACATAACTTCGTCCGAAATATATGAAAGTATCTTCACGAGGAGCCCATTGATAGAGTTTATTGGTCAAGATTTCTTCTGTAACTGGGTCTAATCCGATTATTTCTGTAATTGTTTGTGTTCTTCTGGCGAATTTTGATTTAATACGGACTTTTCGAATTACATGAATAATGTCCAAGGATTTCATCATTGAACGAGGAATATTCATTGGTTTACTCTCTAATCTATGAATAACTCCTTCTACTGAATCTCCATGTATGGTGCCTAGTCCTCTGTGACCAGTGCTCATGGCTTGGAACATTGCGTAAGCTTCTTCTCCGCGTATTTCACCTACTATTATGTAATCTGGTCTTTGTCTCATAGCAGCCCTTAACAGCTGATACATGGAAATTTGTCCTCTTCGATATCCGGATTCTGAAGTTTCACCAAAACCAGATCTAACAACGCTAGGAATCCAGTTTTCATGAGCAAGATTTAATTCTGCTGTATCTTCAATTGTGATTATTTTCAAATCTGGTTTAATCATCATGGAAACTGTATTGAGTAAAGTAGTTTTTCCTGCTGCTGTACCTCCTGCTATAAGGATACTAATGTTGTGCTCCATTGCTAGCCAGTAAAATGCTGCTATATCCAAATCAATGGTATTGTAAAGAATAAGATCGGAAATTGTGAATGGATCGGCTTTAAACTTACGGATGGTAAAAGTAGAACCTCGTTGTGTAACTTCCGTACCATATGTTAGCTGAACTCTGCTTCCATCGGGTAATGAAGCATCCAAAAGAGGATTGGCTATGCTTACATGTCTATTAGCACGTTGGGCAACCTTGATTACAAAAGAGTCTAACTCGTCTGCTGTATCTAAAGATATGTTTGTAGCAATAGATTCATATTTACGATGCCATACGTAAATTGGTATCCCAATACCATCACATGAGATATCTTCAATATTGTGATCTAGCATGAAAGGCTGTATCTTTCCATAACCTATAAGATCACGAGTAAGATAGTACATTATTTTCTCGAACTGTGATTCATTCAATGAGATTCTATAACGCTTTATAATATCAACGATTTTCTTTTTCAAGAATTCCTCAGCTTTTGTTGAATCTTTTAAAACTGAAAAATCAACGTCAAGCTCCTCAATCATGATATCTAAAATTTTCTTGCAAATTGCTTGTTCTTTGCTGTCAAGCGGAATTTCTACTACCATATACGCTGTTCTTTTTGTAATAGGATCAGTTTGGATTAGAACATACGAGAATGGGGGGCTGACGGGGTAAGTTTCTTCAAGAATAGGAACTGCAGCTGTATCAGTAAATGAATCGGTTGATTCTTCCATAGATTATTATTATAATGGAGTATTTTTAAATGTATTTTTCCTATCTCATACAAAAAAAATAATTTACAAAGTCACTAAAATAGACAAAAACAGCTAAAAAGAGTTCTAGAGCATTTATTCAACTAGTTGTATCTGACTAGTACTTCCATCGTAGTTAAAAACGACTCTTGGAACAGAGCTTGAACTTTGAATTGACCCAGACAATAAGATTTGTGATGAATCGATAAAGAGCTTTATGGATATGCTGAAGGTTGAGTCATCTGTCAGTGTAGCGGTGATATAATAAGAAGAATTTCTGTCTTCTATTTCAATTATGTATTCTTGGTTGTGTATGTTATCAGGTAAAGTTAAGACAACATCTATAGCAAAACTTGTTGCACCCATCTCTATTTGTAGACTCCCCTGATATCTTAGATCATGAATTATCTCAGATATTTTCTGCAAGATATTTTCTAAGTTCGTTTCAATGGCTTTATCTTCCATTGTACCATCAATTGCAATAAGTGTGGCTGAAATCCCTGCTATTGCTAAAGTGCCTACCAACAAGACTGACATGTACATAATATATTCGCTTGGCATTTTAATCCTACTTTACTGTTATATAGATATCAATTTCTATCATTTGTATGTTTAATAAATGTATGCTGTAATTTGGGCTTACTGGGAAATAGATTGGTCGCTCAGTTTGAGCTCTCCCATAATCATCGAACAGTTGCATTTCTCCATAAATATCATTGTTAAAGACAATTGTGCTATATGTTGTTTTTCTAGTTCCATGATATTGTACATCAAGGAAGATATTTTTCTGTGAAACTGGGGTTGATGTTTCGTTTAAGATGAGATTTACATGAACTATATCCAGCATATATATCTCTGTATCAGTACTAACTTCTGTTTGATAATTAATGTTCAATGAATATCGATAATATAATGATAAATATAGAAAGGATGATTCTCCTCTAGTCCTAGATTCATTTAAAACCGAAATTTCATTGTAAAGTTTGCTACTTCCATTAATCATTAGATAATCTTGTTTTTCAGGACCTATCAAGTACCTATGCTCTCCTTGAGTATAATCTGCTGTAGCTGTACTTTTATGTATCACTCTACTTACATTTTGTTGAATACTAAGGTGTTGTTGTTCTTCTCCTACCTCTCTGAAGTAAAAAAACATCAACCAATTTGAATCAAAGAAAAATGACCCCTCTGATTGTTGAATATATACTTCTCTTATTAGTGGTGGGGGACTATTAATCAGTTCATGAATCGTGTCATCAAGTGAAATGAAATACATGTGATTGCTATTATTGTAACTGTTGTCTTTGAATATTGAAAGAGTTGGTCCCATAAATGTCAGAGATATAGCTATCGCTGCTAGTATAAGTATAAACATCAAAATAACTGCAATTACTGGAGAGAGAGCTCTCCGATTCTTTAGAAATTTCATCTTTTGCTTATTTATGACTCTCTCAAATTAAAATCTATCGGCAGTGATATTCCGATGAAGTTTTTAAAGAGGTTAAATATACTTGCTGTTCTAATGCGAAAAACGTGTTATTCTGAAGTTTCAGGGCTTTACAACAACGTTTAATTTTTGTCGGGATTAGAAGGCTCTAAAAACATGTAGAAGTGCATTTTAACTGTCCTACAAAGGCTTAAATATACGTTTTCGTGCTTCCTTTTAATAATCTGTGGTAGGTTTTTGATGAAACAATCACAAAAAAATAATATTGTCTGGGGGAAGAACTAAACTTTGTGTAGTTTATTTAGTAAACTCTATATTAACAAATAAAGGGGAAAATTTTGTCAAAGATTCAACTGTCAAAAAATGCTTTAACCGTGCTAGAAAAACGTTATCTCTTAAAAGATGAAAAGGGAAAAGTAGTAGAAAAACCTGAAGCACTATTTCAGAGGGTGGCTGGTAGTATAGGGAACAATGAAGAGGAGAGGGAGAAGTTCTATGACTTAATGACTTCATTAAGATTCTTGCCAAATTGCATAACAAAGGATACATTAATACCAACAGATCAAGGTGTTTTCTCTTTAGGTAATATTCCTGCTGGTAAGATAAATTTCAATGTTTATTCAGACACAGGAAAAGAAACAGCCGAATATTGTTTTGATAATGGCTTCCATGAAATCTCAGAGATAGAGACAGAAAATGGTTATTCTGTGAAATGTACCCCTCTTCACCACTTTCGAATTATTGATGAAAATGGTGATTATGTTTGGAGACAAACAAAAGATCTTCAAAATAATGACTGGATAGCTTTACATAGGGATTTTATAAATACCAATGATACGAAAATTAAATTAAATATTGAATTTGAAACGAAACAAGTGGGAGCTCCTCCAAAACCAATTACTTTACCAGAATATTTGTCGGAAGAACTTGCAGAATTTCTGGGTTTGTACATCGGTGATGGCTCTTTAAGGGATTATAGTTTGAGGTTTGGAGTTTTTGGAGAAGACACTGATTTGGTTGATAGAATCTGTAATTTATCCCAAGAATTATTCAATCTAGATCCGCAAGTAAAGAAATTAAGTAGAGTAAATATGTATGAAGTTTCACTAAATAGTATTCATCTCTCTTCTTATTTACGTAATAACGGTTTAGCTAAGAGTTCATCTTTAGAGGCTAAGGTTCCCAACCCCATATTGAAATCAAATAATAAAGTTATTCAAGCATTTATCAGAGGACTTTTTGAAGCTGATGGTTCTGTTAATGATAGAGGTATAGAATTTTTTTCAGCATCAAAACAGATTACAAAACAAATTCAATTTCTCTTACTCGGTCTAGGAATATGCTCGCGTGTAACTAGTAGAAAGGACGGTTACCGATTGCATATCAAAAATAATAGGGACGGGTTGTTATATAAAGATAAAATTGGTTTCTTAAGTATTCGAAAAACCTCACTTTTATCTCATATAAAACGTTCAAGCAATGATTCAACCCATAAAATACCAAATCAGAGAAAGAAACTTCATGAATGGTATCAACATAATAAGGATTACAAACTCTACAAAAAATTAGCTCGTTTCTTGATTAAAGGTAAATACAAGCAAGAAATTTCAGAAGAAATATTTAACCAGTATTTAAAGGAATTCCCAAGTCTTAAAACACTCCCAATTGTGGAATTAATGGATAATGGATTAGTTTTTCAAAAAATAAAAAAAATCACCCATAAAGAAGAAAAAGTCGAAGTAGGTGATCTTATGGTCACCAATAATCATACCTATATAGCTAATGGTTTCGTTAGCCATAATTCCCCTACATTAATGAATGCAGGAACAGACCTAGGGCAACTTAGTGCTTGTTTTACAGAAAATCAGATCATAAACACAAGTGATGGGAATAAGCAAATTAAGGAAATAGAAGTAGGTGATCATGTTTTAACTGCAACAGGGAATTACAAAAAAGTCACAGACACAATGATTAGAAAGTCTGAAGAAAGATATGAAATTGATGTCTGGAAATTACCTAGTAAAACTCTCTCCGTTACTGAAGAACACCCCATTTTAATCCTTAAGGATGGTGAAGCCGCTTGGGTTCCTGTAAGAGAACTCAAAGAAAATGATTATGTTGCAATTTCATATCCTTCAAACACTGAAAATGTTGAAAACATCAATGTAATTGACTACTTACATGATGAAAGATTCTTTGTAGAAAATGGTTTTGTTTATCAATCAAACGTGGATTCTAGATTAAGAAGTGGTACTGTTAGTAACCAAGTCAAGCCAATTAAAAACATTATTCCAATCAATCAAGATTTCATGAAATTTGTGGGTTATTATGCAAGTGAAGGTGATTCCAATGATAAAATGGTTAGGTTCACCTTCTCTGACAAAGAGGTTAAATTCGCTGTAGATATAAAAAATATAGTTAAAACTCTTTTTGGTTTAAAAACCAGAATTGAAGAGTCCTCTAGTGGTAATTGGATTAATATTCGCTTTCACTCTAAGATTTTTGCTGAATTTATCAAGAACTTATTAGGGACAGGTTTCAATAAGAAAAAACTTCCCAGGTGGATGCTCACACTACCACCTGAAAAACAAGAAGGATATATCCTGGGGTGCTTTAGAGGTGATAGTACTTTATATTTAAACAGAGATATTCACAATGCACGATTAGTAATGTGCAACTATGACCTTGTTTACGCATCTTGGGCTATGCTCTTACGAATCGGAATTGTTCCGAATTTAGGTACTTGCACGATGCCTGATATAGGTAATGAGCTTCCTTATTCATGCACAATATCAGCTTCTCAAGCTCAAAATATAATGAAGGAAATATACAATACTCAAATTACTGGAATAAAGCAAATTTCAATGCAAAGATTGAAACATATAAGCATTAATGGACAACTCTTCTTACCAATTCGAAAAATTGAGAGAATTAAGGAATCATGTGATGTCTACAATTTTGAAGTAGAGGATGAACACACTTATGTTGCTAATGGAGTTTCAGTGCACAACTGTTTTGTTCTCCCTGTAGAAGATGATATGGGAGGAATTTTTGATACAGTAAAATCAGCTGCCCTGATACATCAGTCAGGTGGCGGTACTGGCTTTAGTTTCTCTCGTTTGAGACCAAAGGGTGATGTTGTCAAAACAACAGGTGGCGTGGCCTCAGGTCCCATTAGTTTTATGGAAGTTTTCAATGCTGCTACTAATACAGTCAAACAGGGTGGTAAGCGTAGGGGGGCCAACATGGGCATCCTTCGAATTGATCACCCTGATGTTATGGAGTTCATTACCTGTAAAGAAGATCAGAGTAGATTTACTAATTTTAACATTTCTGTAGCAGTAACTGAATCTTTCATGAAAGCTGTGGAAAAAGAAGAAGATTACGATTTAATCAACCCTAGAACAAAAAAAGTAATAGGAAAACTAAATGCGAAGGAAGTCTTCAATAAAATAGTGGAATTGTCATGGAAAAATGGTGAGCCAGGGATGGTCTTTATTGATAGGATAAACAAAAGCAATCCTACACCAGAGTTAGGAGAAATAGAGAGTACTAATCCATGTGTAACTGGAGATACACTTGTAGCTACTGAAAAAGGATTAATAAGGATGGAGAAACTGGTTGAGCAATATGCAGAAGGTGGAATAGCTATTGCGACAGATAATCGCGTTCCTATTCAGGTTCCTAATAGTGATGGTACTGTTAGTTTGATGGAAGTTAAAGAAAAAGGTGTAACTCTAAGACCTATTGCAAGAGCTTTTACTACAGGTATAAAAAATATTTATAAAATTACTACAAAATCAGGGTATGAACTTAAAGTAACTGCAGATCACAAGATGGTGACTAATGATGGTTGGGTAGAAGTTAAGAATCTAGATTTCACCAAACACAAATTGCTTATTCAATCTGGCGAAGGGCGATTCAACAAAGATTTATCTATCCCTTTTAAGGTTCACAATGAATTCATTGGTAAAAATGGTAGAAAATACTCTCACAACTTTCCAACAAAATGGTCGAAGGAATTAGGACAAGCATTAGGGTGGTTAATAGGTGATGGCTGGTTAAGAGCAGGTGATAAGAATTGTAGAGTTGGTTTCACCTTTAGTGAGCGAGATAAGAAAGTGATGGAATATCTCAAACCATTTATCAACAGTTGGTATGGAAAAGATATCAAAGCTATAAAAAGGGAGAATGGTGTTTATCATCTATCATATCACTCGAAATACTTTGTTGATTTCTTCAAGAAACTTGGAGTAAAACCAGTAAAGGCAGGAAAGAAACAAGCACCAGAAACAATCTTTACGGCACCAAGGGAAGCAGTGATAGGATTCCTGCAAGGAATATTTTCAGCAGATGGGACAGTAAATTATAGAAAAGACCGTTCATCTTACGTTAGATTGACATCCAAATCAAGAATGCTCTTGAGTGAAGTGCAAATATTATTAGCTAATTTTGGAATTAAATCCAGAATCTACAACAGAAGTAGAAAGTCAAGGCAAGTATTTACTTATGTCACAAAATCAGGTGAAAAACGAAACTACATAAGTGATGGTATCTGTTTTGAATTAGAAATTTCTAGAACAAGTGTTTTACATTTCTTATCTGAAATAGGATTTCTTCAAGGTTTACATGAAAAGAAAATAGCTAATTTCTCTAAAAAAAATATCAGAGAAGAAATCTATCTTGAGAAAATTAAATCAATTGAAAAAGTAGGTATAGAAAGAGTATATGATTTGACTGAACCAAAAACGTATACCTTCATTACAGGCGCTCTAGTGAGCGTTGATTGCGGCGAACAACCTCTTTTGCCTTACGAGTCTTGTAACCTTGGTTCAATTAATCTTTCTTGTCACGTTACTAATGGTTCTATTGATTGGACTCTTCTTGAGGACTCTGTTCGATTCGCTGTTCTTTTCTTAGATAATGTTATTGATAAGAATCGATATGTTCTTCCTGAAATTGAGGAAATGACTAAAGGTAATCGTAAGATTGGTTTAGGTGTCATGGGTTTTGCTGATTTATTAGTCAAGTTGAGCATTGTTTATGATTCTAAGGAAGCTTTAACAATTGCTGAGGAAATAATGTCTTTCATCCAGAAGATTGGTAGAGATGAATCAATCAAACTAGGAAAAGAGAAAGGAAGCTTTCCCAACTTCAAACATAGTATTTTCAAAGGAAAATATGAAACCATGCGTAATGCCACAATAACAACCATAGCACCTACTGGAACGATATCTCTTATCGCTGGGAATTCAAGTGGTATTGAGCCCTATTATGCTGTGGCTTATACACGTAATGTTCTTGGTGGAGAGAAACTTTTTGATGTTAACTCCTTGTTTGAATCTATAGCAAAAGAAAGAGGTTTTTACTCAAAAGAGCTTATTGAAGAAATCGCTTCTAGAAATTCGATTAAAGAAATGGATGAAATACCTGAGGACATAAGAAAGGTTTTTACTACATCACATGATCTTACACCTGAGTGGCACATAAAACTTCAAGCAGCTTTCCAGAAACACGTTGACAATGCAACCTCAAAGACTATCAATTTTCCATCATCAGCAACCAAGGAAGATATAGCTAAAGCTTACATCTTGGCATACAAAAACGATTGTAAAGGAATAACAGTCTATCGAGACGGATCTCGAAAATACCAAGTGCTAAGTACAAAGAAGAAAGAAACAGGAGAAAAACAATCCTTAGAAAAACTTGTTACCGAAGAAAATGGGAGAATTAGAGGTAGAGTAGAACCAAGAGATAGACCTAATACTACTATGGGTAAAACACACAAAGTAAAATCTGGGTGCGGTAATTTATATGTTACAGTTAATAGAGATGAGTTTGGAGTGTGTGAAGTTTTTGTTTCTGTAGGAAAATCTGGAGGGTGTATTGCAAGTCAGAGCGAAGCTGTTGGAAGATTAATTTCCCTAGCACTACGTTCAGGTGTAAAACTTGACTCAGTAGCAAGACAACTTGTTGGAATCAGATGCCCAAATCCTAGTTTCTATGAAGGTAATACAATTCTTTCCTGTGCTGACGGTATTGCTCATGTTCTAGAAAAATATACTGATGGTAATAAAGTAATCAGACCAAATGGAACAATAGCTTGCCCAGAATGCGGTGGGATGCTAGAATTCAGCGAAGGATGTTACATTTGCAGAGTTTGCGGTTATAGTAAATGTGATTAAATTCAACCCTTTCGTTTTTTGAAATATCTCAGAAGCACAAGCTTTTTGAGGTTATTTCATAATTCAAAGATAATGATAATATGGTTTGATGCGGTTACTTCTAAAGAACCTTTACTCTTCGATGCAATTGCGAAAGAACTAGAGAAAGATGGTCATGAAGCGATTTTTACTTGCAGAGATTATGATTATGTTGTAAGTTTATTTGATTTACTTAATCGTGAAGTTAATGTTCTAGGTCATCATGGAGGGGGAACATTGTATGGTAAACTTAAAGCGGGAAATGAAAGAATTAACCTTTTAGCTGATTTCATTTATAAATTAGAGAAAAAACCTGATTTTCATATAAGTTTTGCATGCCCAGAATCGACAAGAGTAGCTTTTGGACTAGGAATTCCCGTTACGATTATTAATGATTCACCTCATGCGAAAGCAGTTGGGAAGTTAACAATACCTTTGTCTAAATATCTTGTCTACAGCTCTTGTATAAGCGAAAGAGTATGGATAGAGTTAGGAGCTGTTAAAGAGCAATTAGTACCTTACAATGGAATTGATGAAGTCGCTTGGCTGAAAGATTTCAATCCTAACTCTGAAGTGTTAGAAACACTCAATTTATCCCCAAATGACTGTTTCATTGTTGCAAGGCCTGAAGAAAGCAGTGCTGCTTATATGTTGGAAGATGGAAACATTGGTGGAACAAAACTTGATTTTATCCTAGATGCTATATTTGAGAAATATGATGGAAAAGCAGTTGTTTTTCCACGTTACGAAGAGCAAAAGCACAAAATGATAGAAAGATATGGGGAGAAAATTATTGTTCCTCCCAGAGCAGTGGATACTCTTTCTCTCTGTTATTACTCTGATTTGTGTGTAACAGGTGGAGCTACTATGGCAAGAGAAGCTGCTGCTCTTGGCACACCTTCAATATCCTATTATCCACGACATTTAGACGTTTTATCATACATCTCATCTTTAGGGATTCCTTTGTATAACGAGTATTCAATAAATGATGCAATAGAACGTTCTCTTGAGTTAATTAATCATCAAGCTGATCGCATAAAATTAAGGAACAAAACCAAAGAAATTCTGAAAACACTAGAATCTCCACTTATTCCTATAGCTAAAATTCTTGCTTAAATATATCTTACCTTGTTATTAATGTATTAATCCATAGTGTTAATATCTGTAATCTTAACTAGAATCACAATAAAAAATAAATAAACCTTGATAAAAAAAAATTGAAAAAAAGGGATTAAAGGTTCATGCTCTCTCTGGTTGCTTTTTCAAACCCAGAATATCAGCATAGCCTTCCATGTCCAAGAAACCATGACCACTTACATTGAAAACAATAGTTTTTGCTTCATTTTCCTTTTTACACTTTATCGCTTCATCAATGGCACATGCAACACTGTAGGCTGATTCTGGTGCAGGTATAAAGCCCTCTGTTTGTACGAACTCTCTTGCTCTCTCGAAAACATGCTTCTCATCTGTTGGATAAGCTATTGTGTCTATGTAACCGAGATTTCTTAATAAACTCAGGATTGGTGAACACCCATGATATCTAAGACCGTCACCTCTTATAGGTACCATTGATATTTGATGCCCAAGTGTGTACATTTTTAACATTGGTGTTTTTTCTGCGTAATCAGCAAAATCATACTTATATTCTCCTTGTAGGTTAGGAGCTGCTTCGCTTTGTGCAGCAATAAACTTTATTTCCGCTTTTTTTGTGAGGACATCCCCCATGAAGGGAAGGGCAATACCACCAAAGTTACTGCCTCCACCAAGACACGAAATCACAATATCAGGATATTCCCCAATAATCTCCATTTGTTTCATGGTTTCGATACCAATTATAGATTGATGTAACATAACATGATTCAACACAGAACCAAGACAATATACAGCTTTTGGGTCATTTTTAGCATCCTCTAACCCTTCAGAAATAGCAATTCCCAAAGAACCATCATGGTTGGGGTTTTCTTTGTATAGTTTCCTTCCAAACTCTGTATGGTTACTAGGTGAAGCATAAACTTCCGCACCAAACATTTGCATGAATTTTAGTCTTTGCTCTTTCCATCTGTAGACAGCACGAACCCAGAAAACAGTACAATCTAAATCGTTTAGACTTGCAGCATAAGCCAATGCATTACCCCATTGACCAGCTCCTGTTTCTGTTGTGAGCCTCTCGAATCCTTGTTGTTTTGCATAGTAGGCTTGAGCAAGGGCTGTGTTTACCTTATGACTACCAGTTGGGCTAAAAAATTCTGATTTATAGTATAATTTGGCAGGAGTTCCTAATTTTTCTTCTAGTTTTTTCGCCCTAAACAAAGGTCTTGGTCTTCCTGCAGATAAATACAATTCGCGTATTCCCTCAGGAATTGGTATCCATCTCTGATCTGACATCTCCTGTTTTAAACACTCTCCAACTAGTAGATTTGGTAACTCATTGACTCTAGAATATCCTTCAGGAGGATCCATAGGTGGTGGAAGGGGTTCAGGTAAATCTGGGATGATGTTATACCATTTATCAGGTAGTTCATCAGCTTTAAGAATAATTTCTAAATTTTCATTCATTTTTTACACCTAGAAGATTCAATAAGGATGTTCAATAAATAGTTTTTGTGATTTTAACAAAAAATAAACCAAGAAATAGGTGATTAGTTCACATCCTTTGCACAAAGTTTAATTGAAACCAAATATTTTCGAGTTTGATTAGTATGAGCTTCGTTTCTGAAAAAATGAAGATAGTTAAACCAAGCGGAATTAGGGAATTATTTTCTAAAGCCCAAGGTGTTAAAAATGTAATCTCTTTAGGAATAGGCACTCCAGATATTAAAGCCCCTATAGAACTTAAAGAAGCTTTAAGACAAGCTGTTTCAAATGATCACAATAGTTATTCTCAAACGTCTGGTGAAGAAGGATTAAGAGAAGCAATAGCAACAAAATATAAACAAGATTATGGTGTGGACTATAGCTCTTCTGATGGTGTAATAGTCACTTGTGGAGGATGTGAGTTGATCTATATCGCATTACAAACCTACATTAATCAAGGTGATGAAGTCTTACTCCAAAATCCGAGTTTTCTAACTTACTTGAGACAAATATCTTTAACGGGTGGAAAGCCTATCTGGATGCCTTCAGATGAAAATCTTGAAATAGATATTGAAAAAATGAAAAATCTCATAACAGATAAATCTAAGGCCATAATTCTAAATTTTCCTTCAAACCCTACTGGAACAGTTATGAAGAAAGAGAAATTGCAGGCAATAGTTGATTTAGCTGTGGATCACAATTTGCTGATTATAAGTGATGAAGTGTATGAATATATAGTATTTGATGACCATAAACATGTTCATGTTGGTTCGCTCAATGGAGCCTATGAGAGAACAATTACGGTGAATTCATTTTCAAAAACCTTTTGCATACCAGGTTGGAGAATGGGTTATGGAGTGTCATCACCTGAGTTATTAAAACATATTTTGGTTTACCATTCGTTTGTTGTTGCAAACGCAACTACGCCTACTCAAGTAGCTTTAGCACAATATATGAACACTCCAGAATCTAAGAACTTTATAGAAAAAACAAGAATGGAATTTCAGAAAAGAAGAAATATACTAGCTGAAGGATTAAATTCGTTGGCAGGAATTAACTGTTTAAAACCTGAAGGTTCGCTTTACTGTTATCCTAATATCAGTGAAACAAAATATCCAAACGATATTGATTTTTCTCAAAAAATATTTGAAGAAACTCAAGTTGTATTAGTTCCAGGAACAGAATTTGGACCTTCTGGAACTACTAATGTTAGAGCAAGTTTTGGTTCAGCTGATAAAAGCACTCTTAAAGAGGTTGTAGATAGACTTTCTAAAGTACTATGATTTAAATATGATAAATAAAAGCAATAAATATAAAAACAAGAAAAGAAACATAATAAGTGATGATAAATGAGTGAAGAAGAAACAAAATTAAAAGGAACAAAAATTGTGATGTATTGTAAATTCTGTGATTCTGACACAGAGCAGATTTTTAAGGGTGCCGATAGATCTGAAGGTTTCATAATAACTTTTTACTGCCCCAAATGTGGAAGTTTTCATACTTTTGAATTCTTTGGCAGCGAATTTCAGCAAGATGCAGAATTGGATTGATAAAACTCATTATCATTTCTTTAATTCCAATTACGATTTTTCAGGTCTTCATATGATTTTTAAAAGAATCGAGTTTAAAATAATCTTTTAGCGAATGATTTTTGACTATACAAAGAAAAAGTTCGATTTTTATAGAACAGTATCTTTTTAAGTTAAAAGCCCTTTGTTAGATTAGAATCGTATATGGGGTTCATAATATGAGAAAAAATATTATTTTTGGAATTAGCATAATCCTATTGTTATTACCAATGGTTATGCCTACAACGATAATTACATCTCCCCGAGCTTCAATTGAACCTTCGCAACCAGCAAGTGATGTTTTGTATGAAGTCTTAGCTGGAACAAGATTGGCCTATAACATCACAGGCTTCGATTATGGCGATGGTATCTTTGACATGCTGGACATGTTTTTATCTGCAGAAAATATACCCGTATTTGATAAGGGTATTCTTGGAACTTTGGAAGGTAGTGACATATACTTCTATATAGCTGCAATGAAAGATCTCTATCTTTACCAATATGATTATGATGATGAGGACTACGAAAACGAAACACTTCAAACAGCTTTTCAAGCCCTACCAATGTTAGAACTAGAAGAAGATTTTGGTGTCTATGCGGATTTGACCACTTTTTCATTTCCTGAAGATATAGTTAGACAAGATTTGGATTACTATTATACATCTTGGCCACGCAGTGATTTCACTTTTGATATGGGAGGATTCGACTTTTGGGATGCTGCTTATTATTCATTTACAGATGCTTTCTCTAGAGGATGGAACGATGCAGAATTTGGCTCACCCTGGCACTGGAGGGATTGGATAGATGCAGATGATTTTGATGACATGTATTGGTTTGCACAAGAATTTGGTGACTGGCAAGGTTACTGGACAGGAGTTGATGCTTATTGGACAAGTGGTGGAAATGTTGTTTGGAATGATCCAGATCCCGCTTTTGAAGGATACACAGATGGTTTTCATGCAGGACGAATTAACGGTTTTAATGGCGCACAAGCAGATTGGATTTCTGACAAAATACCTGAGATATGGTATGTAAATCCTTATGATTCATCAGTAGATACTAACGAATTAGGAGAATTTAGAGGTTATGAGATGTCTTACAATATGTACTATGAATCTGGTTATCTTTATGAAGGTGCTCAAATATATCTTAATGAGAGACTATACCATGACTTATTTAACGCTCAACATGATACTTGGATATCTGGGTATGTAAATGGATATGATTGGCAATATTGGGAAGGTCGAACAGCCGGTGAGTATGACAAATCCTACTCCAATGCTTTTGGTACAAGTTACACTGAACCAGAAATTTATGATGACCATGATGAGTGGGAAGCAGGACATAATACTGGAATGCTTGAAGGATACGAAGACGGTTATTATGACGGATTCTATGCTGTAATTACACATGAAAACAGATTACAGGGTCTGAGAGATTATGAGTATAATGCTTATTTTGAAGGATTTAATAATGGATCTTACGAAGAATTAAATTCAATAAGTTATGATGATACACCAGATTTACTGCCTTTTCCAGTATCTACAAGTGATCCTTACGAACAAGGAGCTAATTATGCTTATGAGTTGTCATATGTAAGTGGCTACGATAATGGTTACAAATTTGCTTTTCTTATAAGCAATTCAGATGATTTCTTCTGGAAAACTTCAGTTGGACCATTCTATCATATGACCTTCCCTTATGTAGAATTAACATTTTTAGCTGGTTCAATTTTGCCCATTCCTTTACCAATTACTATGTTTACAGATCTGGGATTCGACCCAACAGGATATAAATTCTGGTATAATAATACTCATGGTGGTGACTACTATCCTTTCGAGGACTTAATGTCACCTTTCACTCTCTATGCACCTGATTCAGATTGGGATGCTCTCGATGATTTTGATCATCTTTACAATGCCTCTGAACCCGACGTACCTGAAATAATTACAACTTATGATGAAATTGCAGGAACATTCATCTACGATGTCTATATGAACATGAGTGGACAAGGTGAGATAGAATACACATTAGGATATAATACTATATCATCTCTACTTGAAAGCATTGATTTCTTCGTGAATTTCACAGTGATGCCTGATGTGTGGCTAGATGTATCCATAAACATCGATGAATCAAAAACAGAATATTATTCCCCTGCCTTACCAACCCCTGCAACCTGGGAATATTCGCTAGAAGATTTTGTTTTCTATTTCGAAACACCTCCTGGTATGGACACTGAAGGTCTGGCAGAATGGAAAGACTTGATGTTAAACTCTATTGGTGATCCTTTGATATCCGTAACAGCGAATGGTTACGATGGTCTATGGGCTAATCAAAGTATAACTCTCTATGATCTAAAAGGTGTAGAAGCTCCTAAAACGATCAATCATACATATCCAATGATGATACCAATGGGATTCCAAATTCTACCTGATTGGGACACGTTTGATGGTATGTGGTTATCCGTTACTTCTGTCTTCGACAATGCAGACATTCTTACAACGGTAATGAGTGCTCTTGACGCTCAAAATATTAATGTTGATATTAGTAATCTTGTTATTCAACCAGAAACAGGATCGCATCTCTACAATGGTGAAGTACAGTATTACTACGTAACATTTAGCGGAGAAGTCGATGGACAAATAAGTATGTTAAACGGTGATTACGAATGGGAAACGGACACACTGATTGGTACAGCTGATGCTACACTTTGGGTGGCATTTGAAACTTCCACTGGTGTGTTAGTTGGTGCAGGAGTAAGAGCTGGTTTAGATGCAACACTCTTACAAGTACCAGATTATGGTAATTCAGGATCATTATCTTTGTACATAGAAATAAAACAAGGTGTAAACTTTATGACTATACCTGATATCTATGATCTTGGTCTTGTTGATCTACCTGCAGTTCCAGAATTCGGCATTGTTTCTATACTAAGCATTATTGCTTTAGCAGGTATTGCTAGCGCTATAATCATATCTAAAAAGAGATAAAATTCTTTTTTTTTCTTTTTCTTTTTCTTTTATTATTAATTCTAGAATTAAATTTTAAAAAAATGAAAAAAGTCTAGGCAAATGGATTTTTCATTAATCCAAGATTGACTAGTAGTTTCAATATTTTCACCCCAAATCTAATTTTGAAGTCCATTTTCTTCACAGTGACATCTAGAGAAGATACCCTAAGATAAGGAACTTCGTTATTTAGACCTTTCTTTCTCTCTTTTGATATGAGTTCTATATCTTTTAACAGTTGCGGGATTGTACCTGATATGGTTATATCTTGCACTGGGAATTGAATCTCTCCATTTTTAATATACCAACCACCACCTGTAACTGAGAATCTTCCACTACTAAAATCAGACATGTGAATTCCAATGAAGTTTTTTAGCATAAAACCTTCTCTGGTTTCAGCTAACATCTCGTCAAGGGATGAATCACCAGGTTCAATCACAGTTGAATAGGATCCAATAGATGGTGGTGATTTTACAGGATTACCACCAAAAATTCCTCCTCTAGTTGACTTACCATTACTCTCCATATTTAGTTTTCCAGCATAATAGGTGTCTAGATAATATGTTTGAAGAACCCCTTTGTCGATTAAAGCTGTTTCTTGAGTAGGAATCCCTTCACCATCATAGCTAGCAGAAGGTATCATATCAGGATGATGAGGATTATCGATCAAACTAAAATTGTCTGGTGCAATCAATTCACCTATTCTATCAGAATAAGGTGTTTCTCCTCTAAATGCTTTATCTCCGCGTAGTAGAGTGTTAAGAATTGTAAATAATCCGCCCATAAGGCCATATGAACCGTCAGGAGGGATTATGATAGGATATTTTCCTGCAAGAGAAAGTGTTCGAGGTTTAGCTAATTTTAATGTTTTATCTATAGCAATATTTCTTATTGCTACACCATCTATATTTCCCCAATTTCTTGAACCCTCAAAATGGAAATCATAGTTTGGAAATCCATGAACTGATAAGAATCCTACTCCTCCTCCATATCCTGCATCTCGATCATGAATATCTATTCCTTGAGAATTTTTCAGAAAACTACTTCCTGTTCCTAAAGTACCCATAGCTTGTAAGAAAAAGAGATTTTTTGGTAAATCTTCTAGTATTAAATCCTCGAAAACAGAAGCTACTTCTTCATTACTAATGTTGAACAATTTCTCGTCTACTGATAATTCAGAAAGAGATTTTGCTGGAGTTGGAAATTCTTTCAAATCTGGATCAGGTTTTTTTGTTTTAGCATTTTGGATAGCTGAATCAACTGTGTGTTTGATATCCACTTCATTAAAAGAAGATGTGTAAGCAAAACCCAACGCATTATTTGTAATTACTCTAAATGACATCCCATGTAAGATACCAATATTATGCTTAGGTAGATTTTTCTCTAATTGGAAATTAAAAGCTCGTTGATTGAGTCCAAAAGCTTCGCTATATTCAGCGCCAGCTTTCTTTGAGTATTCCAACCCATAATTAAGAGCTTTTTCGATTTTTTCACTAATTTCGTCTTTTACCATTATTATCATCCTACAACTATATTTTTAACAGCCATCCAACCACCTGAAACACCAACAGGTGCAGATTGTCCGTCTTTTCCGCAGAAACCGATTGAATCTAGGGGGTCGTCAAAATCAGGTGATATCCCAGTAATTTTCTTTAAGGTCTCCATTGTGTTGCCTGCTAATGTTGTTGGTCGATATCTTTGACCTATTTCACCATTTTTAATCTCGAACATCTCAGCAACACCAAAATTGAAGGTTCCTTTGATTGGATCAACTTGTCCTCCACCACCTTGCATCATAAGATAGCCGTTTCCAGTAAGCTCTAAAAGCTCGTCAGGTTTCATTGGATTTGATGCTGGAGCAATAAATGTATTTGTCATCCTAACTATTTGAGGAACGTTATATGCTTCAGCTCTGGCATTTCCAGTTGCCTTTAAACCAAAATGTGAAGCTGTTGCTCTGTCTGTAAGATATGTCTCAAGAATTCCATTTCTAGTGATATATGTTTTTTGACCTAGAACTCCTTCGTCGTCATATTTGAGATAGCCAAAAGTTTTAATTCCTTTCGATTCAATCATCGACCCATCATCAATAAGGTTGACGTCTGGTGCAGCGATTCGCTTACCTAATTTACCTCTTAAGACACCTGCTGTTAAAAGAAAATCAGCTTCTGCAGAATGACCTGCAGCTTCATGAGAGAAAAGATGGTTAAGTGTTCCATCTAGAACAACAGGATATTTTCCAGGTTTTACTTTTGGAGATTTTAGACCTTCAAGAGCGCGCTCTTTGGCTTTATCCCCAATTTGTTGTGGTGTTCTAATATCAACAATTTCCACACCTCCCATATGTCCAATTCTGCATCTGCCTTCTATAGTGTCATTACCTTCCCTTGCTACAGATAAGGAATACATCATCACATAAGGAACATTGTAATCGATTTTTGTTCCTTCTGATGTTGCCAAAGTCATTCTTCTTAATACTTCTCGGTAAACAGTTGTTCTAGACTTAATTTTCTCATCTTCTTGAGCTTTATCAGCTTCAAGAGTCATGTTGATTTTTTCATCAAAACCTACATCTTCAATTTTTCTCTTTTGTTCTCCCTCAAATTTATCTAAAACAATTTTTGTCTCTGCAAGATTGAAGTCGATTTTCTTATGTTTTACATTCATTCTATTAGCTTGTAAAGCCATTTGAATGATGTCTTCGTATTTCTCCAAAGGACCGTAAGAAAAGCCCCAAAGATTATCTTTTAGGATCCGAATGCCAATTCCTGATTCTATTCCAGTACTGCTTTGTTCAACTTTACCATTAACAGTTCGAATCTGTGTCATTAAAGAATTCTCTGTTCGAATATCAGAATAAGCGATATTATGGTTCTCGAGAATTTTGAAAACTTTATTAATCAAGTCTTCTGTCATTTTAATCATTACAAGCTGAATGTCAAGCTTTTATAAATATATTCAAATAAATAAACTTTCATTCTTGAGAAATACATATTTAAAAGGATTATTCTTTAGTTTCTTATGGATTTAGAATTGAAAAATAAGCATATCTTAGTAACTGGGGGAGCAGGAGGAATCGGTCAATCGATTGTGAGCACTCTTGCTCAAGAGGGTTCTAATGTTAGTCTTCACTACAGAACAAGTGAAGAACAAGCTTTGAAAATACAAGAAAAGAACTCAAAAGAGCAAATTTTTACTATATATGCAGATTTAACAGAAGAAACTGATGTTCACAAGCTGTTTAGGGATGCAATAGGTAAATTTGGGCGAATAGATGGATTGGTTGTTAATGCTGGGATATGGTCTCCAGATAGTGCATTAACATCTGAACTAACTTTGGAACGATGGGAGAAAACGATAAAAGTTAATTTAACTGGATCTTTTCTTTGTGTTAAAGAATTTTTCATAAATTTAAAAAACCATTCAGATGATAACGGTTCTATAGTTTTAATTGGTTCTACAGCTGGATTATTTGGTGAAGCAGGGTATGCTGATTACTCTGCAACAAAAGCAGCACTCATGTATGGATTAGTAAAAACGTGGAAAAATGAAATAGTTCAGTATGCTTCTCTAGGAAGAGTTAATACTGTAGCACCAGGGTGGGTAAAAACGCATATGGCAGAAGAATCACTAAGAGACAAAGAAGGTTTTAAGAAAATTCTACAAACTATCCCTTTAAAGAAAATTGCTTATCCTGGAGATATAGCTGCTCTTGTAACATTTTTGCTTTCAGATAAAGTTGCAGGACATATTTCAGGGGAAACTATTATGGTTCATGGAGGAATGGAAGGACGTCTACTTTTCGATAAGAACGAAATTGACCTCTGATATATTCTTTACATCAATTTGTTTTTCATGTCTGTATCGAAAAGTTTTATCTATGTATTACTTAAATTTATTTGAATGCTTAATAACTTCAAAGATGTCGACGTTGAATCAAACTACTATTCTGTTATTCAAAAAATAGAAAATAGTGCTTCTAAGTCCGGAAGATCTGTTGAAGATATTACTTTAGTAGGTATCACTAAAAAAATAGAAAAGGAAAGAATCTTCCCAGTTTTGAATGTAGGATTGAAAAACATAGGTGAGGTTGTTGGCACTGAGTTTAAACGCAAACTTCCTGATATAAAAGCTGTTAGCCCATCAGCTGTAGTACACGTTGTGGGAACTCTCCAGTCGAATAAAGTGAAATTCGCTGTAACAAATTGTGATATTATACAGAGTGTTAATTCATTAAGAATCCTTAATGCTATAAATAGAAGAGCTAGCCAACTTAGAAAGATAATTCCCATACTATTACAGGTTGACTACAGCAATTGCTCTTATCCAAAAGGATTGAATTTAAAGGAAACGAAAAAAGTTCTTCAAACGATTAGTGAATCATGTGAACACGTAGAAACTAGAGGAATAATGACCATTGCGCCTTTAGAATATGAGACTGATCCAAAAATATTAAGAACTTTTTTTGCAAAAACACATACTATTTTTCAAGAAGAAATAATGAAAAAATTAGAAGTAGATATTCCTATACTTTCAATGGGTATGTCTAATGATTTTGAAATAGCTATTGAAGAGGGTTCTAATATGGTTCGTATAGGCACAGCTATATTTGGACCCCGACATAAATGAATTGAAGGGTTATTTTTCAAATAAATATTGTTAAGCTTTGTTTAGTAGAACTTAAAAAAGAGCAAGTATATAAAGGAATATAGAAGATATAGTCAAGAATTGGTGTCCTTCATGGGAAAATGGCGATTAATAAAAAATTCTGTCCGCTTTGCTTTTCGCGCAAAGCGTCGTTGGATAACTTTTGTTATAATTTTTGCGTTTCTATCTGCTTTCATTACATTCTTTGCTGGAGTCTTTAATATGTACTCCACAGATGAATTGCTTGAACAAAAGGGATTCTACATTAAGGCTAATGGTCATGGTAGTGTTACAGATGCTCAAGCTCAGTCTATTTTTACTGAAATTTCAGGCTTATCTCAAGTAGAATCAGTAGCACTCTTTCGTTATTTTGATTTAGGTGATTACATAAGAGTTTTCGGAATAGATACTGATTTTAAATGGGCGTTTAGAGAAGCGAAACCCTCACTTATAACAGAAGGACGTTATGTACAATCTATTGGAGATGCAGTTGTTTCTCAAAATGCGACAATAAAAGCTGATGTAGGAACCTTTCCTGGTAATATCAGTGTTAGTCTACAAAAAGGGGATATCTTACATTTTGAAAACCTAGCAACAACCTTTGAACTACAAATTGTTGGAGAAATAAAGGATATAATTGTAGCTCCAGATAAGTTACGTATCTACATTGCAAATGCTGATTTTGAATCTTTACATGCCGATTTTGGAGCAAGTTCCCCGATTTACTGTTACAGTATGGCTGTATTAGTTAAAGGTGACCTCTATGCTCCTTTTAATACCGATATTCATGATAATATGATTGCTCTAGATGATCCTTCTGAACCTCTCTTTACCTTGACTGAAAATCTTGTGTTTGGTGATTGGTTAGAACCTGATTATGCAATTCCTGATACAGTGAAAAAAGATCGTGCTTCAAGATTTTTGTATTTCATATTTGGAATGGTAGGAGGAATACTACTAACGATATTGTATAATTTTCTTATAGTATGGTTCAGGAGACGAGAAATAGCTGTTCTTAGGGCTATGGGATATGAAAAAGGAGAAATACGAATTAACCTGCTAGGTGAATCGTTGACAATTAGTATTGTGGGTTATTTTGTAGGGATATTAGCAATCGTGATTTACTTCTGGACACAAAAAATGACATTTACTAATCAGCTTCTGAATCTCTGGACACTCTTAATATCGTTTGGAATAGTTGTAGGATTAACATTACCAGGTTTGTTCTTATCGAGTTTCTCCTTCGTTAGAGTAAGCCCAGTAATTCTCTTTAAAGGTAGGTAGGTGACAAAATGGGTGATCAAATAATTAAAGCTGAAAAAGTGACAAAAATCTATAAAAGGGGAAGATCCGAAATAGTAAGAGCATTAGATAAAGTTTCTCTCGAAATAAATGCAGGAGAAATTCTAATGATTATTGGCCCCAGTGGTTCAGGAAAGACAACTTTACTAAATTGTTTCTCAGGTCTTGATACAGTTACAGAAGGGAAAATACTCTTCAATACTTCTCGAGCAGGAGAAGGTTTCAAAATAATAGAAAACAAGAAAAGTAAAGAAGAATCAAGTAGAAAGAAATCGTCAAATTTCATCGATATTACAGCTTGGAACGAGAAACAGCTTACAGCATACCGAAGGCATAATATAGGTTTTGTATTTCAAGCTTGGGAACTGATTCCGACATTGAAAGCTGTTGAAAATGTTGAGTCAAGCTTATATACATCACGTATACCCTCCTCCGAGATACGAGAAAAATCTATTAAATTATTACGTAAGGTTGGTTTAATAGACAAAGAGTATGCTTATCCAGACCAATTGAGTGGTGGAGAACAACAACGTGTAGCGATTTGTAGAGCTCTAAGTAAAGAACCACGAATAGTTTTTGCTGATGAACCGACAGGTAATCTTGATAGTGATAGTGGTAACCAGATAATGAGACAGATGAAGATAATCTCTAGAGAAGGAGCAGCAGTGGTCATTGCTACGCATAATATGGATTTAAGGAAATTTGCTGATCGAATCATAAAAATTCATGATGGACAAATAAGCTTTTAGGAGTTAGTAAAATGCCAAATGAAGTATTTCTGAAATTAGTTAGTTCTGAGTTTTCAGGGGATGAAGCATCGCAGATAGATTATGCTTCCATTGTAGGGTTTGCATTAGACAGCACACCTAAGAAAGCAAAATTAGAAGGGATATATAGCTGTTATGTACCCTTTTTTGCGGTAAAGATAAACGAAGGTAATTACCTCGCTATAAATGCACTACAAACACAGAAAAATAAGATATCAGTTAGTAAAATTCCTGATGTAACAGACATAAAAAAGGTTCTTAATACAAAATATAACTCTCTTGAAGAACAGTATAGAGCAATAGAAAAAGAAATGACCTCCAAACAAGTGTATCATTTAGAAATTAGCGGAGCGCTTGTTAGAAAATCGATTGAAGGATTAGCAAAATTAATTACACAACACTCTTCTAGAACAGATTCTAAATATAAGAAAATTCATCCTCTAGTAACGCGAGAAAATATCAAAAGAGAAATTCAAACTGTGAGCAAATATGTTGTTACAGAGACTGAATTGGAGTCTCTGATAAATAAAATGATGGATGATGTAGAACAATATTTTGAGAAGGTAATTGTACAGAAGAAGAAAGATAAAGAGCAAGTTAACACAAAATATCAAGCGATTTTGAAAGAGAGAAAAGAAGAAATCAATACGAAAATACAAGAAATAAATAAGGAAGAAGATGCAGAAAAGAAGCTGATCGACCAAGATTCTGCGAAAGAAAAGAAAGAATTGTTAAATGATATAACAGAAAACACAAGATGGAATCAGCTCAAAAAAGATTTAGTTTCTCTACAAGAATCATACGATCAACTTAAATCTAGAATTGAAAAAGTCACAACAGTTGATCAAATTGAAGGTATTGTTAGAACTCTTAGAGAGATTCAAGATGATACACAATCTTTTGGTGTAGGTGTAAATAGTACTCTTTCTGATATGGAGTATAGGAAAATGGAGTTTTCTGATATTGGTCAACAATCTGAAGTTGATAAGAGAAATGTTTCTGATAAGATGAGTACATATAAAGAAGACTTAAAGAGACAAATTCCTGATATTGAAAATGAGAAAAATACAGAACTTAGCGAAAAAGAAACCGAAATTCGTGATGCAGAGAACCTCTTAAAGAAATTCAATGTCAATAGAAGCTTATACAAAAAACAAATACAAAGTAATTATGTAATCGTCTCTGATTATTCTTTATCTGGAGACTTACTTGGTGCATCGGAAGCTGAAGGAATAGTGACAATCAATGTTCCAGTTGCAATTTGCAAGTATAAAGCAAGCAATAAACTTTCATATACTGTTCTACCACCTTATTCAATACCAAACAAAATGAAGAAACCACGTTCTCATTCCATTAAAAGTATGAACAGTAGAATAGGCTTCGATTGTATGGCAGTGGAGGTTTTATCTTTTCTTAAGCATCCGCTTGAAACTATTCTTGCGACATCACCCGACTTACAAGTAGAAATCCAGGGAGATAATAATGAAATAATATCTAATGGTGATTTATCTACTTTGAATACTGGACTTAAAATTCTTGAACAACGGAAATCTTTTCCTACAAAGAATGCAGATGCAATTCTAGCTCTTTCCAGGGAATTATTATCATAATTCCCATATTTTATTGCTCAAACAAATTTTTATAAAACTAATCAAGAACCATTGTTAGAAAAGTTATGAAAAGTAATTTGATACAACATCTTTTCACTACAAGAAAATTGTCTAAACAAGACATTGAAAATCTTTTTGATTTAGCGAAAAAGATTGAAAACAATCCAAAAGATTATTCTGAGGTTTGTAAAGGGAGAATTCTAGGTAATTTGTTCTTTGAACCAAGTACTCGAACTAGGTTGTCTTTTGAAAGTGCAATGTTAAGGCTTGGGGGAAAGATACTCGGATTTACTAGTTCAAGAGATAGTAGTGCAACTAAAGGTGAAAGTATTGCCGATACGATAAGAATGGTTAATCATTATGCAGATATTGCGGTTGTGAGGCATTATATGGAAGGTGTAGGTGAAATTGCTAAGCAAGTTTCAACGATTCCAATAATTTCAGGTGGAACAGGAACACAAGAACATCCAACTCAAGCGCTTTTGGATCTTTATACTCTTAAGAAAGAATTTGATAATATTGATGATCTTAATATTGGCTTTCTTGGTGATTTAAAATATGGGCGAACAATACCTTCTTTGCTATATTCACTAATCAAGTACGATAATATTAAGATTAATCTAATATCGCCAAAAACATTACGAATAAGAGGCAACGTTGAAAATAGATTGAATAATGCTAAGAGTGATTACTTAGTAACAGAAAACCTCCATGAAGTACTTGAAACTTTAGATGCTTTATACGTTACAAGAATTCAAAAAGAAAGATTTCTTGATCCAATAGATTATGAAAGATTGAAAAATTCTTATAAAATTACTCCTGAAACTTTGCAAGATGTTAAAGATCACTTCATCATTTTGCATCCTCTTCCTCGTGTAGATGAAATCCATTATGATGTTGATAAATTGAAATACTCTCGCTATTTTGAACAAGCGAAAAATGGTGTGTGGATCCGTATGGCTTTAATATTGAAATTATTAGGAGTTGAATAATGGTGAATGAGTTTTCGAATATTGAGGAGAAAATACTTACGGTGGCTAAAATTGAGAATGGCACAGTTATTGATAGAATCCCTCCAGGAAAATCTTTGAGAGTTCTTGAAGTTCTAGGTATCGATTCAAATTATCCATATGTTGTAGCTCTAGCGATGAGAGTTCCATCGATAAAAATGAAAGTGAAAGATGTAGTTAAGATAAAAGGAAAAGCACTAACAAAAAAAGAAATCCAAACATTAACCTTTATAGCTCCTCATTCTACTGTAAATATCATAAAAAATTTCAATATTAAAGCCATACGGAT